>JAHFTD010000106.1 GCA_023269565.1 Opitutaceae bacterium | reverse complement strand
GATCTTGGGCGGCGTGGCGGTCGGGCGCACCTCGAGCGACGGCGCGGCCGCCAGCGAGCTGGCGCCCAGCCAAAGCAGGGCGGAAAGAAGACGGGAATGTCGGGGCATGAAGGTAACCACGGATGGGATGCGGATTTCTTAGCGAAACCCGCGCGGAATGCGTTATTCGTCGGTAATACTCCGATGAGCGGCGGAGGTTACGCGGCAGACGGCATTTTCAAGATGAAGAGCCGTCTTACGCAGCCCTCTTCTGGAGATAAAGCGCGAGTTCGGCACGAACGGCCTCGAGTTCCGCGCGCAGCTTCGGCGACCGCAGCATTGCGCGGCCCAGCGCTTCGCCGACGGTCTGTCCCGCGGTGAGGTCGCTCGGATAATGCACGCCCGACAGCAGCTTGTAGCGACGCGTCTCGGCCGCGCGTTGCTGAAAGCCGCCGGCATGTTCCGGCATGAGCTCGCCGAGCAGCGCGGACCAGAGGGCTGACTGGATGCCGTGACCGCTCGGATAGGCCGGAGAGTCGGCGAACTCAACGCAAGGTTTGAGTCGTGGATCGAGGAACGACGGCCGGCGGCGCGACCAGAGGGCTTTCGAGGTGCGGTTGACGATGCGGAAATCCTCCTGCACGGCGGCGAAGAGCGCGGCGGTTTTCGGCAACGCGGCAGCATTGAACCACGGACCCACGACCTCGCTGCCGAAAAGGAAAAGATCCTCGCCCTCGATCCGCTTGCAGCGGGCAGCCTGCTCGGGCGTGCGCCCGGCCTGGAGTTCGACCAGCACGTCGAGTTCTGCGCGGGTAAAGGGCGAGTCGGGTGCGGGCGGCGGCTCGAGCAGGGCGCGGAGGTTTAGTTCGCTGGCGGAGTAGAAACGCGGCTGCGGCGGCGGGTGCGCGGCGAGCTGGGCGGTCAGTTCCGCTCGGACCTCCACCAGCGCGATCTGGAGCTTGGGGGACTTGAGCATCTCGCGGCCGATGGCCTCGCCGAGGATTTTTCCCGCGATGGTGTCGCTCGGATAATGCGCACTGCCGACCTGGCGACTCCAGCGGACGAGCGCGGCCTGTTGCTCCCAATCGGCGGCGTGGTCGGGGAGGAGCTCGGTGAGCAGCACGGCGCACATCATCGAACGCGTGCTATGCCCGCTGGGGTAAGAGGTGTTGTGCGGTCGTTCGATGAAAGGGACGATGGCCGGGTTGGCCAGATAGAGTCGCGGGCGCATCCAACCGGCCTTGGCGCGTTCGACTATCGGCGTCGCTTCGGCATAGGCTTGCGCAAAGACGGCGGCGGTGCGCGGAAGGTTCTGCGCGTAGCACCAGTCGCCGAGCACTGGGACAAGCAGACGGAAGACCTCCTGCTCGTCATAATAGTGCGCAAGGTTGCCCTGGGCGGGGGAGCGGTCGCGGGCGAGGTTGGCGGCCAGCTCGAGTTCGGCGCTGGCAAAGAGCGAACCCGCCGCGGGCGGCGGCGGAAGCAGCGCGGGGATGTCGAGCGCCGTCGGAGCGATGAAGTCCGCCGTCTTGGGCGTGAGGTTGGCAGCTTGCGCCGCGAGGGCGAGCGCGAGCAGAAGGGAAGAGGGGCGGATCATTGGACGGTGCGAAGCTGGATCGAGTCGATGCGGCGGTCCTTGGCCTGCACATCGGAGACGATGACAAGCTTGTCGCCCAGCTGGATGCGGCCCTGCTGGAGCAGCGAGGCGGTGGCGCGCTCGATGGTCTTCTCCGGATCGCCAAAGGGCGTAAGCAGGAACGGCTCGACGGCGCGGACCAGCTTGAGGTGGCGGAGAGTCGCCAGCGAATCGGTGACAGCGAGAATGGCGGCGCGGGCGGGGCGGTGGGCGGCGAGGCCGGCGGCGGTGGTGCCGTGGCGGGTGAAAACCAGGATGAGGGCGTGGGGGATCTGGTTTGCTAGGACGACAGCGGCGCGGAGGACCTTCAGGCGCTCGTCCAGAAACACGGCGGGCTCGGGGAAGTCGTTGGCGAGTTCCTCCTCGATGCGGCGGGCGACGGTGTCGAGCACGGCCACGCTTTCGAGCGGGTATTTGCCAACGGTGGTCTCGCCGGAGAGCATCACGCAGTCGGCCTGTTCGTAAACGGCATTGGCGACGTCGGTGATCTCGGCGCGGGTGGGGAGGGGCTGGCCGATCATTGACTCGAGCATGTGCGTGGCGATTATGACGGGGCGGCCGATGGAGAGGCAGGTGCGCACGGCACGGCGCTGGATGACGGGCAATTCCTGAAAAGGCACCTCGATACCGAGATCGCCGCGGGCGACCATGAGGACGTCGGTGGCGCGGATAATCTCGTCGAGGTTGTCGATGGCGGACTGGTCCTCGATCTTGGCGACGATGCGGGCGAGCGAATTGTGCTCTTGGAGGAAGCTGCGCAAGCTGGTGATGTCCGCAGCCTCGCGGACGAAGGACAACGCGATGAAGTCAACACTCTCCTCAATGCCGACGAGCGTGTCGCCACGGTCTTTTTCGGTGAAAGAGGGGAGGTTGACGTGGACGCCGGGCAGGTTGATGTGGCGGCGCGATGAGAGGGGCCCGGGCGTGAGGACACGGCAGCGGATGTGGGCGTCGTGCTTCTCGAGCACCTCGAGACGGATGAGGCCGTTGTCGACGAGCACGGTGTCGCCTACGCGGATATCGTTGACGAGGTTGAGGTAGTTGACGTCGACGGAGCGGATCTCGACGGCGTTCTCGCGGTCGGCGCCGGGCTTGACGGTGAAGTCGAAGACCTCGCCGGTCTTCAGCTCGAGCGGCACGGCCAGGTCGCCGGTGCGGATCTCGGGGCCCTTGATGTCCATCATGACGGCGACCTCGCGGCCGGCAGTGCGGGCAGCGGCGCGGATGCGGCGGATGATGGTGCGGGTCCAGTCATGCGTGGCGTGCGCCATGTTGAGGCGCACGACATCGACACCGGCGGCGATGAGCTTCACGAGCATCTCTTCGCTCTCCGTCGCGGGGCCGAGCGTGGCGATGATCTTGGTGCGGCGGAAGTCGGCCATGACGGGCGGGGAGTGAAACGGGTTGCCGGCATCTCCGCAAACAAAAGCCGCCGGTGGGATTTTTCGTGCAGCGGGGCGCAATTCAGTTAAACCAGCACGCCCATGGACACCCCGCCCCCGTTGGACAGTCCCGCCCGGCACCCCAAGCTGCCGCCGGGCTTCCGGCCCCGCCGCGGGCTGAACTGGGGCGTGGTCGGGTTGATGTATACGAGCTACTACCTGTGCCGCTACAACCTGACGCTGGCCAACAAGGCGATCGCCGACGAGTTCCACTTCACGAAGGCGGACATGAGCAGCATCATCTCGGTGCAGCTTTTCGCCTACGCCTGCGGCCAGATCATCAACGGCCTGCTGACCGACAAGCTCGGCGGCAAGCGCGCGATGCTCATCGGCGCGGTCGGCACGGTGGTGATGAACCTGCTCTTCGGCGCGGCCTCGTTTTGGGGGATGCTCTGGCTGTTCGTGGTGCTGCGCGGGCTCGACGGGTATTCGCAGGCGTTCGGTTCGCCGGGCTTCATCAAGATCAACGCCGCGTGGTTCAGCCAGACGGAGCGCGGCACGTTCGCGGGCATCTTCGGGTTCATGATCAATCTCGGCCGGCTGGGCATCTTCAAGCTCGGCCCGGCGCTGCTGGCGGGCTTCACCTTCCTCGGCATGTGGCAGGTGCCACCGCTGCACTGGCGCTGGCTGTTCTGGATTCCCGCCGGCGTCGCCTCGCTGGTGGCAGTCGTGCTCGCCCTGGTGGTGAAGGACACGCCGGAGGAGGCCGGCTTCCACGGCGTGCACAAGGGCGAGTCCGACCACGACGACGCCGACATCCGCGGCGAGATCACGACGGTGTTCAAGCAGATCGTCACCAACCGCGTCGTCTGGATCATCGCCGCCGCGTATTCCTGCACCGGCGCGGTGCGGCAGAGCATCGACCAGTGGTTTCCCCGTTACCTGCAGGAGGTGCAGCATCTGGACATGAAATCAACGGCGTTCCAGATCACCGGCTTCCTCATCCCGTTCGTCGCCTCGGCTGGCTCGCTGCTCTCCGGCTACATCTCCGACACGGTTTTCCAGGGGCGGCGCGCGCCCGTGGCGGCGTGGGTTTACGGGCTGGAGGTCGGCGTCATCCTCGTGGCGGCGCAGGCGCACAGCACGGCCGCCATTGTCACCTCGTTCATCATGATCTCCTTCACGGCGAACGCCACGCACTCGCTGCTCGGGCCGGCGGCGGCGATGGACATCGGCGGGCGCAAGATGGCCGGCTTCGCCTCCGGCGTCATCGACTCGTTCCAGTATTTCGGCGCCGCCATCGCGCTCAAGGTGCTCGGGTGGGTGCTCGACGCCACGGGCTGGACCTACTTCTTCTACTATATGGTGCCGTTCGGCATCATCGGCGGCTTCCTGATGTATAGCATCGCGCACCGCCGGAGCCTGAAGAAAGGCCACACGCACTGAGCATGCGGCGGTCAGGGATTTTCAGGCGAATTCGTAGAACGGCGCGCTGCCGCCCGCCGCCACCACGGTGAACCCGCAGCCTCGCGCCGCCAGCGCCGCCGCGCAGGCGGCTTCGACCGCCGCCGGCGAATTGCAGTCGCGGCTGAGGTGGGCGAGGAAAACGTGCCGCCACCGCGCGTCCGCCACGGCGGCCAGCAATTCGCCCGCCCCTGCGTTGGAGAGGTGGCCGTGCCGGCCGCTGATGCGCTGCTTGACCGACCAGGGGCGCTTCGTGTCCGCCTCGAGCAGGCGCGGGCAGTGGTTGGCCTCGAGCACGACCACGTCGGCGCCGCGGAGCCGTTCGTGCACATGAAGCGGAGCGTGGCCGAGGTCGGTCAGCCACGCCACGCTCCGGCGCGGCGACAGCAGGTCACCGTGGCCGTGCGCAAAGACGAAGCCCACCGGGTCGGCCGCGTCGTGCGGCACGGAGAACGCGCTAACCTCGAGGTCGCGGAAAAGGAAAGAGGCGCCGGTCTCGAAGACCTGCCATTGCGGCCGGTGCGTGAGGCCCGTCTGCACGGCCTGTGCCGTGGCGCGGTTGGCGAAGACCCGGATGTGCGGGAAACGCGCGAGACCGCCGAGCCCCGCCGCGTGGTCGCTGTGTTCGTGCGTCAGGAAAATGGCGTCGATCCGGTCGAGCGATTCGCCGATTTCCTCCAGCATCTCGCCGAGGCGCCGGGCGGAAAACCCGGCGTCGACGAGCACGCGGGCGCCGTCGGTCTGCAGGAAGGCCGCGTTGCCCGCGCTGCCACTGCCGAGGATTTTGAAACGAAGCGCCATCGGGCGCATTGAATGGTCGGGCCGGCGGGCGGGGCAACGGAATTCCGGGCGGGTAGCCCGGGGTTGACGCAGCGCGCAATCTGGCTTCGCTTGATCCTCCATGCCGCCGAAGACCACCTCCCGCCGGAAGGCGCCCCGGGCCGTGCGCCCGCTCCGCGGCACCGTCTACGTGACCCGGCAGGTGCACTTCAACGCGGCGCACCGGCTCCACAACCCGGCGAAGAGCCAGGCGTGGAACCAGCGGCAATACGGCCTCTGCACCAACCCGCACTGGCACGGCCATAATTACGTGCTCGAGGTCACCGTGCGCGGCGAGCCCGATCCTGTTACCGGCTACGTCCTCGACCTCGCCGAGCTCAAGCGCATCCTGCATCACGCGGTCGTCGATTTGTGCGACCACCGCAACCTCAACGATGAGGTCGCTTTCCTGAAAAACATCATCCCCTCGACGGAGAATCTCACCATCGCGTTCTGGCACCAGATCGCCCCGCACATCTGCGGTGGCGAGTTGCACAACGTCCGCCTCTACGAGACGCCGCGCAACTTCGTGGACTTCCGCGGACCCGACCCCAACTGACATATTTTCCCGGCCAGCTAATCCCGCGTTGGCGGGACTACGGTTATCGTCCCAACCGCCTGGCCGCCGAACCCAAAAAACGACATGAGCAAGCAACAAATGTATCTCCACCGCTCCGCGAGCGGAGCGCACCCGCGCATCCGGCGCGGCTACGACAAGAAATTCCGCGCCACGCCGCGGCACCGCGCCTCGCTGCCCGACATGATGGAGGCCGCGCACGACGCCATCCAGGGCGCCAACGTCCCCATCCAGCAGGTCGGCATCCACAACTTCAAGCTGCCGCTCCGTTACCGCACCAAGGCGGGAAAAATCCTTACGCTCGAGACCAGTGTCACCGGCACCGTTTCGCTCGAGGCTGAGCTCAAGGGCATCAACATGAGCCGCATCATGCGGTCGTTCTACGAGCACAAGGACGGCGTCACCACCGGCGAGTGGATGGGCAAGATTCTCAAGAGCTACCTCCGCAACGTCGACACCAAGGACGCGCGCCTGAAAATCGCCTTCTCTTACCCGATGACGCGGCCCTCGCTCCGCAGCGGACTCGAGGGTTACCAGTTCTATCCGGTCGCCTTCGAGGGCGTGATGACCCACGACGGCCGCTACCGGCGTTTCATCCATTTCGACTTTGTCTATTCCTCCGCCTGCCCCTGCTCCGCCGAACTGGCCGAGCATGCGCGCGACACCCGCGGCGTTTACAGCGTTCCGCACTCCCAGCGCAGCAAGGCCCGCGTGACCATCGAGGAGGCCGAGGGGAAAAAGATCTGGATCGAGGACATCCACGCCCTCTGCCTGCGCGCCCTCCAGACCGAGACGCAGGTGATGGTGAAACGCGAGGACGAGCAGGCCTTCGCCGAGCTCAACGGCGCCTACCTCAAGTTCGTCGAGGACGCCGCCCGGCTGCTCTACCGCGAGTTCGACGCCGACCGGCGCATCGCCGACTTCCGCATCGCCTGCTCGCACCTCGAGTCGCTGCACTCGCACGATGCCGTGAGCGTCATCTGCAAGGGCGTGAAGGACGGCTTCGCCGCCGACTTCATGGACTTCGGGTCGCTGCTCTGCTGACCGCCATGGCCGCCATCCGTCCCGTTGTCCTCATCACCGGCGCCTCACAGGGCATCGGCGCCGCCATCGCCAGAACGTTCGCGCGCGAGGTGCGCGGCGCTCGTCTCGCGTTGGTCGCCCGCAACGAGAAAAACCTCCGCACCGTCGCGGCCGCCTGCCGCAAATCC
>JAHFTD010000105.1 GCA_023269565.1 Opitutaceae bacterium | reverse complement strand
TGCAGTGCTACGCCGTGACGCGCCAGATGGTGCTGTTCGCCGTCGAGCGCCGCAAGGCGTGGCGCATGCTGCAGAGCAAGGCCGGCGTGGTGAACAAGGACTACCTCGCGCAGAAGAGCTTTTTGGCGAAGCTCGACAAGGGCGAGCTCCCGCTGGCCGACGCGAAGGCGAAGGCCCGCGAGCTGTTCGCCGCCGAACTCGCTGCGATCAAGTAAGCGCGGCCAATAAGGGTCTTGGTATGCACGCCTCGGTCCCTTTTGCTCCCTCATGAAGACATGACTAGCCTGCTTAGGGATCTTTACTGCATAGCTTACCAATTCGCTAGGAAGCTGAGTCCACAGCGAGGCGCTGATTCCGCAGCTGATTATGCTAAGAGCATGTGTGCTCTTTGGTTAATATTTGTCATGTTATTCGTGGTAACATTCGGAGATGTGGTGCTCAGAATTCCGGTGCGTAATTTTTTCGGGCGAAACCGATTGGAGCTGATGATCTTTAGTGCGATTGCACTACTTACGGGGAGCGCAGTTGTAGGTGCAGGCCTTCGCAGAATTCCCGAATTGCAGGCGCCAGAGACGATTGAAGCCCACTATCAGCAGTTGTCTATTGGCAGGAAGGTATTTGTGCCGAGTTTGGCAGTCAGCCCGTTGATCGGAATGCTGTTACTCATCGCTGCACGGCAGTTCCTGGGCTGGTTCGGCGAATGATGAATTGTGGCTGCTTTAGCTACCCCGAGCACACCTGCCGGTAGAGCGCCTCGTAGCGCGGGATAATGGCGGCGGCGGAGAAGTGTTCGCGGGCGCGTTTCTGGGCGGCTTGACCGAGCGCGGCGCGGCGGACGGGATCCTTGATTAATGACTCCGCGGCGGCGGCGAGAGCGGCAGTGTCGTCAAACGGCACGAGCAGGCCGGTCTCGCCCGAGATGGTTACCTCAGGGATTCCCCCGACGGCAAACGCCACGCTCGGGCAGCCCATGCTCATCAGCTCAAGGATGCTCAGGCAGAAACTCTCCGTCTCCGAAGTAAAGAGACCGAGGTCGGTCGCCTGCAGGTAGTCCTCGATGTCCGTCACGCGCTCGCGCACGACGATCCGGTCGGCGATGCCCAGGCGAGCAGCCTCGGCAATTAGCAACGTGGGATTGCCGCCCGCCAGAACGACGAGCTTGAAGCGGTTGCGCGGGGCGAGACGGGCGACCGTGGCGAGCATCAGGTCGACGCGCTTCAGAGCGCGGAGATTCGAGAGGTGCAGCAGCATCGCCTCGCCGTCGGCCAGGCCGAGATCGCGGCGCATGTCCGCCCGCGGGCGCGGCGCCGGGTGCGGCTCAAAGAAATTGTGGACGACCTCGATGGGGCGTTTGACGCCCAGCAGGCGCACGGTTTCCCGCCGCATGAACTCCGAAACCGTGGTGATGGCGTCGGATTGTTCCAACGCGTGGCGGATGGCGGGGCCGTAGCCCGGGTCGCGGCCGAGCAGCGTGGTGTCGGTGCCGTGCAGCGTCGTGATGATTTTCAACCGGTGCTCCTCGTGCAGCATCGAGCGGGCGAGAAAGGCGGCGGTGGCGTGCGGCACGGCGTAATGGACGTGCAGCACGTCGAGCCCGTGGTCGCGGCTGACCTCGGCCATCTTCACCGAGAGCGGCAGCGTGTAGTCGGGATACTTGAAGAGGTCGTAGCTGTTGACCACCACGGGGTGGAAAAACACGCGCGGGCCGACCGGCATGCGGAACGGCGGATCATAGCTGATGAAGTGGATCTCGTGGCCGCGCGCCGCGAGTTCTTCGCCCAGCTCGGAGGCAAGAATGCCGCTGCCGCCGACGGACGGGTAGCAGGTGATGCCAATCTTGAGCGGGCGGTCAGGCATGTCTTTTTAACCACGGATTACACGGATAATGGCACAATCCCCACAACCGGTCATTCTGAGCGTAGCGCAGAATCCCTGATGATCAACGCCAGCGAACATCTTGCTGGATTCTGCGCTACGCTCAGAATGACAAAAGGAGGTTGTATGATCCGTGCTCATCCGTGAAATCCGTGGTCAAAATTTCCGGGCTGACCGGCTGAGTGGTGCGAGGGAGTCGAAGACCAGCGGATCGTTAGGGTAGAGCAACTGGGCGCAGGCAAGGCCGGCGTTCAGTCCGTGCACGTGCGCGCGGGCGAGCTGCAGCTCGGCATAATTGCGCGTCTTCATCTGGGAAACATGGGCTTCCATTGCAGCCTGCCAGGTAGCGACGACCTCGGGCGCGGAGATGTCGATGAGCACCGGGGCGATGTCCGTGGGTTCGGAGCCGGGCCCGAGCGCGTAGAAAAACAGCTGCCCGATGGCGTGTGGCCGCAGCTTGCGCAGTTCCTTGAGGCCGCCGTAGCGGGCGAGCCGGGTGGCGTCGCGCACGAGGGTGCCGAGCCGCCAATGGTCGGGGTGCTGGTTCTGCGCGACGGTGGGTGCGAGCATGATGCCCGGCTTTACCCGGCGGATGATGCCGGCGAGCTTGATGGCGTGGGCGGCCTTGATTTCAAGGTGGGCGTCGCCGTCGAGCGTGATGAACTCGATCGTGGCGCCGAGGAGCTGGGCCGCCTTTTGGGCCTCGGCGGTGCGCTGCCTGGGCGTGCCGTTCGTGCCGGTCTCGCCGCGCGAGCAGACGACGAAATGCACGCGCCGGCCGGCGCGGGTCTCCTGCGCGATGATGCCACCGGCGCCGAACTCGATGTCGTCGGGATGCGCGCCAAAGGCGAGGAGGGGTTCAGGCGGGGAGTTCGGTGTAAGCTTCATCGGAGCGGTCAATGGGGTCGCGGTTGACGAAAGTTATCTCAGGCGCGTCGGCTTTATTCAAGTAAGCCTGTTCGCCTGCACCCGCGATGTAGTGCGTGCAGTGGATCACGGACTGCATCCAGCGCAGGCGGCTGTCCCGCGTCGGGCTGACCTGCACCTTCGCGAATTCGGTCGTGGGCAGTGTCACGTAGCTGTTGCCACCTTCGTGGAGCTTCAGCGCGCCGTCCTTCATCCGCGCGCGGACCACCTCGCCCTCGTGCGGCACGTCGACGAAGAAATCCGTCACGTCGCACGCGGTGCGCCGGACCGCCGGATCGCCCGAACGGACGATCCTGATGCCGTCGAGCAAGCCCATACGGCGATACATCTCGAGGCAGAAGTCGGCGGCGTTGGTGGCGGTGACCTGCTTGAAGGCCTCGACCCAGCGCGGATCGACATAGGTCGGGAGCTGGCGCGCGGTGTGGGCCGGCCAGTCGGCGAGGACGCGCTTGAGGAAGAGCGGCGACCACTTGCGCTGGATTTTGTTGGCGAAGGTGAAGTTGAGGGTCGTCGGCTCGCTGGTCTTGCGGTGGCGCAGCGTCGTCTGTGTTTCCCGGCCGTCGTGGTCGCTGTCGTGCAGGAAGAACACGATCTCGCCGCCGATCTCCGCCTGGAGTTTCCGGGCGGTCACAAACTTGGCGTAGAGGAACCGCCGCGGGAAAAAACCGCAGGGTTGCTGGCCGAAGCAGATGACGGGGGATGGCATCAGGAGGATGTGCCCACGAATCACACGAAATGGCACGAAAAAGATAACATGGGTAGAGTAAGAATCACACGGTGGCCTTATCCGTATCCACCGGTGTCATGCGGGGTAAAAACATCTGGAGAATTATACTGAGCAGCATGCACGCGGCGCAGCCGATGATGTTATACCACAGGTAGGAAATGCTCAGCGTGGCGTAGAGCACGAACACCAGCAGCTGCGACACGACGGCGGCCCAGAATACCGCGGTGCCGGAGACCCACTTGACGAAGAACGCGACAAGGAACAGCCCGAGCACGACGCCGTAGAAGATGGAGCCGATGATGTTGGTGGCCTGGATGAGGTTCTCGGCCAGATTGCAGAAGAGCGCGAAGCCAATGGCGAAGAAACCCCACACCGCCGTGAACCACTTCGAGGCCGTCACGTAATGGGCATCGGAGGCGGCGCGCTTGACGACGTGCCGGTAGAAATCGACGACGGTGGTCGAGCCCAGCGCGTTCAGTTCGCCGGCCTTGGAGGAAAAGGCCGCGGCAAAAAACACCGCCATCAGCAGGCCGATCACGCCGTGGGGCAGATAGCCAAGGATGAAAGTGACGAAGACGTAGTCGGAGTCGTTAGCTAGCGCCTTCGGGTCATTCGCTTTGAGGACGGTGCGGGTCTCGGCGCGGGCGGCCTCGGTGCGGGCGTTCGCGGCCAGCGCGGCGGCGCGTTCCGTCTCGGCGGCGGCGGGGTCACCGGCGTGGCGGGCGGCGAGCCAGGCGTTCACATGGCGCTGTTTCTCCGCGTGGGCGGTGTTGAAGTCCGCCTCCAGGGTGCGGAGTTTATCACCGGCGCCGTTCGCGGCCGCCTGATGCCACGCGGCTTGGTTGAAGAACACCGGCGGGCGCTCGAATTGATAGAAGACGAAGACCAGTGCGCCGAGCAGCAGGATGAAGAACTGCATCGGGATCTTGAACACGGCGTTGAACATCAGGCCCAGCCGGCTCTCGCGCAGCGAGGCGCCGGTGAGGTAGCGCTGGACCTGCGACTGGTCGGTGCCGAAATACGAGAGCGCGAGGAACATGCCGCCCAACACGCCCGTCCAGACGGTGTAGCGGCGGTCGGGGTTGAGCGAGAAATCCACCGCCTCGAGCTTGTGGAAGCCGCCGGCCACCGCGAGGGCGTCGCCCAAACCGAGTCCGGCGGGCAGTTTCGAGAGCAGCACGAAGAAGGCGGCAATCATGCCGACGAAGATGACGCCGATCTGGTATTTCTGGGTGAGGTTCACGGCCGCGCTGCCGCCGCTGACGGTGTAGGCGATGACAAGCAGGCCGCTGCAGACGATCGTGGCGTCGAGCCGCCAGCCCATGACCGTCGAGAGCACGATAGCCGGCGCGTAGATCGTGATGCCTGCACCGAGTCCGCGCTGGACGAGGAACAACCCGGCGCCGAGCAGCCGCGTCTTGGGGTCGAAGCGTTTTCCCAGATACTCGTAGGCGGTGTAGACGTTCAGCCGCCGGTAAATCGGCAGGAAGACGGCGGCGATGAGGATGAGCGCGAGCGGCGCGCCGAAATAATTCTGCACGAAACCGATGCCGCTCTCGTAGCCCTGACCCGGTGTGGAGAGGAACGTGATGGCGCTCGCCTGCGTGGCCATGACGGACAGGCCGATGGTCAGCCAATGCGTGTTGCCGCCCTTCAGATAGGAACGGAGGTCGCGGTGGCCGCGCGTCGCCCACATGCCATAGGCCGCAATGCCGACGAGGACGCCGAGCAAGACGAGGTAATCGAGGGCGTTCACGAATAGAGTTTCGTCAGCACCGTGAGCAGCATGACCCAGGTGACGAAGATGCCGGCCACGACGAGGTAGACGGAACGCCAGCGGCGCAAGCCGGGCAGGCCGGTGGCTTCGTCATCAGCCGGAGGCAAAAGGCTCATTTTCCGAGTGAGACGAGGTTGGCAAAAAGCCGGTAGGCACCCGGCACGCCGGCGGGCAGCTGGCGGAAGAACCCGAGGCCAGTGTAAACGAAATGGCCCTTGCCGTGTCGCGCGACGAGCAGGCCGCCCTTCAGTGGCGGCTCGCCGGGATCATGGCTGGCAAAGAGCGGCACGAAACGGTCGTCCCAAGAGCTGGCGAAATACGCGCCGCGTTCCTGCACCCAGCCCTCGAAGTCCGCCGCCGTGATCTTGTTCGGCGTGGCGAGAGCGGGATGGTCGGGCGCAAGGATGGTCATCTCCGCGGTCTCATCGGTTACGCGGAGGTCGGCGAGCTTGAGCGGAAACGGCGCGGGCTGGTCGGTCTTGAGGTCGCGCCCGGGCCGGCTGTATTGCGCGACGACGGTGCCGCCCGCCTCGACCCACGCCCAGAGCGCGGGCAACCGCGGCACGAGATCGGTGCGGGTGTTGAACGCGCGCACGCCGAGCACGACGGCGTCGAAGGCCACGAGTTTTTCCGGCGTGAGGTCGGCACCCGTGAGCACCGTCACCGTGCAGCCGAGCTGCCGCAGCGCGGCGGGGATGTCGTCGCCTGCGCCGGGCAGGTAGCCGATGCTCCGGGCCTTGGTCGCCACGTCCAAGGCGACCAGCTTGAGCTCCGCCGAGTCCTGCAGCACCTGCACGGGAATGTGGTCGTAACTGATCTCCACCCGGCTGCGGTGGTAACGCCGCTCACCCATCGTGGCGCGAATCCTGAGGCGCGCCTCGGAAGGCGCGGCCGGCGCCGTGACGTTGAAGGTGAAACGGGTCCGCTCGCCCACGGCGGTGAGCTTGAATTCCTGGGCGGCGGGCGCGACCTGCCAGCCGGCGGGCACCTCGGGCTGCAGCGTGCCGGCGGCCTCGCCGCGCGCGGCGGTCAGTTCAAGAGTGACGGCCTTGGTCGCTCCCGGCGCGAACAGTTCGAGCGGCTGAACCCAACTGAGCGCCACGGGAGCGATGACCTCGAGCCGGCGGCGGATCTCGCCGCGGACGGGATCGGTGATGACCTGCACGGGCTCGTCGTCCACCACGATGGTCTGGCCGCCGACCTCGAAGACGTGCTCGACGGGAAACGCGGGGGGATTCTCGGCGCGGCCGATGAGCGCGGGGTCGTCGACCCGGAACATGCCGTCGGTGCCGGCCTCGCGCAGCCAGTAGGGTTGCGTGAGCGGAGTCTCGAGGGGAAGCTCGGGTGCGGCCTCGCGCGTGGCGACCTCGCCGGGCTTTAGTTCGACCGGCGCCGCGAACGATTCGTCCCGGCCCGCCGGGGCACGCACTTCCCGCCGGTAATGCACTCCCAACCAGCGCACGGGAAAGCCGGCACGGGCGGTGACGCTGTGTTTCAACTTGAGGGTCTCGCCGGGCACGGCCTGCGCGGCGGGCACGGTCGTCTCGACGAACAGCCCGAGGCAGGCCTGCAGGATCCGGTCGAGCTTCTGGCGTTTTTCGATCAGGCGCGAGTCGATTGCGGGCAGCCCGATGACCTTGGTGCGCACGGCAAGTAGTGCGGGCACGCTGGCGGCGGGGTTTTGCGGATTGAACTTGGCGATGAGGTCGTCGGCGAGGGCGCCGATCTCCGCCCCGCCGGGAAAGCGGGCCCAGCTCGTGTCGACGCCGTCGAGGATGTCCTGCGCGGCGGGCTCGCCGGCGAGGACCTGGAAGGTGTCGG
>JAHFTD010000022.1 GCA_023269565.1 Opitutaceae bacterium | reverse complement strand
CCATTCCGGCGTTCCAGAAGGTTCGCCAAGCTTCGCAGGACAAGACCGTCCTGAACAACGCTCGCCAGCTGGCCGCAGCTGCGGACCAATTCTTCCTGGAAAATGGTGTTTCCACGGCCGCCGAAGCTTCACTGCTTGGCGCGACGAACTATGTGAAGGCGATCAACACTGTAGCGAGCGAGACCTATCCCGCTTTCTACACGCAGGGCGTCACCGTCACGATTACTGGTGTGGCCGGTGCCCGCACGGTTACTTACGCTCCGTAACGCCGTATCACCAGTTACTTCCAAGCCCAGCCCAATGGGAGCTGGGCTTATTTTATTGTTGCAATAAATTAGACTTGTCATTGCGGCGAAGAAAAATACTAATGCCCCTGCTCAATAATGAGCATTGAACTAACTAAACAGATAACCCCCGCATAACAATGAATACACAACGCTCCAGCAAGGGCTTCACCCTCGTAGAAATCATGATTGTCGTGGTCATCATCGGCCTGTTGGCCGCGATGGCCATTCCGGCGTTCCAGAAGGTTCGCCAAGCTTCGCAGGACAAGACCGTCCTGAACAACGCTCGCCAGCTGGCCGCAGCTGCGGACCAATTCTTCCTGGAAAATGGTGTTTCCACGGCCGCGCAGGCTTCACTGCTTGGTGCGACGAACTACGTGAAGGCGATCAACACTGTAGCGAGCGAGACCTATCCCGCTTTCTACACGCAGGGCGTCACCGTCACGATTACTGGTGTGGCCGGTGCCCGCACAGTTACTTACGCTCCGTAAAGACAATCCAGGCTTTTGTTTTTCTATCAAGCCGTCCATCCTCCGATGGACGGCTTTTTTATGATTTTCCCCGACATTTTCGCGGCGCAGCACCGCGTCTGGTGGCTGATCAGCAATGTGACCCTAGCCATCGCCTTGGGTTTTTTTCTGCTGGCGCCCGGGCCCTCGCTGCTAGCAGTGATCTATGGCGGTTATTGGACCCTGTTGCTCATTACGGTGATGTTCGCTCGGGCCCTGTGGCGCAATTGGCGCGCCGATGGACCGGATAAGAACCTGCACCTTCTAACCCGGCGCTGGCCGGCCGTCCTCGTGGCCGGCTGTGGCTTGGTGCTGCTCGTCCATGAGAGCTATGGATTCAAGATCCTCATGGACGAAATCATGCTGCTCGGCACCTCGATGAGTCTGCATTTCGACAAGACCGCGCTCGTGCCCATGCGCGGCCATGATATTCAAGGCGCATTTCAGGTGATGGCCGGACAACTCGACAAGCGGCCGCTTTTTCAGCCCTTCCTGGTTTCCCTACTTCACGACCTGACGGGATATCGCCCGGAAAACGTCTTCCTCCTCAACACCGCTCTCACTTTTGTTCTGTTGGCACTGACCTACCGGGTTGGCAGCAAGTTCGCGGGTCCGGCGGCGGGGGCGGCGGGAGTGCTGCTTTTCAGCAGTCTGCCGCTGCTGGCCCAGAATGCTACGGGCGGCGGTTTCGAAATCCTCAATCTGGTGATGATTCTCGCCACCGTGCTACTTGCGGTGCGTTTTGCCGAGCGACGCGATGAGGATTCGCTCAGCGCCCTGTGCCTTGCGGCGGTGCTGCTGGCTCTGACCCGCTACGAATCCGTGCTTTTTATCTTCCCCGTGGGGCTGCTCATCCTCTGGGTCTGGAGGCATGAGCGCCGGGTCATTCTTTCTTGGCCCGCGGTGTTCGCCCCCCTGCTCTTGCTGCTCTACGCGCTCCATCACAAAATCTTCAGTGAGCGTGGCTCCGCGTGGGAACTCGCCGGCCAGCCGGGCTTTTCCCAGCCGTTTTCACCCACCTATGCGGTCGAGAATCTCGGCCACGCCTTCAATTTTCTTTGCGACACGTCGGGCAGCAATTCCAATTCCCTCACGCTGACGATCCTGGGCCTGCTCGCACTGCCGGTGGGGCTGCTCTGGTTGATCCGCACCCTGCGCACCCTGCGCACCGCTCCGGCTGCCCATGTTGCCCTGGGTTTTTTCCTGCTCGGCTTTGCCGGGCACACTGTGCTCATGATGTTTTATTTCTGGGGCAAGTTCGACGATCCGGTCATCCGCCGGCTCAGTTTGCCGCTCCACCTGGCGCTCATTTGCGTGGTATTTGTGGCGGGTTCGGTTTGCGCCCCCCGGATCCGGCGCTTCTGGCCGGGGCTCATCCTGGTCGTTCTCGCCGGCACCTTCGCGCTCTCGCTGCCGGCCATGTCGCGCCACGGTTACTCCCTGGAATACTACGTCGGCCGCGAGATGGAGTGGCGGCGCGAATTCATGGCGAGGCATCCTGAGCGGGATTACCTTTTTATCGATAATAACTCCATCATCTGGATTACGCACCTCGTGTCGGCCACTCCTGTCCTTCAGGCGCTCCAGCACAAGGACAACATTGTCTTCAACCTCAGCAACCGCATCTTCTCGGCTATCTACGTTTTTCAGCGCCTCCAGGTTGATCCCGTCACCGGCCGCTTCGCGGTGGAGAAAGGAGACGACCTCGGGCCCGACTATCAGCTTGAGACCGTCTGGGAGCGGAGATTCACCCCACTCACTGTCAGTCGCATTTGTCGGGTTGTCTCTATTCGCGAGGGGCCGGTTTCGACTCCACGCCCTCCGCCCTCCTCATTGCAAAAAATGTCGCCAGCCGAGATGGAGAAAATCCGCCAGCAATACCTGGATGGTTTTATCAAGCGGCTCCCCTGACGCCCCCATATTACGGTGATCCAGTTACCTGAGCAATTCACCCGCTGGTTGGCGCGCTCCGAGGTGCGTTTGCTCTCGTTCGGTTTGTCTGCCGTTGTCGCCGCCTGGCTCGGCTTCTTCGGCGTCGACGTGCCACTCGCCGATCAGTTCGTCAAGCGCTTCGGCTACTATGTCATGTTCGGCATGATGGCGCTTTGGGGCGCCGCGCTCTGGCGCCTTCGGCGCGGTATACGCGACGCCTGCCAGCCATTGTGCCGGCACGAATGGCTCTGGGCGGGGCTCGTCATCGCCCTGTTCTCATTGTTCGCCCTCACTGCCGAGCAGTTTCGCAGCAAGATTCTCTATGATGAGTTCGTCCTCCAGTCGACGGCCTACAACATGCATTTCTTCCGCGACTGCGCGGCGATGGTCCGCGGCTACGACCTGCTGGGGGTATTCGTCTCCACCGACAACTACCTCGACAAGCGGCCGCTCTTCTATCCCTTCCTCATCTCGCTGGCGCACGATCTCACCGGCTACCGTTCGGCCAATGCTTATTGGATCAACGGAGCGCTCATGCCCGTGGCCCTGGCCCTGGCTTATGCGCTCGGCCGCGCGCTCAACGGCCTGCGGGGTGGGTTTCTCGCGGTCTTTCTGCTCGGCTCGCTTCCCCTGCTGGCCCAGAACGCCACGGGCTCCGGCATGGAACTCCTCAATGTCTGCATGCTCCTCGGCACGATCCTCCTCGGCGCCGCCTACCTCCGCCGGCCGGACGACGCAGACAGGTTGTCTGCCTTCGTCCTCACGACTGTGCTGCTGGCCCAGACTCGCTACGAATCCGCGCTCTACGCCGCGCCGGCGGCGGTGGTCATATTCGCCGGTTGGTGTCGGCTGCGGCGTCCCCTGCTCACTTGGGCGGCTATCCTCGCTCCTCTCCTCATGGTGCCCTATGCCCTGCAGAATCGCGTTATTGCCCATACCCCGATCCTTTGGGAACTTCGCGATAATAAAGAGTCCCGCTTCAGTCTCGCCTATCTCTCCGACAATCTGGTCGGCGCCTACCGCTTCCTGTTCAGCACCAGCACGCAGTTTGCCAATTCGCTTTTTCTCTCGGTCCTTGGCGGGCTCTCCCTTCTCTGGCTCATCGGCTGGTTGCTCTGGCGGCGTCCCCCCCCGCGCTTGGCTGATCCCGCGCACCTCTCCTTCGCTTGCTTCGGTCTCGGGATGCTGGTCAACACCGTCATTATTCTCTTTTACTACTGGGCCAATTTTGACGATCCCATCACCGCGCGTTTTAGCCTTCCCCTCCACCTCCTGTTGGCCTTTGGCACGGTGCTCTTCGTGGCGCAACTTGACCGCCGCCTCCCGGCCTCGCCCATGCTGCTGGCCGCCCTGGCACTGTTCACCCTCGGCGCCAGCATCCCACGCCAGGCCAACCATCTCTATTCCCACCTCGGCATCGATGAGATCGAGTGGGAAAAACGCTGGGTCGCCAGCCAGCCGCCGGGCGAGAGGCTGATCGTCTCCAACAAGTCCACGCTGCCTTGGCTGCTCGAAAAAAAATCTTCCATCCTGCTCGGGCGCGCCACCCTGATGGCCGACCGGCTGGCCTTCCAGCTGCAGCAGCCTTTGTTCCGGGAAATTCTGGTCATGCAGTCGTTGCGTCCGGCTACTGCCGCGGGCGACCATCAGCTTGTGCCGGAGGAAAGATTGCCCTCCAATTTCCATCTGGAATTGCTGGCCGAGAAGCGCTTTGGCACCAAGCTCGCGCGCATCAGCCGTTTGGTGGCCGTTGACCTCCCCGCTGAACCGCCGGCCGCGGCTGGCAACAGCGCAGACCCGCGGGACGGTGGCACGCCGGATCCCTCGCTACCGTGAAGACCGCCCGCGAACATTTCGACTGGATCGCCGACCACGATACCCGCGCCCGCGCCGCGCAGCAGGATTTTCACGCGCAGATCCTCGCGCATTACCGCCGGAGCATTCCCGAGGGCTCCCGGGTGTTGGAATGCGGCTGCGGAGCCGGGGCGCTCCTCGCCGGACTGCGTCCCGCGCACGGTCTTGGCCTCGACTTCAGCCCGCGCATGCTCACCCACGCCCAGACCCGGCATGGCGCCCAGCCCGGCCTCACATTTGTAGAACACGACGTGCAGACTGCGTTGGGGTCGGCAAAATTCGATCACATCGTGCTCGATTACCTTATCGGCTACCTGACCGACATCCAGACTACTCTGCGCCACCTCCAGACCGTCGCGCACCCCCGCACGCGTTTGCACATCACCACGCTGAACAATCTCTGGCTCTTCCCCCTGCGTCTAGCGGAGAAGTTCGGCTCTGTCATGCCCCAAGCCCCGAGCAACTGGCTGTCGCACCACGACCTCTTCAATCTCCTCGAACTCTCCGGTTGGGAAGTCGTCAGCTTCGAGCGCGTGCAGCTTTTCCCCTTCGAGTGGCCGCTGCTCTCGACGCTGTGCAACAACATCCTCGTGCGCCTGCCCCTCCTCCGGCACTTCGGCATCACGCTGTCGATCATCGCCCGGCCGCGCCGCGCTTGCCCGGTCGAGGGCGAAATCACCTGTTCCGTCATCGTGCCCGCGCGCAACGAGGCCGGCAACATCCGCCCGGCGCTCGAGCGCATCCCCGTCCTCGGCCACCGCACGGAGGTAATTTTTGTCGAAGGCCACAGCCACGACGACACTTGGGCGGCAATCCAGCGCGAGGTCGCGACCTACCGCGGCCCGCACCTCCTCCGCGCCTTGCAGCAGCCGGGCAAGGGCAAGTGGGACGCTGTGCGCGCCGGCTTCGCCACCGCCACCGGCACGGTGCTGGTCATCCAGGACGCCGATCTCACCGCCCCGCCGGAAGACCTGCCGAAATTCTACGAAGCGCTCACCGGCGGCGCGGCCGAGTTCGTCAACGGCTCGCGCCTCGTCTACCCGATGGAAGCGCGCGCCATGCGCTTCCTCAATCTGCTCGGGAACAAATTTTTCGCCCTCGCGCTCACCTACGTGCTGGGCCAGCCGGTCAAGGACAGCCTCTGCGGCACCAAGATGCTCCTGCGCTCCGACTACGAGCGGTTGCTGCGCCGCATCGCCGTGCTCGGCGACTTCGATCCCTTCGGCGACTTCAACCTGCTCTTCGGCGCCGCGCTGCTCCAGCTGCGCATCCGCGACCTGCCAGTGCGCTACCGCGATCGCACCTACGGCGAGACAAACATCTCGCGTTTTGCCCACGGCTGGCTGCTTCTGCGCATGACGTGGTTTGCCCTCTGGCGGGTGAAATTCCAGTTGGGAGGCGGGCAGTGAATGCCGCGGAAGTTTCCGCCGGCCCGGGGAAGCCCGGCGGGTTGCGCCGGATCCCGCCGCCGCCGCTACTACTGGTGCTTTTGACTTTGCTGGGTCTCGGAGCGTTCATCCTTGTGCCGCAACTGGCCACCAATCTGGGTTTGGTCGACTACGGACGATGGTTTCTGGATTCCTATGCGGTGCTGGCCTCCAACGACGCCGTGCGCGCGGGCCTCGATCCCCTGGCGCCCAATCCGCTCGACGACCTGCACCGTGAACACGTCTATTCCGACTGGTGGTTCACGCTCGGCCGGCTGGGTTTTACGCGGGCGGACAATTTTCTCGTCGGCGGCAGCTGGGTGCTGGCTTTCTTTGGCACGGTCTGGTGGCTGTTACGCCCGACCGACTGGCGGCAGGCGGTTTGGTTCGCACTGCTAGTGATTTCGCCGCCGGTGCTGCTAGCGGTCATGCGTGGCAACAACGACCTCGTCATCTTCGTCCTGCTCGCAATCGCGGTCCTCGCCTTGCGCCCGGCGGGCAACGCGCGGTTCGCCGTGGCCCTCGCCGGCATTGTCCTCGCAACCGGGCTGAAATTCTATCCCGCCGTGGCCGCCGGGGTTTTCCTGCTGGTGCGACCGGTGGGCCGGCTCCGGCTGATGTTACCCGTCGCGGGGCTCGCCGTCGCTGCTGCGCTCGCCTCCGTGTGGGGAGCTATCGGTCGTGGTGTGATGCCCATGCCGTCGGGTGTCTATACGATGGGCGCGCCGGTGCTCTTTCGCGACCTGGGTTTTGATGGCCGGTCGGTGCTGCCGGTCGGGGGTTTGCTTCTGGCTGCCGGTATGGTCTGGCTGGTGGCGACCAAGCGCACCACCGGGCTCGCTGCACCCGGGGGCAAGTTCCAACCGCGGGCGGCCTTCATGATCGGGGCCCTCGTGCTGCTGGCGTGCTTTCTGGCCGGCACCAGTTTCGCCTACCGGTGGATTTTCAGCGTGCTGCTGGCACCGTGGCTCTGGGAACAGGCGCACGCGGCCGGCCTCCCGGCCAGGGACCGGCGCTTGGCGGCTTGCGCCGGGGGGCTGCTCCTGACGGTTGTGTGGATGGACGGGCTTTTATGCCTGGTGGGGAATCAATTTTTTCCAACCGTGGGGCAGGCGGTTTTCGATCACTGGCAGCACATCTGGCGCCTGGGCACTCAACCGCTGGTCTGGCTGCTGATGCTACTGCTCGCCGGCTGGCTGCTCGACGCACTGCTGGCAACAGGGCGGGAGCTGCGGGCCGGGTGGCGCCGGCAGTGAGCTCAGCGGGTGCCGGCTTCTTCGATGGTCTTCAGCCACACGCTGTAACTGCGGTCGAGCACGGCGTTGACCTCGGCGGCATCGAGTCGGTAAATTAGAAGTGAGTAGCCGATCATCGCGTCGGGTCGGCGGGCGCGCAGATAATGGCAGAGACGGGCCAGCCGGAGCAGGTCATAACGCACCCAGCCGCGCTCCCACTGTTGCCGCGGGGCGGTCTGCACGGGTTCGGCGCGCCCGGCGGGCTGTGCAAAGAAGCCACGGAAAACGGGATCCAGTGCCCGCAGTTCCTGATACTCCTTTTCCTGCGCCAGTGTCCAAGGGCCGCGCACCGGACTGTAGACATGCTGCAGCATCGTCGCACTGATGCAATAGAGGCCCGGTCCAGGCTGATACCATTGATGGCGTATCTGCAGACCGTTGATAAAAGGCAGGCGGGTGGCCTGGATGCCGTAGTAGTCGGGTTCGCTGGTGCCGAAGTAGGACAGATACACTGGTTTAATCGCGGCCCCGTGGTTGTTGTTGCGCAGCCAGTCCGCCAGGCTAGGCAGGTCCTGACCCCAGTCTAGCGAGCTGTCGACAAGGTGCCGGTAGCCATTCTCCGGTCCGCCGGCGATCCGGTTGAAATAGGCGAGGTAGTGCGGATAGATTTTCCAGGAAATAAACGCCTGCGCGCTGAGCAGCGTCAGAATGAATGCGACTGCAGCGGCACGACCGCCGGCCTGAGCTCGTGCGGCGCGCCCGCAGGCCGCCCCGAGCAGGCCGGTGGCGATATAAAGCACCGGGTAGGTCGGCACGATATGGCGGTGACCGATGTTCAGGTGACTGGTGAGGGAAAAAATCCAATAGACCGCAAACAACGCAGCGAGCGGCGAGATGAGCGACAGTCGCTCGCTCCACCAGCGCTGTCCGTCGGCCCGAATGCGTTGCAATGTCAGGCCGGCGACCGCGGCGAGCGCAAGCAGCAGCGGCTCCGGCGTCTTGTAGAGAAAGGCCTTTGGGAAAAAACTCATCCAACCGTGGATGCTGTAATCGCCGTCGAGGAACGCCCCGCGGGCTTCCGAGAGTTTTAGCACGAAGGACAGGCCGTAGAGAAACCCCTCCGGCAGCAAATGCCAGTGCCGGCAGCACTCGATCATCGCCGCGAGAGGTCCCCCGAAGCTCAGCACGTATTCCCAGGAAAATCCAAAATCCCCTCCCGGCAGTTGCGGATTGAATGCCGTATAACGGAAACCAAAGAAGGCCCAGATCACAAGCACCGCGACCGCCCCATGACCCAGGGTGGACAACCCGATGGCGCCGAGGCGGGCGCCACGGCCCGCCATGACCCGGCCGGCCATGGCCAGTGGTGCCGGCTGAAGCGCGCGCACCAGTGCCATCACCGCCATGATCGGCAGGAGCAGCACGGCGGAGTATTTGGCCACACAGGCAAGGCCGAAGACTGTGGCACTCAGTGCCCAGTCGCGGCCTCGGCCGGTCTGCAAGTGACGCCAGTAGGCGCCGGCAGAGGCCAGCAGGAAAAAGGTCATCGCCATGTCCGAGGTCGCCAGCGCGCTGTGGGCCAGCATGGTCGGGTCTAGGGCGCAAAACAGTCCGGCGACGAACGCCCCCGGCCAGCCGAACAGCCGGCGGCTCCAGCAAAACACCAGCAGCACCGTGGCGCTGCCGAACAGGGCGTTGAGCGACCGTGCGGCAAAGAGCAGCCATTCATGATTGTTGCCCTGCCGGAAGAGAAATTCATGGCCGGCCTGCCAGACATTGGCCTCACGCCAGGCCGGCTGATTGAGGGGAGGAAAACAAGCGCCCGCGAGCACCGCGGGCAGCGCGTGCCAGCGCTGCGGCAGAACGCCATTTTCCGGATGCATGCGAAAATCCTGCAGCTGGTCGAAGGTGTAGCCGCCCGTCAGGTGGCCCAGTTCGTCCGATGTCATGGATTTTTCGCGCACGGCCGAGACCGCCAGCAAGGCGTGGCCGAGGGCGAGCAGGAGGCCCAGGCAGTAAAGGAACGCCGGCGAACGGGTGATGAAGAAGGTGGAAAGACGCGTGGACGGCATCGGGGCGGCATCTGCAGTATGGACAGGTTTCGGCATCGCGCACAACCTCGCTCCTTCCCACCCGCATGGACGCCGCCGAATACGCCAACCTGGAAAAGGTCGAACGCGAGCACTGGTATTACGCCGGTAAACGCGAGTTGGTGGCCTGGTGGCTGCGTCGCTGCGCCGGGCTCGGTCCGCGGACCGTGCTCGCCGACTGCGGCGCCGGCACCGGCCGTTTCGCCCTCGAGCTGTCCGGCGAATGCCAGGTTCGCGTTATTGACGACCACCGCGAATCACTGGCCCTCCTGCGCGAGCGGTTCCCCGCGGCGCACGTGCTGGAGGGATCATGCACGCAGCTGCCGCTGGCTGCGAACGCCGTCGACTGCCTGACCGCGCTCGATGTGCTGGAGCACGTCGAGCATGACCGGCAGGCCGTGCGTGAATTCCACCGGGTGCTGCGGCCGGCCGGCGTGGTCGTCGTCACCGTGCCGGCCTCGATGGCGCTGTGGAGCGACTGGGACGAGGCGCTGCATCATTTCCGGCGCTACAGTCGGAGCGGACTGGCTGAGCTGTTCCCGTCCGCCGACTGGGAGCTGGTGCACTTGAACTATACCAACGCGGCGGTCTTTCCCGCCGTCTGGCTGGTGCGGAAATGGCGGCGCTGGACGGGGCGAAAGGGCGGTCGGGCCGAGGACGCCCTGCCGCCGCGCTGGCTGAACCGGCTGTTGCAGTGGGTTTTTGTGCGCAGCGGCCGGGTGTCCCGCCCGTCGTTTCCCTTCGGCGTCAGCCTGCTGCTGGTGGCGCGCAAGCCTGGCGTCACTCAATGAAGCGGGCTTCGCCGACACGGCGGCCCTGGGCATCGAGCAGGAAAACCACGGCGAAGCGCGGGTCGAAACTGGGCAAGGGACTTGTGATATCCACGATCAGACGCGCGAGGGGAGGGAGTGGGCGACCCCAGGCATTGTCGCTCGGCGCGCCTGCGACAGTTCCGTCCAACCGGAGGGGAATGGCGGCAAGGCGGGCGTTGCGGGCCGACAGCCGCAGCAGGGGCCGGAGCGGGGTGTCGAGGCGCATGATCTCCATGGCCAGCACCGGACGTTGCGGAGCGACCACGGTGTCGATCCGCCGGGCCGGCAGCCGGCCGGCCGGATTGCGCGGTTGCAGCAACTGCGCCGTGCCGATGACCTGCACGGAGCGGCCGTTCCGGATCCAGAATTCGTAGCTGTCCAGAGTTAGAACCTTGGTGAAGTGCCCGGGCAGATAATCGAACAGCGGTCCTCCGGGGTGGAATCCCCCTTCGTGCAGAAAATCCAGCACTCGGCGCTGCACGATGAGCACCGGGCGCCCCGCCTCATCCAGTGCCCGCATGATATCCCTCTGCTGGGCCTCGTTCAGCAGGGAAAACCAATGCGTGGCGTTGGCCCGGGTGGGCGTAGGCAAACCGGTCCACAGGTTGAAGCTGTAGAGTCCGGGCAGGCTCATGAGCATGTCCCCGTGGGCGGCCGCGTTCTGGCTTACGATGCGCAAGTCGCTGGCCACAAATTCGGGCAGGCGGAGGTCTTCTGCTCCGGGCAGCCCGAGGGGCACGCTGTCGGAGTAGCGGGTCCAGCCCAGCCGCGCCAGCGTGCCGCTCATGAACAGCGCGACGCCACAGGCGAGCGCGCCGCCGGCCAGCCGTGCGGTTCGCATCCAGCCGCCGCTGGTTCGCGTGAGTTGGTGGACCGCCGCCCAAGTGCCCGCTGTCGCCAACGGCAGCAGGAGAAAGGTTCCCCAGCCGATCTGGCTGCTGGCGATGGGGTAGGCGTGAAGGTATTGGCTGGCCAACAATAGGCCGATCCAGGCGGAGCCGGCCCCGGAATCGGCGGGGTTTTTCCTCGGAAGTGGATAAACAAAAACCCATGCGAGTGGCACTGCGAAGCACATGGCCAGGGCCTGGGTGCTGAGCGGGAGGAGCTCGGCGTAGGAGGCGAGTATCGTCAGGCCCAGCCCGAGCCGGATCGTCGCCAGCCCGCCCGGCAGCCAGGTCAGATGGCCGCCGCGCCAGCACCAAACCGCGAGGGCGGCGGAAAACAGGGCGGCGGGCAGCGTGCCGGGCCGCCACACCGGCGCAAAATGATATACTCCCGGGTGGCGCATCGGTCCGAGCAGAATGCCATCGATTAAATCCAGGGCGCCGGTGCCGCGCGCCATGGCGGCCAGGCAAGCGAGGAGCGCGGTGCCGAGGCCCGCGGCCAGGAACAGGGAGAGATCCCGCGTCGGCACCACCGACTGGCGACGGGCGCAGGCCGCCCCAACCATCGCCACGGCTGCCACGCTGGCGAGCAGCGCGAAGGTGCCGGCCCACGCGGTTCCGAGAAAATGATGCATGAGGAGCGGCGGGAGCAGGCCGAGCACCGCACCGCCTCCCCACGCGCCGGCGCGCGCCCACGCCGTCGAGCGGTGGTTGACCAGCAGCCAGGCCACCGTCGCAACGAGGAAAAATAATCCGACGTTCACCTTGATCAGCGCCAACAGCGCAGCGGCCATGCCCGCCAGTAGGGCAAACCAGCCGATCCGCCCTCGTTCGACCAGCTCCAGTCCCGCCCACGCGGCGAGCGCGAGGATCGACGCCAGCAGGCTGCCGGGATGCCCCGGTTCGTTGATCATCGACCAGAGGTGGTAAAATGTCGCGCCCAACGCCAGGAAGGCTGCCGTCACTGAGCGGGAAAGTCGCCAGGTGATGCCGGCGCACGCTGCCGCGGTGAGGATCCAGTTCGCAAGCGCCAGCCAGCGCGCGGTGGTGTTGGTAAATTCAAAATCCGCCAGCCGGTGAAGCAGATCGTAGAGCAGATAGAACGCGGGGCCGTATTGAGAGAAGACTTCCCGGTAGAGTCCTCCGTGCGCCGAAAAATCCCGAAGCGTCTGGAGCACGTAACCTTCGTCGTCATAGACCATGAAGGCGGTGAAGAGCAGCCAGTAGGCCGTCACCACGAGGCCGGCCGTGCCGAGCAGCAGCAGAAGCGTGGCCGCCAACCGCCTACTCAACGCCTTTCCTCCGCTTCAGAATATAGACGGGTCGCTGCTTTACCTCGTCATAGACGCGCGCAAGGTATTCACCGAGCACGCCGATGCCGATGAGCTGCACCCCGCCGAGGAACAGCACCAGCGTGACCAGCGTGGTAAAGCCGGTCTGCGCGACCTCGACGCCGAAAAGCCGCTTGGCGACGAAGAAGAGTCCGAGCAGGAAGCCGGCGAGGCTGATGAACACGCCCGCATAGGTGAGCAGCCGCAGCGGCAGGTAGGAGAAGCTGAACACGCCGTCGAATGCGTAGCGAACCAGCCGGCGCAGCGACTGCTGGGGCTGGCCGGCCCGGCGCTCCTCGCGATCGTAGAGAATCTCGGCGGTCGTAAAACCCACCCACGAACGCAGTCCCGGGAAGAACCGGTGACGCTCGGGCAAGCGGTTGATGGCGTCCACGGCGGCGCGATCGAGCAGGCCGAAGGTGCCGGAGTTGGACTCGACCGGGAAATCCGAGACACTCTGGTAGAAACGGTGGAAGACATCCATGCCGATCCGGCGGGCGCCGGTCTCCTGCCGAGAGCGGCGCGTGGCGCGCACTACCGCGGCGCCCTCGCGCCACTTCGCCACAAGCGCGGGGATAAGTTCGGGCGGATCCTGCAGGTCGGCGTCCATGGTCACGACGGCGTCACCCCGCGCATGGGCGAGCCCGGCGGCGATGGCGGCTTGGAAGCCGAAGTTGCGGCTGAGCTCCAGCAGGGCGAAGCGCGGGTCGAGCGCGGCGCGTTCGCGGACGAGGGTGGTGGAACGGTCGCTGCTGCCATCGTCGACCAGCAGAGCATCCCAGCGGATGGCGGCGTTCGCGTCAAAGACGGTGGCGAGCCGCGCCAGCAATTCGGGCAGCACCGGCGCCTCGTTGAAGATCGGGATGACGAGGGTGACCGCGGGAAGGTTCATGGGACAGCGGAATGATGACAGATGCGGCCGGGCGGGGCAAGCCGGCGCACACCCCGACTCAGCGGAACAGGTTGTATTTCAGGATCGCGTAGATGGCGCGGAAGCCGTCGCGCCAGCCGATTTTTTTGCCCTCGGCGTAGGTGCGGCCGTAGTAGGAGATGCCGACCTCGTAGATGCGGCAGCCCGGCAGCGCGGCGACCTTGGCGGTGATCTCCGGCTCAAAGCCGAAGCGATCCTCCTCGATTTTTATTTTGGCCAGCGCGTCGCGGCGGAAGAGCTTGTAGCAGGTCTCCATGTCCGTGAGGTTGAGGTTGGTGAACATGTTCGAGAGCAGGGTGAGGAAGCGGTTGCCCACCATGTGCCAGAAATAGACTACGCGGTGCGCCTCGGCCCCCATGAACCGCGAGCCGAAGACGACATCGGCCTGGCCATCGAGGACGGGTTTGAGCAGGCGCGGGTATTCCTGCGGGTCGTATTCGAGGTCGGCGTCCTGCACGATGACGGCATCGCCCGTGGCCAAGGCGAAACCGGTGCGCAGCGCCGCGCCCTTGCCGCGGTTGGTCTCGTGGTAGACGATACGGTCAACCAGCGGGGCGATATCCCGCTGCAGAATCTCGCGGGTGCCGTCGGATGAGCAATCGTCGACCACAATGATTTCCTTGTCGGCGATCGGCGCGGCGCGCACGGCGGCCACAAGGCGCGCGATGGTCGCGCGCTCGTTGTAGCACGGAATGACGATCGAAAGTTTCATAACCCAGCCGCCGACGCTAGCCGGGCTGGGCGGCTTGGGAAGCATTTTCCCGGTGGCCGGCGCACACTGGGCCGACAGGTTAACCTTGCCGTGAGGACAGGCGACGGGTGACATGAACGGGTCAGCCGTTCCACCGCCGTGCGCGAGCTCCTCCCTCTCTGCCTGTTCTCCATGGATGTGCTGGTGGCACTCGCCACCGCGTGGCTGCTGGTACGGGCGGCGGCGGGCACCGGCGTGCTGGAACGATTACTGGGGTGGAGTCTCGCATTGCTCGTGATGGTGGCGGCATCGGGCGAAATTCTCGGCTGGTTTGGCGCGATGGGGCCGCGCGGATTTTTTCTCGCGCATGTGGCCGTCCTGCTGGTGCTAGCGCGCTGGCGGAGGACCATGCTGCGGGGAGACGCGCAGGCACTGCGACAGTTGGGTTTAGATGTGGTGGGGCAATTCCGTGCCGGCGGCTGGCCGGCGATTTTTGGCGGATTACTGGTGGCCGCCATGGTCGGACAGGTCGTTCTGGCGGCGTTGGGCAAACCGGTAGTCTACGACGCGCTGACCTATCGGTTTTCGCGGATCGCTCTGTGGTTGCAGGAGGGGTGCATCGTGCACTTTGCGACGGATGATCCCCGGCTGAACTACATGCCGGTTGCCCCCGATCTGGTAATGGCCTGGCTGCTGGGGGCGCATGCCACCGGCTATCAGTGGGCGGCGCTGGCCCAGACCATCGGCGGCGGTTTGTTTCTTGGCGCCACGGCGGGTCTGGCGCGGTTGACCGGGCTCGGGCGCGGAGCCGCCCTCGGCACGGCGGGACTCACGCTGGGGATGGCCAACGTCGTGCCCCAATTCACTTCCGCCTACACGGATCTGTTCGCAGCCGGAGTGTTTGCCGCGACCTTCTATCTTTGGCTGGCGGCACTGCGGCGCGGTGAGGGTTCATGTCTGGGCGGCGCGGGCACCGCCCTGGCGTTGGGAGCCAAGGGCACGTTGCTTTATCTCGCACCGGGTGCATTGCTGTGGGTGGTTTGGCTGGGCTGGCGGCACCGTGCTCCGTGGCGGACCTGGCGGCGCACCGTGTGGGCAGCGGGTCTGGCCGGACTTCTGCTGGTCGCACCGGGCTGGGTTCGCAATGCGCGGGCGTATGGCGGATGGTTTGGACCGGCGGACTACGTGCGGCTGCATCATGGCGCCGGATTCTCACCCGGAGACCGACTGCGGAAATTGTGGCTGAACCTGGAGACAACCTTCGGGCAACTACTCGAGCCCAACGCCCAGCCTCCCTGGTGGGGCGGGATTTCCCGGCGCGCTGGCCTGGCTTGGGCCCGGCGACTGCCGGTGACGGATGCGTTTGCCTTCGACGAATTGAACCGGCGCGCCAACCTCGAAAAAGTGCTGCACTTGCCGGAACCCGATGCGGATGTCGCTTCCTGCGGCGTGCTGGCGGTAGTGACCTTTGCCCTGGGAACGGTCACCGCGCTGGTCCTGCGCCGTCGCCGGCCCGGTGCGGACCTGGTTTTGCTCTGGGGCGCGGGAGTGATAGGCTTCGTTCTTTGCCTGTATACTCTGTTGCAATGGCATCCCTACAGTTTCCGGTTCTGGCTGCTCGTGGCGCCATGGATGGCGGTCGTCACGGCTTGGTGGCTGGAGATGCTGCCGCGTCTGGCCCGTCTTTGGGGCTGGGGGTTCATCGCCCTGTGCACTGGGACGGTTTTTTTCAATGACACAGTGCATACATATCAGGCCGGCTGGGCGGCGGTCGCCCACGCCGAACGCGGCCTGAGCTTTACGGTCTTCAGTCAGATTCGCGCCTGGCTCCCGGTGTTGGATCCGTCCGATGCCACCCTGCAGGTGGCGCTCCCCGTTAACCAGCCGCTGGCGGCATTTCTGCGGTTGGATAATGCGCGGCCGGTGAAACTGCGGCGGTTGTCGGAGCTGCCGCCCACGGCTGAGGCCGCCGTGCAGGATCTGGACGGCTGGCTGGTGGTGCCGGCGCGGCATTTTTCCGGGCACGAAGGTCGAGTGGACAGGCGGCTCTGGTTTTTCTATGGGGACAGGGACAGCCCCTTCAGCCTAGCCGCCTACCGGCGGTTGCCACCGGGCGATTGAGCCGACGTGCCCGGGCCGACTCTTCTTGCCGCCGGCTCCAGCCTTGACGCTGGAGAAGCTCGCCGGGCATGGTGGCGGCATGGAGCAGCGCCCGGTTTCATGGAAATCAATCGCAGTGGCGGTCGTCCTGCTGGCGGGCCTGTTGCTGGGTCTACTCTGGCTGTGGCGCTATGATTTCAATGTGCGCCAGGCCCTCGCGGCGGGCGTGAATCTGCTGCGCGAGGCCGGACCGCTGGCGTTTTTCACCGCGATGGCGTTGCTGCCAGCCGCCGGAATGCCCATCAGTATCTTCAGCCTGACCGCGGGCACGGCGTTTGCGGGCCAGCTGGGCATGCCCGGGGTGTTGCTCGCCGCGGGGTTCGCGCTGGCGGTGAACCTGAGCCTGACCTATTGGCTGGCGCGTTACGGGCTGCGTCCGTGGCTGGAGCAGATGATCGGTCGCACGAAATATAAAATTCCCGCGGTGGCGACGGACGAGCAGGCGGAGATCACTGTGCTGCTGCGCATTACCCCGGGGCCGCCGTTTTTTGTGCAAAGCTATCTGCTCGGCCTCGCGGGCGTGCGGTTCGGCACTTACCTCTGGATCTCGTGGGCCGTCTCGATGGCCTACACGGCCTGCTTCATCCTCTTCGGCGACGCCATCCTGCACGGGAAGGCGCGCCTCGCCATCGTCGCCCTCAGTGTGCTGGTGGCCGTGGCGCTGTTCGTCCATCTGCTGCGGCGGCATTATGGAAAAAAGCGAACCTGAGTTTCCGCTCGGCGAGGCCGGCGCCCGCGTGCAGACCGTCACGGAATTCACCCGGCGGGTGAAGGAGCTGCTCGAGGGCGGCCTGCCGCCGTGCTGGGTGCGGGGCGAGGTCTCCAATCTCCGCGCGCAGTCGAGCGGGCACGTGTATTTTTCCCTCAAGGATGCGGGCGCTCAGCTGGCCTGCGTGCTGTTCCGGGGCGACGCGCTGCGGCAGGGTGTGCGGCTGCGCGATGGGCAGCAGGTCCTGGCCTACGGCCAGGCCGGCGTCTACGAGGCGCGCGGCCAGTATCAGCTGGTCGTCCGTGCGCTCATCGAGCAGGGCGTCGGCCAGCTGCAGCAGGAATTCGAGCAGTTGAAGCAGCGACTCGCGGCCGAGGGGCTGTTCGACGCCGCGCGCAAGCGGCCCATTCCTGCCATGCCGCGCACGGTGGGCTTCATCACTTCGCCCACCGGCGCGGCGGGGCAGGATTTCATCCGCATCTTGCAGCGGCGCGGCTGGCGCGGGCGGCTGGTCGTGCTGCCTGCCAAGGTGCAGGGCGCCGGCGCTGCCGCCGAGGTGGCCGCCATGCTGCGCACCGCCGAGGCACTGGGGATTTTCGACCTGCTGGTCATCGGACGCGGGGGCGGCAGCCTCGAAGATTTGTGGGCCTTCAACGAGGAGCCGCTGGTGCGCGCGGTCGCGGCCTGCGCAGTGCCGGTCATTTCCGCTGTGGGCCATGAGATCGACTACACGCTGTGCGACTTCGCCTCCGACGTGCGCGCCGAGACGCCCAGCGGAGCGGCCGAGCTGATCTCCAGCCAGTTTGTCGCCGCCGCCGAACGCGTGGCGCAGGCCCGCACGGCGATGGCCCAGGTCTTGGAGTCGTCGGCCCGGCGCGCACGGGAACGGCTCGATCACGCGCGCAGCCGGCTGCGTTTGCTTTCCCCCGCCGCCGCCATCGAGCAGAATCACCTGCGGCTCGACGATCTCTCCAACCGGCTGCGCTCGGCCGTGCGCGCCTCGGTGCAGCACCGCCGGCAGCAACTGGGCGATGCGCGCGCACGGCTGGCGGCGACCTCGCCGACGAAGCGCGTGCAGCTGGAGTCGCACCGGTTGCTCGCGTTGTGGAAACGGCTCGAGTCGGTCAGCCCGCCCTCGGTCCTGAAGCGCGGTTATGTGCTCGTGCGCGACGAGGCCGGCCGACCCGTGGCGCGCGCTAAGGACATCAAGTCCGGCCAGATGCTGGTGAACGAATTTCACGACGGCCGGGTGCGCGTCCGCACGGAATAAAGCCGCCGGCCGCGGCTCTCATCGCAGGAAACCATGTCCCGTCCCCATCCAGCCCTTTTCCTCGCCCTGCTCGCCGCCCTCGCCGGCGGCCTGCGCGCCGCCGATCCCAAAATGAAATCCGCCAAATCCGCCCCCGCCAAGGATGCCCTCCAATGCGCGCCCGGCGAAATCTCCGCCTGCGGTCTGCCCTCCAATGTCGTCATCGACATGAGCAAGGCGCGCGTGCAGCGCACCGACGCCGAGTGGAAAAAAATGCTCACGCCGCGCCAATACGAAGTGGCCCGGAAGCAGGGCACCGAGCCGCCGTTCCAGAACGAATACTGGGACCACCATGCCGACGGCGTCTATTTCTCGGTGTGCAGCGACACGCCGCTGTTCGACAGTCGCGACAAGTTTGAGTCCGGCACCGGCTGGCCCAGTTTTACCAGGGCGATCGAGCAGGCCCTCGTCGGTGAGACGCGGGACACCAGCTACGGCATGACCCGCGTGGAGGTGCACTCCAACGTGGACGGTGCGCACCTCGGGCACGTCTTCGACGACGGCCCCGCGCCGGCCGGCCTGCGCTACTGCATCAATTCCGCCTCGCTGCGGTTCATGCCGCGGGCGGAGTATGACGCGTGGGTGGCGAAGAACAGCGCGGCCAAGCCGGCGCCGTAATCACGGCTTCGGCGCGGGTGCGGCGGCGTTGAGTTCGGCGAGATGCTCTGCTTTCCAGCGCATGGCGGTGAGGATGCGCGTATAGCCGCTCGGGTGGTCGTAGAAAATCTTCTCCTCCCACGGGCCGGGTTTGAGCTTGCGGTATTCGGCGAGCTTGAGCGCGGTGCTGGCGAAGCCGTCGGGCTGGCGCGCGGCGTTAAGGCCGAAAACGTCGGCCTCCTGCTCGGCGGTGCGGATGATGGTGTTGCGGACGGGCGTGGCGAAGAACATGAAGACGCCCAGCGAGGCCGAGATGAGTGGCAGACCGGCGAAGTCGGCGATGTCGCGCACGCCGGCGGTGGCGCCCCAGCGGCGGTGGAGCACGCCGAAGAACCAGTGCGTGAACCAGAAGCCGGTGATGAAGAGGACGCTCAGGCTGAGCACATGCTTGTAGATGTGGTTCAGCACATAGTGGCCGAGCTCGTGACCCATCACGGCCTGCACTTCGGCGGGCGTGCAGCGGTTGAGCAGATTGTCGTTGAGCGAGACGCGGATAGTGCCGAGCGCACCGCTGACGTTGGCGCTGATGCGCTTGGTCTGGCGGGAGGCGTCGAACTGGTAGACGTTCTCCGCCGGCACGCTGTTCGCGCGGGCCATGGAAAGAATGGGGTCGCGCACTTTGGCGTCCGTGAGCGGGGTGTATTTGTTGAACAACGGCGCGATGAACACCGGGGCAATGACGAGAAACAGGATCATGAAGAACGGCGTCGCGATGCCGGCGCGCACCCACCAGCGCTGCGGCGAGCTGCGAATGCCGAGATAGAGCAGCGAGACGATCGGAGGCAGGAGCACGAGGCTGACAAGCAGGCCCTTGAGGTTGTCGCCCATCCACGCACCGAAGTTCTGGTTGGACATGCCGTATTGGTGCTCGCGGATGAAGCCCTCGTAGAAATCCATCGGCAGGTTCAGCGCCCACATGACCAGCGAGAAAACAACGAGAAACAGCCAGCCCTGCGCGAAGCGCCGTTGGAATTTCTTTTCAGCGAAGTCGCGGATCTTCTGCGCCACCCCGAACCGGAGCACCGCCCACGCCAGCGCGAGTGCGAGCACGAGGTTCCATAACTGGAGCCAATAACCGCCTTCGAAATAGGCGTCGGATTTGGCGCGGGCCTCCGCGGGCAGGGTGGCGAGGAGTTTTTCAGTCTCCGCGGAGGGGTCGAAGCCCGCGGCAGTGGCGGACTGGGCGGCGGCGAGGCCGACGATCAGCAGGAACAACCAGAACGCGAATCTGGCCGGGGGGCGGGGTGGACGGCTCATGCGCGCAGCTAACCCCGGCACCTGCATGAGGGCAAACCCGAAACAGGACGAGTGGCGCGGCCGCCGGATGAACGGCCCCGAGGCTACGGGTAGAGCCAGTATTTGTGACTCTGCTCTCGATAGACTTGGTTGCGCTCGTCCCAATTACGCAGGAATGCGGCGACGTCGATGCGTGCTCCCTCGCGTGCGAGCGCCTGCCACCAGGCGGTCGAACCCGTGAGCTTGTTGAACATGTTCTGCCGGTCGGTGCCGGCGATGGTGAACGGATTCACCGTGCTCCACTTGCACGCCAGGCGCATGAGGTGAAAAGAGAGGGCGGTCGGGCGCCACGCATCATAGTCGGTTACGTCGACGTAAACGCCGGTCAGTAGCCGGCCGTCCGCGCTGGGGACGGTGACTTTGACGAAATTCAGCCCCGGCAGCCGCAGGGCATTGAGCTCCTTGATGATCTGGTCGGCGGTGCGGCCCTTGAAGCCAAGGCCCCGGAACGGATGTTGCCGGCCGATGCCGTGGGTGAAACCGCCGAGCTCAGTGCCGAGGCCGGTCATCGCGTAGCCGACCACCGCTGCGTAATCCTGCACGTAGGGCGAGGTGGCGACCCACCTCAAACCTGTGTCAGGCCATCTCATGGCGCGACGCCAGCCGCGCATCGGCACGACGGTCAGCTGGCCCCGCGTGCGAATCTTCTCGCTCACGGCGAGGACGCCGGGTGCCTCCTTCGCCAGGCGCGCGAGCTCGCCGATGGTGAGTCCATGCACATAGGGCACGCGAAACGCACCCACGTAACTCAGCCACTCCGGATCCATGGGCGGACCGTCGACTTTGAGGCCCCCGAGCGGATTGGGGCGATCGAGGACGATAACCTCGACGCCATTCTCGAAGCACGCCTCCATGGTATAGCGCATCGCGCTGACGAAAGTGTAGGAGCGCACGCCGATGTCCTGCAAATCGATCACGAGTGCATCAAGACCCTTGAGCATGGCCTTGGTGGGCTTGCGAGTCTTGCCGTGCAGCGAATAGACGGGCAGCCCGGTGCGCGGGTCAATAGTGTCGGGAATGTTGTCGCCGGCCTTGCCGTTCCCGTCGAGTCCATGTTCGGGGGCAAACAGCGCGACGAGCCGGACGTTTGGCGCGCGGCGCAGCACGTCGATGGTGCTCTGCCCGCGGCGGTTCACGCCTGCGGGGTGGGTGAGCAGGCCGATCTTTTTGCCGGAGAGGGCGGTGAACCGGTCCGCCTCGAGCACGTCGATGCCGAGCATGACGGGCGGAAGGTGTTCCGTAACGGTCGCTGCCGCTCGACGTATTTCCGGCGCGGTAGCGGGCAAGGAACCGTGTCTGGGCTTGCTCGCGCAACCACCCGCCAGCGCCAGCGCGCCGCCGGCCAGGCCGGAGAGAAGGGGCGGGAGCAGCCGGCGAAACATGGGCCAAGATTTGAAAACGCCGCCGCGGCTTGGCGAGGAGATTCGATTCACAACACCCGCGCTACCGCGGCGGAGAGCAACTCCGCCGTGCGCGGCAGTGCCTCGGCCAGCGGCAGTCCCGCCGGCGTGAGGGCGTGCCGATAGCCGTCATCCGGTCCGTCGATGCTGCCGGCGAAAACGTGCACCGGCTTGCCGAGTCGCTGCCCGGCCGCGACGACGGCGCCGGGTCCCTTGCCCGCGAGTGAGGTGGCGTCGAATCGGCCTTCGCCGGTAAGAATTAGGTCGGCGGCAGCAATGCGCTGTGGGAGTCCCAGCCAGTCGGACACGAGAGCGAAACCCGGCACGAGCTTCGCGTCACACGCCACCATCAGCCCGAAGCCGATCCCCCCGGCCGCGCCGGCGCCGGGCTGGGCAGACTGCGAAAATAGTTTCCCGCCGGCCGCGCACAACAGCGCTGCCATGCGCGCCATTTCCTTTTCGAGTCGCAGCGCGTCCATCGGCGCCAAGCCTTTTTGCGGACCGAACGTCGCTGTCGCGCCGCGCGGGCCGAGCAGTGGATTGGTGACGTCGCAGGCGATGAACAGCGGCGGCAGCTCAGCGCGGCCCTCGATCCTGACTATCCTCGGCCAGGTCGTCGGCGCGGGATTGTCGACCGGCTGGCCGTGCGCATCGAGGAACCTGAAACCCAGCGCCGCGAGCGCGCCGAGGCCGAGATCGTTGGTCGCGCTGCCCCCGATGCCGAGCAGGAGAGCGTCCGCTCCGGCGGTGGCCGCGGCGCGAAGCAGTTCGCCGGTGCCGTAGGTCGTTGTCTGCTGCGGGTCGCGTTGCTCGGGCGGGAGAAGTGCGAGTCCGCTGGCGGCAGCCAGTTCAATAACCGCCAGCGTGGCGGCATCGCTCAAGGACAGGCGGGCCCGTGCTGCCGGAGGAATGTTTTGCACCGGGACGAGTCCGAACTGCGCCGCGACCGGTGCGCTGCGGGGGCCGCTGACCTGCACCGATTCCATCCGGCCGTCTGCAACGGAGGTGAGACTGGCGGCGAAACCCTCACCGCCGTCGGTCAGCGGGCAGAGATCGAGCTGCCAGTCCGGGTGCCGCGCGCGGAGCGCGCTGGCGGCGGCCTCGCAGGCGGGACGCGCGGCGAGGGAGTCCTTGAACTTGTCGAAAGCGAGCAGGACGCGCATCGCCGGCTAGGGCTTGGACGCGTGGCGCATGGCTGCGGCTTGCGCCAGTTGCTCCAGCACGGGCACGGTCTCGGTGAGCGACAGGCAGGCATCGGTGATGCTCTGGCCGTAGACGAGCGGGCGGCCGGGCTCATGCGCCTGGCGCCCGCCGGCGAGGTTGCTCTCGAGCATGAAACCGATGATGGCGCGCTCGCCCGCGGCCACCTGTGCGGCGATGGCGGCGGCGGCCAGTGGCTGCTGGTCGTGCTGCCGGCCGCTGTTGCCGTGGCTGCAATCGATCAGCACGACGGGCGCAGCGTCCGCCTGGCGGAGCAGCTGCACGGCCTGCTGGACGTGCTCGCGCGAAAAATTCGGCCCGGTGCGGCTGCCCCCGCGAAGGACGAGATGGGCTTGGTCGTTGCCAGTAGTGGCAAGCACGGCGGGCGCGCCCTCGCGCGTCAGCGAGGGGAACCAGTGCGGGTGGCGCGCCGAGACGATGGCGTCGACCGCCACCTGCAGGTCGCCGTCGGTGCGGTTCTTAAAACCCACGGGCATGGAGAGACCGGAGGCGAGTTCGCGGTGAATCTGACTCTCGGCCGTGCGCGCGCCGATGGCCGACCACGAGACAAGGTCGGCGTAATACTGGCCGAGCGTGGTGTCGAGGAACTCGGTGCCGACGGGCAGGCCGGTAGCGAGGATGTCGAGCATGAGCTGGCGGGCGACACGGAGGCCCTTGTTGACCTGGAAGCTGCCGTCGAGGTCGGGGTCGTTGATCAGGCCCTTCCAGCCGACGACGGTGCGTGGTTTCTCGAAATAGACGCGCATGACCACGAGCAGGTCGCGCGCAAGGCGGGCGGCGGCAGGCTGGAGTTTTTTCGCATAGTCGAGGGCGGCGGCCGGATCGTGGATGGAGCAGGGACCGACGACGGCGAGCAGCCGGTCGTCGCGGCCGGCGAGGATGTCGCCAATGGCGTGGCGGGTGCCGGACACGAGCGCGGCGCCGGTGTCGGGGAGCGGCAGGTCCTCCTCGAGGATGGCCGGCGAGAGCAGCGGGCGCGCGGTGCGGATGCGGAGATCGGCGGTCGGCTGGCGCATGATGGGAAAGCGAAGTGAACGCACCGCGCCGGAAATTGCACGGAGATTTTCGCCTCGCGCAGCCGGCCGCGCACGCAAGGCTGGCCGGATGCTGTTCATCTGTCAGCATGGCTATGAGGCCCTCCTTGAGCGCGAGCTCGCGAGCGCCGGCCTGCTCGTGCGCGAGCGCGGCCCGGGCTGGGCCGCGGCCGAGGTCGAGGGGGCGGACAAGATTGTCCAGTCGCTCGACGAATTCTGCTTCGCGTCGCTGACGCTGCTAGCGCCGCGCGAGCTGAAGGGCGAGTCGGTCAACCAGCTGGCGCAGCAGCTGGCGGAATTCCTCTTCGAGAGCCTGCGGGGCGAGCGGCTCGAGGCGGCGTGGCCGTGCGTGTTCCAGCTGGTGCCGGAGGTGCCGGGCCTCGGCCGGCGCGCCAGCGGCGTGGAGAAGGCTTTCGGGGAATTGCTGCAGAAGAAACTTGCGCGGGTCGCCCGGCTGGCGGTGCCGGAGCTGCCGCGCGGCCCGGGCCGCGTGCGCGGGCTGTTCGTATTCTTCGCCGATTTCGGGCGCGTGTTCGTGGCGCGCGAGGCCTGGCTGGGCGGGCAGCGCCGGATGGCCGATGACGAGCGGGCGCCGTCGCGCTCCTATCTGAAGATCGAGGAGGCCTACGTTGTGCTCGGCCGCGAGCCGCAGCCGGACGAGACCGTGTGCGACCTTGGCGCGGCGCCGGGCGGCTGGAGTTTCAGCGCGGCGAAGCGTGGCGCGCGCGTCGTCGCCGTCGACAACGGCCCGCTGAAAGGCGGAGCGCTGGACCATCCGCTGATCAAACACCGCCGGGAGGACGCGTTCAAGTTTACGCCGAAGGACGGCGAGGTGTTCGACTGGCTTTTCTGCGACTTGGTGGAGGAGCCGCACCATGTCATGCAGAATATCGTGACGCCGTGGCTGGGTCGCGGCTGGTGCCGGAGGTTCGTGGTCAACCTGAAGTTCGGCCACGTCGATTCACTAGCGCTGCTGGCGGAAATCCGCGCGAAAGGCTCGCCCTTCGACGAGCACGCGGACAATCTCCGTATCCGCCATCTCTACCATGACCGCGAGGAAATCACGCTGGTCGGGACGGTCCGTCCATGAAATTCCCTCTCGCCTCCAAACCCCGGGAACTCAACGTCTGCGGCTGGCAGGCGGTCGCGGCACTGTTCGCGCAGCATCCGGGCGAAGTGAAGCGCCTGTTCTTCGACCCGTCGGCGGGCAAGCGCGCGGGCGAGTTCTGCTCCTACCTTGCGCAGCACAAAAGGATCTACCGGCAGGTGCCCGCGGCCGAGCTGGAGAAGATCGCCGGCACGGTGCACCACGGCGGCATCGTGGCGGTGATTCCCGAGCGGCCGTTGCGGCCGGTCGCGCGTGGGGCCCTGGAGGACTGGGCGCGGGCCCGGACGCCCCTGCTGCTGCTCGACCGCGTGAGCAATGCGCACAACGTCGGGGCCATCGTGCGGAGCGCGACGTTTTTTGGCGTGCGGCACATTGTCATCCCCGACAGTCCGGCGCAGGCCCGGCCCGGCGAGGCGGCCTACCGCGTGGCGGAGGGTGGGATGGAATTTGTGGAGTTCTACCGCGTGCCGGCATTGCCGGATTTCTGCACCGAGCTGAAGCGGCACTATTTTCTCATCGGTGCGAGTCTGACTGGCAACCAGCTGTCACCCGGCGAGGCCAAGGCGCGCGGTCTGCCGCGTCCGCTGGCAATCATCCTCGGCAACGAGGAGAAGGGTCTGGCGCCGGGCGTGGCCATGCTTTGCGACCGGTTGGTGAAAATTCCCGGCGCCGGCACGGTCGAGTCGCTCAACGTCTCCGCCGCGGCGGCCGTGCTCTGTTGGGAATTTTTCGGACGGTGCTGAAAGCATGAATCCACCGGTCTGGGACGATGCCGCCTGGAAGCCACTGCCGCGAGTGGAGGGCACGGTGCGAGCCGAGGTGTGCGTGGTCGGGCTCGGCGGTTCCGGACTCGCGGCGCTGGAGGAACTGCGGGCACGCGGGGTCAACGCGGTGGGAGTCGATGCCCGCGGCGTCGGCGCCGGGGCGGCGGGCCGCAATGGGGGCTTCGTGCTGGCGGGCCTGGCCAAATTTTTCCACGAGACCTGCGCCGCCTTCGGCCAGGAGACCGCGGCGGAAATCTACCGCGCGACGGCAGAGGAGGTCCAGAGGCAGGCGCGGGAGATGCCGGACATCATCCGGCTCACCGGCTCGCTGCGGCTGGCCGCGGAAGGCGGCGAGCTCGAGGACTGCCGGGCGCATCTGGCTGCGCTGCGGGAGTGCGGCTTTGCCGGCGAATGGTATCGCGGGCCGGAGGGAGAGGGATTGCTGCTGCCCACGGACGGAGTCATGCAACCACTGCACCGGGTGCGGGCGCTGGCCGCGAAACTGCGCACGGAGGGAATTCCGCTCTATGAAAGCTCGCCGGCGCGCCGGCTGGTGCCGGGCTCGGTCGTGACCGATGCCGGCACGGTGCTTTGCGATACGGTGATTGTGACGGTGGACGGCAAACTGGAGAAAATCTTTCCCGAGCTGGCGCCACGCGTCCGAACCGCACGTCTGCAGATGCTGGCGACCGCGCCAGCGCCGGAGGTGGATTTTCCGCGTCCGGTTTACTGGCGGCATGGCTACGAATATTGGCAGCAGCAGCCCGACCGGAGCATCGCGCTCGGCGGATTTCGTGATCATGCACTGGAAGCAGAATGGACGGACCGCGCGGAGCCGACGGATTTCATCCAAGGCCTGCTGGAAAGATTCCTGCGCGAGAAATTGCACGTTCGTGCACCGGTGACGCATCGCTGGGCCGCATCGGTGGCCTACACGGCAGACGGCCTGCCCGTGTTGGAGGAGATCGGGCCCAAGGTGTGGGCGGTCGGTGCCTACAACGGCACGGGTAACATTGTTGGCGCGCTCTGCGCGCGGGCGGCGGCACAGTTGGCTGGCGGACAGAAATCCGCGTGGGCCGAACTGCTGGCACGGGCGCGGGGAACGCGATAGAATTGGCTCGGCAGGAGCGGAACGTTCCGGCTTCTTGTCGCCATGCGCCCGCTGAAGGTTCTGTTGGTTTCACCCGAGGTCGAGCCGTTCGTCAAGGTCGGCGGGTTGGCCGATATGGTGGGCGCGCTGCCCAAGGAGCTGGCGGCGCTGGGGCACGACGTGCGCGTTGTCACACCGCTGCACGGGGCGACCCGCCGCCTCGGCGAGTGGCAGGCACTACCCGATCCGCTGGGCGTGGAAGTCGGCGAGACGACGCATTGGGCCCGCACATGGGAGACGACGCTGCCCGGCGCACCGGTGCCGGTATATTTCATCGAATACAACGACTACTTTGCCCGCCCCGAGGTTTACAGCGAGAAGCCCGACAACGCCCGGCGCTTTGTCTTCTTTGCCCGGGCGGCGCTCGCGCTCTGCCCGCAGCTCGGCTGGCAGCCCGACGTCATCCATTGCCACGACTGGACGACCGGCCTCCTGCCGGTGTGGCTGAACACCACACTGCGCGGCACGCCGCTCAGCCGCGCGGCGACGGTCTTCACCATCCACAACCTCGAGCACCAGGGCTACGCGGACAAGAGCCTCGTGGCGTTCGCGCGGCTGCCGGGGAGCGAATTCCGCACCGACAGCATGGAGTCCCACGGCTCGGTCAACCAGATGAAGGCCGGGCTGTATCACGCGACGAAGCTCACCACCGTCAGCCCCACCTATGCAAAGGAGATTTGCACGCCCGCGGGCGGCTGCGGGCTCGACCCGGTGCTGCGGTTCCGTGCCGCCGACCTGTTGGGCATCCTGAACGGCATCGACACGGTGTCGTGGAATCCTGCCACGGATCCCGCGCTGCCTGCGCACTACACGGCCAACGATCTCGCGGGGAAGGCGGTCTGCAAGGCCCGGCTGCAGGAGGAACTCGGGCTGGAAGTCGCGCCGGACGTGCCGCTCTTCGGCGTCGTTTCGCGGCTCGCTCCGCACAAGGGGCTCGACCTGCTGGCTGACGCGCTACCCTTTGTCCTCGGCCGGATGGAAGCACAGTTTGCCCTGCTCGGCAGCGGTGAGCGGCGCTTGGAAGGTGGGTTCCGGGCCGCGGCGCAGCGGCACCCGGGGCGCGTCGCCGCGCATTTCGGCTACGGCGGCGATCTCGCGCGGCGCATCCAGGCGGGCAGCGATTTCTTCGTGATGCCCAGCCGCGCGGAGCCTTGTGGACTCACGCAGATGTATGCGATGCGCTATGGCACACCGCCAATCGTGCGCGCGACCGGCGGGCTCGTCGACTCCGTGTGGAATTTCGAGCCCGGTGCGGGCCGGGGCACTGGTTTCGTTTTTCAGGAGCCCACGGCGAAGGCGCTGTTCGCCACGATCCGCTCGGCGGGGGCGGCCTACCGCGCGCGGCCGGCCGAACTGCTGGCGCTGCGCCGGCGGGCGATGGCGCAGGATTTCTCGTGGCGGGACAGTGCGGCCAAATACGTGGACGTCTACCGCTGGGCGGTGGCGGCGCGGACGGGCGCGCCGCTGGCGTAGGCGCACTTACTGGCGCGGCGGGGCGTCGGTGGCAGCGCCGACGGCTTCCCACGCGTCGAGTTCCTGGCGGACAAAGTCGAGCCTGGTGCGATAGGCGGCGATGGCGAGTTTGCCGAGCGTGAGGCGCAGCGGCGGGTGGGGCGAATCGACAATCTGGATCATCGCCTGCGCGGCAAGGTCGGGGTCGCCGGGCTGCCGGCCGTGGTGGCCGCGGACGCGCTGCTCGACCGCGCCGGCGGTCGGCGCGTAGTCGGGAATCACCCGGGCCGCGCGCTGGATGGCCTCGCCTGCCCACTTGGTGCGGAAGGGGCCGGGCTCGACGAGCGTGACGCGGAGGCCGAGCGGTGCGACTTCCTTGGACAGCGCCTCGCTGAAGCCCTCGAGGGCGAATTTGCTGGCGTTGTAGAGGCCGAGGCCGGGCGCGGCCGAGAGGCCGGCGATGGAGGAGATTTGGAGGATGTGGCCGGACTTCTGGCGACGCATCTGCGGGAGCACGGCGCGCGTGACGGCGAACGCGCCGAAGAAATTGGTTTCCAGCTGCGCGCGCGCCTCGGCGTCGGTTATCTCCTCGATGGCGCCCAGAAGGCCGTAGCCGGCGTTGTTCACCAGCACGTCGATGCGGCCGTATTGCTGGATGACGGTGCCGACGGCGGACTCGACTTGGGCATGGTCGTTGACGTCGAGTTTCACCGGCACGGTGCGGCCGGGGGCGAGGGCTTCATAGGCGGCGAACTGGGTGTCCTGCCGCAGTGTGCCGACGGCAATGTCGCCCTTGGCGGCGACGGCCTGGGCAAGGCAGCGGCCGAGGCCGCTCGAGACGCCCGTGATAAACCAAATGCGTGGTGCCATGGGCGTCACCCTCGCCCAAACCCGGTGTTCCGCAAACCCCAACTACACCGCCGCCGTCCGTGGCGTGTGGAAGAAACGGTTGTTCGCGACATCCTCGACGCAGATGTCCTCGTCGAGCGAGGCCCAGCGAATCTGGCGGCCGTCCGAATGAAGTTCAATTTTCTCCAGCTCGGTCTGCGAGGCATTGGCGAGCAAAGCGTATTTGCTGGCGGGAAAGCTGAGCGAGCGGCGCGCGGTGATCTCGAGGTAAATGCGGCGACCCTGCACCCAGCAGCGAAGGGCGGAGAGGAGCGGAGGGGTGGGTTCTAAAGTGTCCATGGACACAGGTTACGTGGCTGCGGGGAAATAGCAACATCCCCGCGAGCCCTCCGGCGCGCTCAATAATCGTCCATCACGAACCACATGATCCAGGTGAGGCCGATGGTGGCGACGACGACACCGGTGGCGGCGGAGACCAGCACGAAGACGTTGCCGCGTCCCTGCCACGCGGTGAGGACGAGCGCGGAGTCGGCTGTGAGGAGCAGCAACCAGTAGTCGCGGCGCCGGCGGGAACGCACCCTCTTGATTTCCATTTGATCCATTCCGTGCGCCTGTTCACGCTCGCGCAGCTCGCGGCGGATAGCATGGACATCATGCGTGGCGGATTTTTCCTGTGTGCCGGGCGCGGCATTGACGCGTTCGAATTCCTTGGGCTTCAGCGCGAACTGGCGCGGCGGCGGGTCACCTGCGGGCGGGGCGGACACGGGCTATTTCGCCGCGACGGGCTCGAGCTTCTCGATGCGGACGGCGGTGACTTTGTATTCGGGCGTCTTGGTGTAGCGATCACGGTGCGAAGTCGTGATCTGGTTGAGGAAGACGCGTGTCGAGTGGAAGGTGGTGTAGACCTCGCCGGGCTTCACCTGATCGCTGACTAGCACCGGCAGGTCAGCCGAGCCCTGCTCACTGCGGAGGCGCACGATCTCGCCGTCGGCAAGTCCGAGGCGCTGCGCGTCGATGGGCGAGAGCTGCAGGTAGTCGGTGGCGGCGAGGCTGTTGTTGGGCGTGCGCGCGGTCTGGGTGGCGGCGTTGTATTGGTAAAGGTTGCGGCCGGTCGTGAGCAGGAACGGGAACTCCGGTGTAGTGAGCACGGGCGGGGCGACGTATTCGATGCGGCGCAGCGGCGTGGTTTGGCCGTGCGTGAAGGCATCCTTGTGCATGACGGTGGTGCCGGGATCGTCCTCGGTGAAGCACGGCCACTGGAGGCCACCGAGCGTGTCCATGCGTGCATAGCTGATGCCGGCGCCCTCGGGCCAGAGCGAGCGGACCTCGTTCCAGATATCTTCGGCGGAGCGGTAAGCGAAATGCTCACCCTTGCCCATCAGGCGGGCGATGTCGCAGACGATTTCCCAGTCGGAGCGGGCCTCGCCCTGCGGCAGGGCGGCGCGACGAACGCGCTGGATGCGGCGCTCACCGTTCATGAACGTGCCGTCCTTTTCGAACGACGACGCGGCGGGCAGGAAGACGTCGCCGAATTCCTTTGCGGTCTCGTTCATGAACAGATCCTGCACGATGACGAGGTCGAGTTGCTCCATCGAGCGGCGCGTGGCGTGCATGTTCGGGTTCGTCATCACGATGTCGTAGCCGATGGACCAGAGGATTTTCAGTTTCCCGGCGTCGGCGGCGTCCATCATGTCGATCATGTTGAGGCCGGGATGCGTCGGAATCGGCACCTGCCACGCGGCCTCGAAGCGTCCGCGTGCTTCCGCGATGGGCACGTAGCCGGCGAGGAGCTTGGGCTCACAGCCCATGTGCGGGGCGCCCTGCACGTTGTTCTGGCCGCGGAGCGGGTTGATGCCGGTGCCGGGCTTGCCGATGTTGCCCGTGAGGAGAGCGAGGTTGACCAGCGCCATGATGCCCTCGGTGCCCTGGATGTGCTCAGTCATGCCCAGGCCGTGGACGCTGAGGGAGGGCTTGTTGTTCGCGTAGAGGCGCGCGGCCTCGCGGATCTTCGTGGCCGGCACGCCGCAGATGAGCGCAGCCTTCTCGGGCAGGAACTCGCGGATGAAGTCGCGATACTCGGCAAACTCGGTGAGGCGCGTGCGGATGAATTCCTCGTCAACCAGGCCCTCATCGACGATGGCGGCGCCGATGGCGTTGAAGAGCACAACGTTGGTGCCGGCGTGCAGCTGGAGGTGCAGCGTGGCGAACGCGCAGAGCTCGATCTGGCGCGGATCGACAATGATGAGCTTGGCGCCGTGCCGCGCAGCCTGCTTGATGCGCGCGCCGGTGACCGGGTGGCCCTCGGTCGGGTTGGCGCCGCAGACGAGAATGGTGCGGGCGATCTCAATCTC
>JAHFTD010000104.1 GCA_023269565.1 Opitutaceae bacterium | reverse complement strand
CTAGCTTTTGACTGAGCGCAGGGCGAACGCGGTCCACAGCGCGGCCACGAGGTCGATCGTGCCGAGCAGCGCGATGGGCTTGGGGGCGAGATGAAGCAACACAAGCGAACCCAGGACGGCGAACACGCCGATCCGCACGAACACCGTCCAGCGGACAAATGCCATCAGCCCGGCGCGCGCCGCCAGCAGATAGTAGGTGGCAATCACGAGCGTCAGCACACCGATGACACGCGGCCACGAGGAATCCTGCACCGGCGGAAAACCAAGCGAGCCGAGGGCCAGGTCCGGCGCGGCGAGCAGGCCGATCCCGACCAGCACAAGGTAGCACCCGAAGATCATGACGCTGCGGACGGCGGGGTTCATAACGGTGCAGCGTAAGAGCGACGGCACATTGGGCAAGCGATCAGACGGCGGCCCTTTCGCCGCGAAGGAAAACGTCACGCTCCTCTGCCACTGCGCCGAGGACGCGAAGGAGTGTCACCGCTTCGAGCTGCAGAAACTGATCGAGCGGGAGACGGCCTGATCACTTGGTCTCAACGCGCCGCCACTTGGCCGCACGGCCGGCGCCGGTGGACACCAGCAACCCCTCATCGCGCAACTGCCGCAGGACGACACGCACCATGTCGCGGCCGACACCCGGAGCAGCGCGCTCGATATCCGAGATAGAGAAAAGCGTGATCTGCCGGAGCGCGGCCTCACGCACCTGACGCGTCTTGGTGCCGCGCCCCGGCGTGATGGTGCCGACGCGTTCCTCGAACTCCTTGTAGGCGCGGAGCAGCATGCCCCAGAAATAGCGCAGCCAGGGAAACGCGTCGTGCGTGCCCTCGTGCCAGTTGCGCGAGCTCGCCTCGAGGGCTTCGTAATAGGTTTCCTTGGATTCCTCGATCACGCGCTCGAGGCTGATGTAGTGCCCTACCTCGTAGCCGCTCTGGTAGAGCGCGAGCAGCGTGAGGAGCCGCGCGGTGCGACCGTTGCCATCGCGAAACGGATGGATGCACAGGAAATCAAGCACCAGCAGCGGCACGAGCACCAGCGGCTCGGCCGCCTGTGTAGAGTGGGCATGACCCCAGCCAGAGAACAGGTCATCCATCGCTTGCGGCGTGGCGATCGCGGGCGTGGGTCGGAAACGGATGCGCCGCGAACCGTCGGTCCGGAGTTCGGCGATCTCGTTGTCGATGGATTTCCACTCGCCGCCCTCGCCCGGCAGGTAGCGGTAGATATTTTGATGCAGTTGCAGGACGAGCCGCGGCGACAGCGGCATGTGCGGCGCTGATTCGTGAATCAATGCGAGCGCATCGCGATAGCCGGCGATTTCCTGCTCGGAGCGGTTGCGCGGTGCGGCGTTGTGCAGGACGATTTTTTCCAACTGCCCCCGCGGCGCCTCGATGCCCTCGATGCGGTTCGAAGATTCGGTGGATTCGATGCACGCCGCCACGCGCAGAGCGTCCAAAGTTTCCGGGGTTTGCTGGCGGAAAAGGTCCTGTTTCCCGTGGTAAGCACCAAGAGCATGAACTGTAGCCAAGTCCGCTCGTTCGAACCGAAGTCGATCGAGGAACGCTGGGGAGAATGAGTGCACGAATAGGGTAATGAACGGTAATTAAGGGTAATTCGATATCTAAATTACCCTATTTATACTTACAGATACCCTATTTGGGCGCGAATCGACCAAGGATCGCCATGGCCGACGCCGCCAACGCCACCATCAAAAACCACGGGCAGAAGTTCACGCTGCGGTTGGTCGCGAAGCTGGCGGAGCAGGGGAACGTCACGCTCCTCTGCCACTGCGCCGATGACGCGAAGGAATGCCACCGGTTCCTGCTGCAGGATTTGATCGGACGGGAGAGCGATGGAGTAAGTCCAGCGTGAGACAAATGGCTGGCGCGATAAGACAAGCGTGAGTCCAATAATAGGGCAGGTGGTCTTTGGCCACGAATGCCACGGATGGCATTGGATTAACCACGAAACTCACGAAGCCCGCATCCTTGGCCGGGGTAAAATATCAACATCCGCAGCCTGACTCTCTCGGGTTCCCCCGACCACAAGATACTCGGCCTGACCCCACCTGGCGGCTCCTCTCGCCCCGGATCGTGTGAATGACACTCTGTTGGCGCGAGTGGAGCGGGAGATTTGCGGGCACGCGACATAAGTAGCGGACCGTGACGCGAACGATGCAGAATCCGGCCGGAGCGTCCAGCCAGCGGTGCGGTCGCAATATCCGCGACCTGACCCCATCTGGTCGCCTTTGGCATTGCGCGTATGCCCTCCAGCAGGAAACTGTTCCACGTCGGATTGAAACCTAATGAGATTTGGGAAGAGCCATGAGATTCTTGCTTAGCAGCAGCAGTGATGAGTTCTTGGCCCAACTGGCCATCGCCCTCTTCTGTATCGGTGTCTACGTATACTATGGGCTTTGCCTGCTGCGAATCGCGCAGCGCACAGGCACAAAAAGCGCTTGGTGGGCGTGGGTCCCGTTCTTGAACGGACTGCTATTCTTCCGGATCGCGGGCCGGCCGCTTTGGTGGGCGGTGCTCGTCGTCGTGCCGGGCGTCAATGTCTACATCCTCCTCAGGATTTTGGTGGATGTGTGCCGGCGATGCGGCGAATCAGGGTGGCTGACGATAGTGCTCCTCATCCCAGGGGTTAATCTCATTGCCTATACCGCGTTGACTGGTGCCCAAGGCATCAAATTCGCAAAGATGCTCGGCCTGATGCTTCTGCTACTGGTCATCGTGCCGGGCGGGCCCGTGGTCGCCGACTTGTTTCTACACAGCTCCACGAAACTCCAGCTCCGCGCGCTCAGACAAAATGATCCGCGGATACGTAAAGCTGCCCTTCACAATCTTATCATGCAGTTACAAGGAGACTCTTCACTGGCGAATGCTGGGCTGACGCAGGCTATCCTGCCGATACTCACCGACCCGGATCCCGTTGTGCGCAGACAGGCGATCATGGTGCTCGACCGGGCTAACATGGTGACCACTGAAGCAGTGGTGGAACTCATCAAGGCTTTGGATGATCCGGAATATTCATTCAGGGAGAATGCAGCTCATGCATTGAGTTATGCTCCCAACGAGGCGAAAGAAACACTTCGGGGCGCCCTGCCACAACTCATCCGCGAGGTGGAACGGAAAAACGAATCAGCGGGTTATGCTCTGGGCAGGATTGGCTCCGACGCCGGCCCAGCGGTTGAGAGCCTGTTGCAAGCGTTGCGTGACCCCGATTTGAACATGCGTCAAAGCGCTATCTTTGCCCTTGGCCGCATTGGCACGCAGTCGGAGCGCGTGGTTCCCGCTCTGGTGACCGCGCTGGAAGACAATACAACAGCCATTCAGGCCGCTTATGCGCTTGGGCTCTACGGACCTGCCGCACGGAGCGCTGTGCCGGCGTTGCACCAGGCGCTGAATTCATCCGATGACCTCGTCCGACGGAACGCAAGGGATGCCTTGAAGAAAATCGAGAGCCGCTAAAGGAGCATCAATTTTGACCAACCCTCAGCGCCCTGTCAGTCAAAACAGGACACTCCCTCCCTAATCCCAATCAGATGTTCCACTGGGCCCCGATTATTTGGTGAAGTGCGAGACGAAGGTGTGGACGGGCATCGCCTCGAGGGTGGTGCGGTCGGCGAAGAGGGACATAAGTTGCGCGGCTTTGGCGGCCCCGTAGTGGGCGGCGAAGGCGGCGGCGGCTTTCTGCTGAAGGACCGGGATGCCTTCCTTGCGGCGGCGACGATGGCCGATGGGGTAGTGGACTTCGATGCGGTCCGTCTTTGAGCCGCCCTTGAAGAAGACCTGCACGGCGTTGGCGATGGAGCGCTTCTCCGGGTCGAGGTAATCCTGCGAGTAGGATTTGTCCTCGGTGACGGTCATCCGGGCGCGGAGGGCGTCGATGCGCGGGTCGGCGGCGACCTTGTCCTCGTAGTGGTCGGCGGTGAGCGCGCCGAAGATGAGGCCGATGGCCGTCATGTATTGCAGGCAGTGGTCGCGGTCGGCGGGATTGTGGAGCGGGCCGGACTTGTCGATGATGCGGATGGCGGACTCGTGGGTCGTCAGCTCGACGCGTTCGATCTGGTCGAGGCGGTCCTTGACGAGCGGGTGAAGTTTCATCGCGCACTCGACGGCGGTCTGCGCGTGAAATTCGGCGGGGAAGGAAATTTTGAAAAGGACGTTTTCCATCACGTAGCTGCCGAGCGGGCGCGCGAGTTTGAGGGTGTTGCCCTTGAAGGAGACGTCCTGGAAGCCCCAGGTCTTGGCGGTGAGGACGGAGGGGTAGCCCATCTCGCCGGTCAGGGCGATGAGCGCGAGGCGGACGGCGCGGCTGGTGGCGTCGCCGGCGGCCCAGGATTTGCGCGAGCCGGTGTTGGGCGCGTGGCGGTAGGTGCGGAGCGCGGAGCCGTCGACCCACGCGTGCGAAATGGCGTTGATGACCTGCTCGCGGCTGCCGCCGAGCAGGGCGGCGGTGGCGGCGGTGGAAGCGACGCGGACGAGGAGAACGTGATCGAGGCCGACGCGGTTGAAGGAGTTTTCCAGCGCCAACACGCCTTGGATTTCGTGCGCCTTGATCATGGCGGTGAGGACGTCCTTCATGGTGAGCGGGGCGTGCGCCGGGCGCGAGGGCGCGCCGGGGGCGGAGATTTGCTGGTTGCCGTAAGCCGCCATGGGCGTGTGAAACGCGGCCGGCACGGTGCCGGCGGCCTGCTGGCGCGAGAGCCAGTCGGCGGTGGCGAGGATGCCGCCGAGGTTGTCGGATGGATGGCCCCATTCCGCAGCGAGCCAGGTGTCGTTGAAGTCGAGCCAGCGGACGATGGCGCCGATGTTGAACGCGGCCTGCACGGGATCGAGTTCATAGGCCGTGCCGGGGACGCGCGCGCCGTTCGTGATCGTGGTGCCGGGGACGACGGGGCCGAGGAGCTTCGTGCACGCGGGGAATTTCAGCGCCATGATGCCGCACGCGAGCGTGTCGGCCAGGCACCAGCGCGCGGTGTCGTAGGCTTCGTCGCTCGTGATCTTCGCATTGAGCGCGTAGTTGGCGAGGTCGGCGAGGAGTTGGTCGGGGGCGGGACGGAGGTTGGAAGGTGTGACGTGTGACATGTGACGAGTGACGAGCTGAGGAAAGTGCGAGCTAGCTCGCTGCCTACCGCGCGGCCAGCGGGACGAAGGGGCGGTTCTCCGGGCCGGTATAGTTGGCGCCGGGACGGATGATCTTGCCGTCGACGCGCTGCTCGATGATGTGTGCGGCCCAGCCGGCAGTGCGGGCCATGACGAAGAGGGGAGTGAACATGAGCATCGGCACGCCCAGGCGGTGGTAGGCGACGGCGCTGAACCAGTCGAGGTTGGGGAACATCTTTTTCTCGTTCCACAGGAGCGTCTCGATGCGCTCGGCGACGTTAAAGAGGCCGAGGTCGTCCTGCTCGTCGCTGAGCGCGCGGGCGATTTCCTTGATGATGGGGTTGCGCGGGTCGCCGATGGTGTAGACCGGGTGGCCGAAGCCGATGACGATCTCCTTGCGCTCCATGCGGGCGCGGATGTCGGCCTCGGCCTCGTCGGGCGTCTGGTAGCGCAGCTGGATGGCGAGGGCGACCTCGTTGGCGCCGCCGTGCTTCGGGCCGCGGAGGGCGCCGATGCCGCCAGTGATGCACGAATGGATGTCCGAGCCCGTGCCGGCGATGACGCGGCAGGTGAAGGTGGAGGCGTTGAACTCATGCTCGGCGTAGAGGATGAGCGAGCGGTCGAGCGCACGGACGTGCGAGGCGGCGGGCACCTGCTGGTGCAGCAGGTGCAGGAAGTGTGCGGCGATGGACGGGTCGTCGGTCTCGACGTTGATGCGCCGGCCCGACGTGGCGAAGTGGTGCCAGTAAAGCAGCATCGAGGGGAACACGGCGAGGAGGCGGTCGGCGATGGCGCGCGCGCCATCGACCGTCGAGGCGTTGCCGCCGGAGGCGGGGAGTTTTTCCGGCTCGAGATTGCCGAGCATCGAGCAGCCGGTGCGGAGGACGTCCATCGGGTGCGCGCTGGCGGGGATCTGCTCGAGGACGGCGCGGAGCGCGCTGGGCAGGCCGCGGAGCTTTTGGAGTGTCGTGCGGTAGGCGTCGAGCTCGGCGCGGTTGGGCAGGCGCTCGTAGATGAGCAGGTGCGCGACCTCCTCGTAGGTGGCCAGCGCGGCGATCTCCGCGATGTCGTAGCCGCGGTAATGCAGGTCGTTGCCGGACTGGCCGACGGTGCAGATGGCGGTGTTGCCGGCGACGACGCCGGACAGCGCGACGGATTTCTTGACCTTGGGAGCGGGGGCGGGCGTGGGGTCGGTGCTCATGGGGAAGGGCTTTTAACCACGGATATCACTGATAAAGGCAGGAAGTGAAACAACTCCGTGGTCATCCGTGAAATCAGTGGTCACTTTTTTTCGGAAGGAGGGGTGTAGCCGAGGGTGGTGTAGAGGTCGGCGCGGGTCTGCATCTTCGCGACGACGGCCTGCTGCGTGCCGTCTTTGCGGATGGCGCTGTAGACGTCGAGCGAGGCGGCGGCAGCCGCGCGACTGGCACTGAGCGGGTAGAGTGCCATGGCGATGCCGGCGGAATTCAACTCAGCGAGAGTGAAGTAGGGCGTCTGGCCAAACTCGGTGAGGTTGGCGAGGACAGGGACCTTTACGGCGGCGGTGAACGCGCGGTAGTCGTCGAGCGTGTGCAGCGCCTCGGCAAAAATCATGTAGGCGCCCGCAGCGACGTAAGCCTGGGCGCGGGCGATGGCGGCGGGCACGCCCTCGACGCCGGCGGCGTCGGTGCGGGCCATGATGACGAAGCCCGGATCGGGTTTGCCAGCGACGGCGGACTTCACGCGTGCGACCATGTCGGCAGTGGAGACGAGATGCTTGCCGGGAAGATGGCCGCAGAGTTTGAGCGGGACCTGATCCTCGATGTGGACAGCGGCGACGCCGGCCGCGGCCATTTCGCGGACGGCTTTGGCGGGGTCGTCCCAGCCGGTGTCGATGTCGACGAGGAGCGGGAGGGCGACGCGCTGCGTGATGCGGCGGACGTCGATGAGAACATCGGCGAGTTCGGTCTTGCCGGTGTCGGGCCAGCCGTAGGAGTGGTTGGCGACGCCGGCGCCGGAGAGATAGAGGGCGCGGAAGCCGGTGCGCTCGGCGAGGAGGGCGGCGTAGGCGTTGATTGCGCCGGCGA
>JAHFTD010000021.1 GCA_023269565.1 Opitutaceae bacterium | reverse complement strand
CTGGGCCGGTGCCATCCAGCTTTTCGAGGATAGCGCGAAACTTGAACTGTTCCAGCCGAGCAAGGAGCTCGCCATCGATAGCAACCCGTCGCTCCAAATGATCAAGCGCTGCCACTACATGACGGAGCATCCGCCCGGCAAGGACTGGGCCGGAGTTTTCGAGATGAAGGAGAAGGGCTGAGCCGGCCGCCGGCTGCGCAGGTAGGAGCGTTGCCCCCAACGGCCCGACGACAACCGATCAAGGGCGCTTGGGGGCAAGCGCCCCTACCGCAACCGCCCCTACCGGGAGGCAGCGTTGCAAGGTAGGGGCCGTTGCCCTCAACGGCCCTCTGGTCTCTCAACCCATCGCGGCGGCGTAGTTCGCCTCGGCAGCGTCCCAGTCCACGACGTTCCAGAAGGCGGCGATGTAGTCGGGCCGGCGGTTCTGATAGTGCAGATAGTAGGCGTGCTCCCAGACATCGAGGCCGATGACCGGCCGGCCCTCGAGGCCGGCGACGGCCTTGCCCATGAGCGGGCTGTCCTGATTGGCGGTCGAGCCGATGGATAATTTCTTGTCCGCGCCGACGACGAGCCAAGCCCAGCCCGAGCCGAAGCGCGTGGCGCCGGCCTTGGCGAAGTCTTCCTTGAACTTGGCGAAACCGCCGAGCTGCGCGTCGATGGCCGCGGCGAGCGCGCCCTTCGGGGCGCCGCCCTTGCCCGGCCCCATGATGCTCCAGAAGAAAGTATGGTTGCTGTGGCCGCCGGCGTTGTTGCGCACGCCGCCGCGGATGGCGTCGGGCACCTTGGACAGGTCGGCGATGAGCGCGTTGACCTCCAGCGCGGCGAGGGCCGGGTGGTCCTTCAGCAGGTTGGTGGCGTTGGTGATGTAGGCCTGGTGGTGCTTGGTGTGGTGGATTTCCATCGTGCGCGCGTCGATGTGCGGCTCGAGGGCGTTGTAGGCGTAAGCCAGCTTGGGGAGTTCGAATGCCATGGGGGGAGTAGGTTTAATTACGTGAAGCCACCAATGTGCACGGGCGGGGCGCGCCGTCAACTGCAGCGAATGTCATGATCGTTGGAGGGCGTGTCTCCCGACGCGCCGCAGCCCACCGGGAGGCGGGCCCTCCCATCAGTCCTCTGTTCTCTTCAATTTAAAATACGCCTGCAGCAGCGTGCGGCACTCGGCCTCCAGCACGCCGCGGGTGACAAGCAGGTGGTGGTTTGATTGCGGCAGACTGTTGAGGTCGGTCGCACCCCCGAGGCAGCCCATCTTCGGATCGGGCATGGCGTAGACGACGCGCTTCAACCGCGCCATGAGCGTGGCGCCGGAACACATCGGGCAGGGCTCCTTCGTCACGTAGAGTGTGGCCTCGTTGAGCCGCCAGTCGCCGATGGCCTTGGCCGCCTGGCCGAGCGCGAGGATCTCGGCGTGCGCGGTCGGATCCCGGGTGCTGTCGCGCTGGTTGTGCGCCGCGCCGATGATTTCGCCGCCGCGCTCGATGATGGCGCCCACCGGCACCTCGTCCTGCCGCCAGGCGTCGAGGGCGAGGTTGTAGGCCTGCCACATGTAGAAGGTGTCGTCGCGCAGCAATTGCGACGGGTGCATTTTTTCGAAAGGGCAGGGTAGCCGGGGGCGGAGTTCGGGGTTCATCAGGAGTGAGCCGGCGCGAGCAGCAGGGCGGGCGCAGACGGGTAAAGCCTTGACTTAGGCGGGGGGCTGCGGTGTTACAACGGCTTTTTCATGCGCCTGACCCGACCCAACCACCACCACGCCGACCATGTCTGACGGCAAAGCGATCGAAGTGGAGGGCAAGATCGTCACCGTCCTCCCCGGAACCATGTTCCGCGTGCAACTGACCAACGGCCACATGGTCCTGGCCCATATCTCGGGAAAACTCCGCAAGCATTTCATCAAGATCGCCGCTGGCGACATGGTGAAGATGGAGATGAGTCCCTACGACCTCGACAAGGCGCGCATCACCTACCGCATCCGCGAGCAGAACGCCCCGCCGCCCGGACCACGCCGGCCCCGCCGCTACTGACCGCCGGGAAGGAGCTTCCCTTGAAAACGCGGAACGCACCCCGGCCCCGCCGCAAAGAGGAGCCGATGCCGCCCGCTCCCGCCGGATTCGCCGGCGAGATCGATGCTTATCTCAGTTACGTCGAGCTGGAGAAGGGCCTCGCGAAAAACACCGCGCTCTCCTACGAGAACGACCTCACCCAGGCCGCGCATTTCCTGAAAAAACACGGGGCGTCCGGCTGGGCCAAGGTCACCGTCCGCCACCTCACCGCCTGGCTGCACTGGCTGAGCGATCGGGAATTCTCCGCCTCCACTCAGGCGCGCAAGCTCACCGCCGTCCGCATGCTCTGCCGCCACCTCGTCCGCGAGCGGGTGCGTGACGACGACCCGACCGAGCTGCTCGCTGCCCCGAAATTCCGCCGCAAACTCCCGCAGACCCTCACCGGTGCCGACGTCGGCCGGCTCCTCGCCGCCCCGTCGGGTGGCGATGCCTACTCAGTCCGCGACCGCGCTATGCTCGAGCTGTTCTACTCCAGCGGCCTGCGCGTCTCCGAACTCGCCCGCCTCACCCTCCAGCAGATCGACCTTGAGCACGGCTTCGTCCGTGTCTTCGGCAAGGGCTCGAAGGAGCGCGTCGTCCCGCTCGGCAGCAAGGCCCGCGACGCCGTCGCCGTCTACCTCACCTCGGCCCGCCCGCGGCTCGTCAAACCCCGCACCGGTTCGGAGCTCTTCATCAGCGAGCGCGGCCGCGCGCTGTCCCGCAAGACCCTCTGGTCAATGGTGAAGAAATACGCCGCGCGCGCCGGGCTCAGCGCCGCGGTGAAGCCCCACCTTCTGCGCCACTCCTTCGCCACGCACCTGCTCGGTGGCGGCGCCGACCTCCGCGCCATCCAGGAAATGCTCGGCCACGCCAGCATCGGCACCACCCAGATCTACACCGCCGTCGAGTCCTCGCGCCTGCTTGACCAACACGCGAAGCACCACCCGCGCAACAAGTCCGCCAAATAGGCTTGGTGCACGAACCGATCTGGGCATGGCCGCCCGAGCCTTCTCGCGTTGGCCCGTCTCACCCCGCCTCCCGCGCCTTGACGCCGAACCTGGCGGGCACCGCGCCCGGCGCCAACCGGCTGCCGGTCTATGTGCCGCCACCGCCGCAGAAAGCTACGGAGACGCCGCAGAAGAATTAACCCGGCGCGGTCCGACCCTTGAGCTGGTGCGTGATACGCTTCTGGCGCATGGCGGCGCGCCGTTCATCGGTCCATTGATAGAAACCCGCGCCGGACGCCGCGCCCTTTTCGCCCTTGGCGGTGTGGGCGCGCAGCACCTCGAGCACACCCTCGTCCTTGGCCAGTTCGGGCATGAGGTGGGTGCCGACCTGGAGGATGGTTTCGAGGCCGCCGAGGTCGGCGCTCTCGAAGGGCCCGGCGATGCCGTAGCGCCGACCGAGCGAGGCCTTCATCACTGCGTCGATGGTCTCGGGCTCCGCCACGCCGGCGCGGACCAAGTGCAGGGCCTCGCGCAGGATCGCGAACTGAAGGCGGTTGCCGATGAAGCCGGGGATGGCCTTGCACAGCACCACCGGGTCGGCGCCGATGCCGCGCAGCACAGCGACCGCCTGCTCGACCAGGCCCGGTGCGGTGCGCGTGCCGGGCACGACCTCGACGAGCGGGATGGCATGCGGGGGATTCCAGAAATGGGTGAGGAGGAAACGTCCCGGATAGGCCAGGCCCGCAGCGAGGTCGTCGGGCATGAAGCCGCTGGTGTTGCTGGCCAGCAGGGCATCAGGTGCCAGCACGGACTCCAGCTTCCGATAGAGTTCCTGTTTCGCGGTCAGGATCTCCGGGATGACTTCGATGACCAGCGGCGCCGGGGCCAGCTCGGCCAGGTCGCCCACGAGTTTGACGCGGATCCGCGCCGCTTCGCTGCCGGCGGATGTGATGACTCCGGCGGCGTGCAGCTCCTCCAGAATTCCCGCGATCACCGCGGGGATCGTGGCGCGGCGTGCGAGTGACGTCTCGAGGAGGAGGATCTCGTGGCCCGCCAGGGCAAACTTGGTCGCAATCCCGGCGCCCATCAGGCCGCCGCCGACTATTCCCGCCAGTTTGGTGCTCATGGCTGCCAGACTTCGCCGGCCGGTCTTCCGGCACAACCGTTTATTCGGCAGCCGCAAATGCATGCTTTTGCCCTGCGGGGTTTTCGTCTAGGGCTTGGCGCCATGAATGAAGTCCAGCTCCATGCCGAGAACGTCCGCCAGTCCGCCGCCAAGATCACCGCCGCCCTCGGGGGACTGAAACCGAAGATCGCCATCATTCTCGGCTCCGGCCTCGGCGGGCTGGCCGCGAAGATTGAAAATCCCGTCACGCTGGCCTACGGCGAACTGCCCGGATTCCCGGTGCTCACCGTCGCGGGCCACGCCGGCCAGGTCATTCTCGGCCGGCTCAATGGCGTGCCGGTCATCGTGCTGAATGGCCGCAAGCATTTCTACGAGACCAGCGATGCCTACCCGCTCAAGACCATGATCCGCGCGGTGCAGGCCGCGGGGGCGGAAGTTCTTTTTCTCTCCAACGCCGCGGGCAGCCTCCGGGCGCCCATCAAGGTCAGCGAACTCATGCTGATCACCGACCACATCAATTTTCTCGGCCTCAATCCGCTCGTCGGCCCGAACGACGAAGCCTTCGGCCCGCGCTTCGTGCCGGTTACCGATGCATGGGATGCCGATCTCCGCGCCAAGATAAAGGCTGCCGCGAAACAGCATAACATCATCCTGCACGAGGGCGTCTACATGGCATTCCGCGGCCCGTCGTTTGAAACTCCGGCGGAGATCCGCATGGCGCAGCTCTGGGGCGCGGATGCCGTCGGCATGTCGAGCGTGCCGGATTGCCTCATCGCCCGGCACTGCGGACTGCGGGTCGCGGGTGTCTCCTGCATCACGAACATGGGCGCGGGTCTCTCCGACGAAAAAATCTCCCACGCCCACACGCTGGAAAACGCCGCCAGAGGCGCCGGCGCCTTCGAGCGGCTCGTTGCCACGGCAGTGCCGTTGCTGTGACGTCCGCGCTCGACTCCGGCTCCAACCTCCCCTAACCAACTGCACTCTTATTATTCCGATTCCTCCTTTATCCGCCTGACATCCGCATCATGAAAAAAATCCTGCCCTTAGCTCTGACCGCGTTGCTCCTGCCCGCTCTCGCGGCCCAGACCAAGGAACCCGAGAAGGAGAAATCCGGGGACAAGCCGGTCGTGGGTTTTTCCGCCGAGAATTTTGAAGGTCTCAAACTCCGGGAAATTGGTCCCGCTGTGACCGCCGGCCGCATCAGCGACATCGCGGTCGTCGCCACCCGGACGAGCACCTGGTATGTCGCGGTGGCTTGCGGCGGTGTCTGGAAAACCGTCAACTCCGGCACCACCTGGACGCCGGTCTTCGACAAGGAGGGCTCTTATTCCATCGGCTGCGTCACGGTTGATCCGAACAATCCCAACGTCGTCTGGGTCGGCACTGGCGAAAACAATTCCCAGCGCAGCGTCGGCTACGGCGACGGCGTCTACAAGTCGCTCGACGGCGGCGCCAGCTGGACCAACTCCGGCCTGAAAACCTCCGAACACATCGGCAAGATCGTCGTCGACCCGAGGAATTCCGACAACGTCTACGTTGCCGCGCAGGGCCCGCTCTGGAATTCCGGCGGTGAGCGCGGCGTCTACAAGACGACCGACGGCGGCAAGACCTGGAAGCAGTCGCTCGCGATTTCCGAGGACACCGGGGCCTCCGACCTGTGGATGGATCCGCGCGATTCGAACCTGCTCTACGCGACTTCCTATCAGCGCCGCCGGCACGTCTGGGGCCTGCTGGACGGCGGACCCGAGGGCGCCATTTGGAAATCGACCGATGCCGGCGCAACTTGGCGGAAACTCGAGTCGGGCATCCCGAAAGTGGACCTCGGCCGCATCGGCCTCGCCATTTCCCCGGCCGAACCGGATGTCGTCTACGCCATCATCGAGGCCGTCGAGAAGAAGGATCGCGGCGTCTATCGCTCGCTGGATCGCGGTGAAAGCTGGACCAAGATGTCGGATTACCAGCCGACCAGCCCGCAGTATTACCAGGAACTTTTCCCTGACCCCAAGAAGGTCGATCGCGTCTACGCGGTGGATACCTTCAACCAGGTGACCGAGGATGGCGGCAAGACCTGGAAGCGGCTGGGCGAAAAAGACAAGCACGTCGACAATCACATCATCTGGATCGACCCGGCGAACACCGACCATCTCGTCAACGGCAACGACGGCGGCGTTTATGAGTCGTTCGACCGGGCGGCGACGTGGGAATTCAAACCCAACCTGCCGCTGGCGCAGCTCTACCGCGCGACGGCGGACGAATCCAAGCCATTCTACAACGTTTACATCGGGGCGCAGGACAACAACGCCCTCGGCGGGCCCTCGCGCAACACCAGTCAGCACGGCATTGTGAACACCGACTGGTTCGTCACCACCAGCGGCGACGGTTTCTGCACCGCGATCGACCCGCTCGATCCGAACATCATCTATACCGAGTCGCAGTATGGCGTGATCTCCCGTTTCGACCGCAAGACCAGCGAGGGCGTCGACATCCAGCCGCAGGCCGGCCCGGGCGAGGCGTCGGATCGTTGGAACTGGGATTCCCCGATCAGGATCAGCCCGCACTCAAATACCCGGATCTACTTCGCCTCGCAGCGCCTCTACCGCAGCGACGACCGTGGCGACCACTGGACGGCCGTCAGCCCCGACCTCACCCGCCAGATCGACCGCAGCAAACTCAAGATGATGGGCCGTGTCTGGAGCGTCGACTCGGTCGCGCGCAATGCCTCCACCTCATTCTACGGCAATATTGTTTCCCTTGCGGAGTCACCGAAGGCCGAGGGCCTGCTCTACGTCGGCACGGACGACGGTCTCATCAACGTCAGCGAGGACGGCGGCAAAAACTGGCGCAAGATCGAGACGATCGACGGCATTCCGGAGAACACCTATGTGTCGGACCTCAAGGCCTCGCCGCTCGACGCCAACACCGTCTACGCCGCCTTCGACAACCACAAGCGGGGCGACTTCAAACCTTACCTCCTCAAGAGCGCCGATCGCGGCAAGACTTGGACGTCCATTGCCGGCGATCTGCCCGTGCGCGGCACCGTCTACACCGTCGTGGAGGATCCCGAGCGCGCCGGCCTGCTCTATTGCGGCACCGAGTTCGGCCTCTTCTTCTCGCCCGACAGCGGCAAGCGCTGGATCCAGCTCAAGGGCGGCCTGCCCACCATCGCCGTGCGCGATCTGGCGATTCAGAAACGCGAGGGCGACCTCGTCGCCGGCACCTACGGCCGCGGGGTCTACATCCTCGACGACCTCACGCCGATCCGCCGGGCGACCGACGAGTTGCTCGCCCGCGAAGCCGCCCTCGTGCCGCCGCGCAAGGCGTGGATGTTCAATCCCAGTCTGGCGCTCGGCTTTCGCGACAAGGGTTTCAAGGGGTCGTCCTACTACACCGCGGCCAATCCCCCCTTTGGCGCCGTCATCAATTATTACCTCAAGGATGAGTTGAAGACGAAAAAGAAAATCCGCCAGGCCGAGGAGAAGAAGATCGCGGCCAAGGGCGGCGATGTGCCCGTGGCCTCGTGGGACGCGCTGCTCAAGGAGGATCGCGAGGAAGCACCGGCGATCATCCTCACCATATCCGACTCGGCGGGCAACGTCGTCCGCCGTCTGGCCGGCCCGGTCAAGGCGGGCTTTAACCAAGTCGTGTGGGATTTGCGTTACCTGGCGCCCACTCCCACGCAGATCAAGGAAGAGGAGCTGGAAGTGTTCGCCCCCGCGATCCGCGGGCCCCTCGCCATGCCCGGCGCCTACACGGTCACGATGGAAAAGCGCGTCGGTGGCCAGAACACCAAACTCGGCGACCCCGTGTCCTTTGCCGCCGAAGTCCTCGGCACCGCGAGCCTGCCCGTCGTCGATCGCGCCAAGGTGGTCGATTTCTCCAAGAAAATTGCCCGCCTCCAGCGCGCCGTGACCGGTTCGGTCGAATTGGCCAAGGAAACGCACAAGAGGCTCGATTTCCTTGCCAAGGCTATCCTGGAAACGCCGGCTGCGTCGCCCGCTCTGCTGACCCGCGCGAAGGATCTCGAGACCCGCCTCAGCGACCTCGAGATCGCGCTGAACGGCGACAAGATCCTCGCGAAGTATCAGGAGCCCGCGCCGGCCTCGATCGCCCAGCGTGCCGAAGGCATCGCCGAAGCGCTCTGGGGCATCACCTCCGCGCCGACCGGCACGCAACAGCGCAGCTACGAAACCGCCGCGCAGGAATTCGCCCCGGTGCTCGCGAAATTGAAGGTGCTCCTCGATACCGACCTGAAGGACCTCGAGTCCAAGGTCGAGGCCGCCGGCGCACCGTGGACTCCCGGCCGCGTCCCCACCTGGACCAAGGAGTAACTTTTCTCCCGTCGGAGCCGCCCCGGCTGCTCTCTGATTATCCACTGGCGCGCCTTCGACGGCGCGCCATTTGATTTGATTCGGCGGCCCCGCTCCCGCCAACCTGTCTGCGCCCCCCATGGCCAAGACTCGCGTCGAAATCGTCCAGGACAATCTGCTCGGCTGGCTTGCCTCTGCCTCCACGGCGGTTACGCCGTTGCCGGCGGACGCGCCGCTGTCCCCGCACACCACGCTGACGGTCCGGCGTGCGTTGCAGCTCTTCGAGGACCAGGTGATGAGCCGGCTGCTCGATGTGGCGGCGCGCGAGCTGCGCAAAACCAACCAGTCCTTCTACACCATCTCCAGTGCAGGCCATGAGAACAACGCCATCATTGGCGCGTTGCTGCGGCCCGACGACCCATGCTTTCTGCATTACCGTTCCGGCGGCCTCGTCATGGCGCGCTCGCGCCTCGCACCCGCGGGCGATCCCATTCTCGACGGCGTGCGCTCGTTCTGCGCCTCGGCAGACGACCCCATCTCCGGCGGCCGGCACAAGGTCTGGGGCAGCAAACCGCTTTGGATTCCGCCACAAACCAGCACCATCGCCTCGCATCTGCCCAAGGCCTACGGCCTGGCCTACGCCCTCCGTCGCGCGCATCGCCTCGGCCTGAAGAACGGCCTAGCCTCCGACTCCGTCGTGCTGTGCTCGTTCGGCGACGCTTCCGCCAACCACGCCACCGCGCTCGCCGGCATCAACTCCGCGCGCTACGCCGTCCGCCGCGGCGGCGATGTGCCGGTCGTCTTCCTCTGCGAGGACAACGGCATTGGCATTTCCGTCGAGACGCCGGCCAACTGGATTCACGACAACTACAGCGCCCTGCCGCACCTGAACTACTGCGAGCTCGCCGGCACGTTGGACGAGATGTGGGACGCCGCCGCGGCCGCGCTCGACGTGTGCCGGTGCACGCGCCAGCCGGTGTTCCTCCATCTGCACACGGTGCGCCTCTGGGGTCACGCCGGCACGGATGTGGAGACTTCCTACCGGCCGGTCGAGGAGATCGAGGCCGTCGAGGCGCGCGACCCGCTGCTCGCCAATGCCCGCCGGCTGGTCGAGCTTGGCGCCGCCACGCCGGCCGCCCTGCGGAAAATCATCGCCGGTGTGCAGGTGCGCATCAACGCGGCGTGCGCGGAGGTCACGCGCGGCCCCAAGCTTACCAGGGCGGCCGAGATTGTCCGCCCGCTCGCACCCTACGACGAGCCCGCCATCCGCGCCACCACCCACGTGCAGGCCGCCGCGAAGGCCCGCGTCGAACTGTTCGGCGAACCGTTGCCTGAAAAAATAACCGTGCCGCTCAAGCGCACGATGTGCATGCACCTCAACTCCGCGCTCGCCGACGAGATGCTGCGCTTCCCCGAGATCAGCCTCTTCGGCGAGGACGTGGGCCGGAAAGGCGGCGTTTACGGCGTGACGCAGGGGCTGCAGAAAAAATTCGGCCCGCACCGCTGCTTCGACACGCTGCTCGACGAGACGACCATCCTTGGCCTCGCGCAGGGTGCGGGTCTGGCCGGGTTGCTGCCGATCCCGGAGATCCAATACCTCGCCTACGTGCACAACGCCCTCGACCAGCTCCGCGGCGAGGCGTGCTCGCTCCAGTTTTTTTCCAACGGCCAGTTCGCCAACCCGATGGTCGTGCGCGTCCAGGGTCTCGCCTACCAGAAGGGCTTCGGCGGGCATTTCCACAACGACAACTCCATCGGCGCGCTGCGCGACATCCCCGGCCTCCTCTTTGCCGTGCCGGCACGCGGCGACGACGCGGCGCTGATGCTCCGCGGCCTCGTCGCCACCGCGCGGACGTGTGGCCGCGTCGCCGTCTTCCTCGAGCCCATCGCCCTCTACCATGAGCGCGACCTTTACGCCGACGGCGACAACCAGTGGCTCTTCGACTACCCGACGCCCGACCGGATACTGCTGCCCGGCGAGGCGGGCGTCTATCATGAGAAGGCGAAGGACGTGCTCATCGTCACCTACGGCAACGGCCTGCGGCTCTCGCTTCGCGCCGCTCGCCGACTGGAGGAGCAGGGCATCAAGGCCCGCGTGCTCGATCTCCGTTGGCTCAACCCGCTGCCGCTTGAGGCTATCGACAAGCACGCCAAGGCCTGCGCCTGCGTGCTCGTGGCCGACGAATGCCGCGCCACCGGCGGCGGCATCGCCGATGCGGTCATCGCCGCGCTGGCCGAGTCGGGCTACGGCCGGCCGCTCGCCTCTGTCCGCGCGCTGGACACCTACATTCCGCTCGCCGCCGCCGCCAACCTTGTGCTCCTCTCCGAACAGCAGATCGTGGATGCTGCGGCGAAGCTATGTGCGACCGTCAAACCTGCCCGCTGATTTTCCACCCATGAATGACATCAAGGAACTGAAACGCCTCGCCTCGCCGGCGCCCAAGCCGCAATCGCTCGCCTGGGATGGTGCGACCCTCTGGATGGGTTCACGGGAGACGCACCGCATCTACGCGATCGATCTCGCGACCTGGACAGTCGGCTGGGAGACCGCCGCGCCCAGCGTGCCGTGGGGCATGACCGTTTGCGCCGGCGAGCTTCGCGTCATCTGCGGCGAGACCGCCGAGGACAACCGCGTCATCCGGCGCTGCGTCCCGGGGAAGGGCTTTGATGAGAAATTCCGGATCCCGTGTCCCGACTATGCCGGCGCGCAGCTCGGTTGGGACGGCCGGCGGCTGCACGTAAGCCAATGGTATCCCAAGAAATTGCTCGCGCTCAGTCCCGAGGGAAAAGTTGAGCGGGTGATCCATGTGCCGCACGGCATCTGCGGGCAGGTCGTCGTCGACGGCGTCTTCTACCTCGGCACGACCGACGCGGAGGACACGAACGATTACTTCCTCACGCGCGTCGACCCGCGGCCGGCCACGCCGCAGATCGACGATCTTGCGCGGATTCCCTTCGCGGCGCGGGCGCTGGCCTACGACGGGAATAATTTCTGGACCAACCACCGCGAGCAAAACCAGATCGTGTCCTTCGCCCGGCCGGATTAAGTTCGTGTAGCCACGGCCGGCTTCCGCACGCGGATGTGCAGGAAGTAGGCGGCGACGCGCGCGTCCTGCAGCGAGGGATGCGCGCGCACCGTTTCCTCGGACGGGCACGGCTCGGCAAAGCGCTCCAGGATGAACCCGGCGTCAACGAGCAGATTCAGCCACTCGCCGAGCGGGCGGTGGAAGCGCGGCACCTGGAACATCGGCAGCCGGCGCTTCTCGGATTCCGGTGCGGTGCCGAAGATCCATTCGTCGACGCGGCCCCGCGCGTCGATGAAGTAGTCGCCGACCTCGATGGCGTAGGTGACGCGGTCCTCATCGCGGCAGTTGCGGCGGTGCGGCGGGTTGAAGCACGGGTGGGTGAGGGAGAACTGCAGAAATCCGCCCGGGCGCACCACGCGGAACGTCTCGGCCAGCGCGCGCGCGGTCTCGGGGATGTCCATCAGGCTCATGAACGCGGTGGCGAAATCGAAGGAGGCGTCGGCGAACGGCTGCTCGACCGCGCTCGCGTGCCGGTAGGTGATGCCCAGCGGCGCGCGTGTCTCCTCGGCCTGCGCATGGCGGATGAATTTTTCCGCAATGTCGATCGCGGTCATCCTCGCGCCGCGTTTGGCGACAAGCCGGGTGTTGTGGCCCTCGCCGCAGCCGAGATCGAGGCCGCAGAGCCCGGCCACCGACGGCAGCAGTTCGAGGAAGGCAGGTGTGTTGAGGTGGTCGCGGTAGACGTCAAAGCCGGCGCGCGCCAGCTTGGTCCAAGCCTCGGCGTTGCCGTTCCAGTATTCGCCGACGGTGAGGTGATTCATGCTGAGCCGGAGCATGTGCGTCCGTTTACCCGACCGCAATCCTGCGCGAAGAGACGCGGCTCAGAGGTTCCTGCTGACGGAGAGCAGGATTGCCCGGCCGGGGAGGCGGTAGAACTGGGCGTCGCCGAGCTCGCTTTCCGTGGCGGGGTCGCGGCGGTCGAGCAGGTTCGCGCCGTCGAGGCGCAGGCTCCAGGTTTTCCAGCGGTAGCCGAGGCCCGCGTCGAGCAGGTCGTAGGCGGACGCCACGGACGTGTTGCCCTTGTTGAGGTAGCGGCTGCCGACATGGTTCCAGGTCGCGCTGGCGAACAGGCCAAGCTTGGGTGAGTAGGTGAGACCGAAGGCGCTCAGGAGCTGCGGAGAGAGCTCGAGCCGCTTGCCCGCGAGTTGCTGGATGGAGTTATCGGGTCGTCGCCGGGCGTAGTCGGTGAAGCGCGCGTCATGCCACGCATACGAGGCGGAGAGGCGCAGATCAGGCGAAAACGCGTAGCCGCCCTCGAACTCCGCGCCCTTGAAGCGCTCGCGCCCGGCGTTGGCGAGGGCAGGCAACCCGCCGATGTTTTCCTGGATCACCAAGTTTTCAAAACGCATCTCAAAATAACTCGCCTCCCAGTCGAGGTGGCCGTCAAGCGCTTGGCCGCGGAAACCAGTTTGCCAGCTTTGCGCGGTCTCGGGCCTGAGAATTTCGCCCTCGGCCTCGGGCCCAAAGTCGATGGCCGCGGGCTTGTAGGTGTTGCGGTAGTCGGCGAACAGTGTCGCGGAGTCCTTGCTCTGCTCCCACACACGGTAGCTGAAGCCAATCGAGCCGGAGAGCCGTTCCTTGGTTAGCTGGTCGCTGTCGGCGGTCACGCCCGGAATGCCGCTTTGCACCAGGGTGGCGTCGCGGTTCTCTCTGGTGCGGTTGAGGCGGAGCCCGGCGACGAAATGCCAGCGGGTGTCGGGCGTCCATTGCACCTCGGTGTAGAGGCCGCAGAAGCGGCGCGTGTCGGCGAGCGCGGTGGATTCGTCGGTGGGCAGGACGTGGGAGTCCGGGCGGTTGCGGCCGTCGGGGAACACCGCGTATTCGAAATTATTGCTCCGCTGCGTGCCGTGGCCGTAGAGCAGGTCAAAGCCGAGCGCAGTCTGGAGCTGCGGGCTGGTCGTCCACGCGAGGTAGGAGTTCAGGTAGAAATCGGTGGTGGTGATTTTCTGGCGGAAACCGTCGGCGTTGGGTGTCACGCCGTCAGTGGCAAAGTTGTCGCGCAGGAAGCCCCGGGTGTTGTGCGCCTCGCTGCGCGCGAGGGAAGCCGTGGTGATCCACCGGGCGGAGCCGGTGTCGCGGTCGAAGCCGGCATTAAGCTGGGCGTGGTCGAGATCGGCGCGGGCGTCGCGGGGATTAATGTTGGCGTCGAGCGGGAAGCGGCCGGTGAGCGTGGCGCCCTCGCGCGGATGCGGGCTGTAGGGACTCTGCTTGAGCGAGGTCAGCTCGAGATCCAGGTGGGCTTGGCCGCCGCTTAGTTCGCCCGCAGCGCGGTAGAGCGCGTGGTAGCGCTCGAGGCTGGCGTCGTCCTGGCTGAACCGGCGCCGCTCGGCATTGAGCGTGAGCGATTGCTTAAGCTTGCCCCAATCGGGCAGGTTGGCCGACCACGCAGCCGCGCCTGAATCCTGTGAGCCGCCGCTGGCACTGAAGGTCGCGGGCGACTCGCCCGGCGCCGCATGGATGACGTGGATGACGCCGACAAAACTGGTGGCGCCATACATCACGGGCGCGGCGCCGCGCAGCACCTCGATGCGCGCGACGTTGGTGAGGTCGAGGCTGGCGAGGGCCGGGTTGAAGGCGCCGCCGTAGGGCACGCCGTCGACCACAAGCAGGAATGCATCCACTTCGCGCAGGCCCCAAAGGCCCGGGGCGGAGGCGGCGGGACCCGCGTCGCCGCCGGGTGCGATGTCCACTCCGCTGACGAACGCCAGCGCGCCGCGCAGGTCGTGGACGCCTCGGTCGGCCAGTTCTCGGCCGGAAACCACCGAGACCATGCCCGGGGAGTTCTCAACGGTAATGGGGAGCTTCGTTGCGGTGGTGAAGAACTGCTCCAACCTTACGACATCAGTCTCGGCGCCAAAGGAGGATGCGACCAGCAGCGCAATGCCCGGGAGTGCAACTTGGCGGGAGATGGATTTGCGGAATAAACGCAACATGGATGTCGATAAGAAAAATTCGCTGTCGCCGGCGCAAACAGAATCACCCGACCCACGTGCGGGCGTTGTAGAAAAGCTGCATCCATGGCGAATCTTCGACCCAGTCGGCAGGATGCCAGCTCATGGTGACGGTGCGGTGCACGCGTTCGGGGTGGGGCATCATGATGGTCGCACGTCCGTCGATCGTGGTGAACGCGGTCATGCCGAGCGGCGAGCCGTTGGGATTGAGTGGATAAATCTCAGTGGGCTGGTGGTGGTTATCCACGAAACGCGCGGTGACGAGCCCGGATTCGCTGCAAGCCCGGGTTGCGGCGGCGTCCGTGAACTCCGCGTAGCCCTCGCCATGCGCCGTGACGATCGGGATGACCGAGCCTTCCATGCCGGCGAAGAGAATGCTGGGGCTTTGCTCGATCTTCACGGAGACGAAGCGGCCCTCGTAGCGCTCCGATTGGTTTTGCACGAAGCGCGGCCAGTGCCCGGCGCCGGGGATGAGCGCGTGCAGGTTGCTCATCATCTGGCAGCCGTTGCACACCCCGAAGGAAAAGGTGTCGGGCCGGGCGAAGAACGCAGCGAATTCGGCGCGGGCCTTCTCATGGAAGAGGATGCTCTTGGCCCAGCCCTCGCCGGCGCCGAGCACGTCGCCGTAGCTGAAGCCGCCGCAGGCCGCGAGCCCGCGGAAATCCCGCAGCGAGACGCGGCCGCTGAGGATGTCGGTCATGTGGACGTCGACGGCCCGGAAACCGGCACGGGTGAACGCGTGGCCCATCTCGATCTGGCTGTTCACGCCCTGCTCGCGGAGAATGGCGACGGCGGGGTGCGGTTTACCTGACGCCCGGGCGCGAGCAACCTCGCTGCCTACTTTGAACGTCAGCCTCGGCGAGATGCCGGGATTCTTCGGGTCGAGCTTGAGCCGGAATTCCTGCTCGGCGCCCTGCGGATTGTCGCGCATGAGTTGCATGCGGCGCGTGACGTCGGACCAGACGGCGCGGAGGGCGGGGAGGTTTTCGTTGAGAATCTCCTTGCCCGACTGCGTGACACGGAGAGCGTGATGAGGGTTGAGCGTGCCGAGGCGCGAGACGCAGGCCTTAAGCCCGTGCTGCCGCAGCACGAGGTAAACGTCATCGAGGTCAGACCCGCGCACCTGAATGACGACGCCAAGCTCCTCGTTAAAGAGGGCGGCGAAGGGGTCGTGCAGATGCGGAATCTCGAAATCCACGCCGGTGTTGCCGGCGAAGGCCATCTCGGCGACGGTGGCGAGCAGGCCGCCGTCGGAGCGGTCGTGGTAGGCAAGGAGCTTCTGCTCGCGGCCGAGCTGTTGGAAGGCGGCCCAGAAATTCTTGAGGTCGGCGGCGCTGTCGACGTCGGGCGTGGCCTCGCCCATCTGCGAGACCACCTGCGCGAGGATCGAGCCGCCGAGGCGGTTCTTGCCGCGTCCCAAGTCGATCAGGAGGAGGACCGAGTCATCGACCTGCTGCAGTTGCGGCGTGAGCGTGCGACGGATGTCGGCGCAGCGGGCGAAGGCGGAGATGATAAGCGAGACCGGCGCGGTGACGCGCTTCTGCGCGCCGCTGTCCTGCCAGACGGTGCTCATGCTCAGCGAGTCCTTGCCGACGGGAATGGTGATGCCGAGGGCGGGGCAGAGTTCCATCCCCACGGCGTGCACGGCGGCGTAAAGGTCGGCGCCGTCGCCCGGGATGGCGGGCGCGGCCATCCAGTTGGCGGAAAGGCTGACCTTGCCGAGTTCACCAATTTGTGCGGCGGCGAGGTTGGTGAGCGCCTCGCCGACAGCCAGCCGGGCTGAGGCCGCGGCGTTGTTGACCGCGACCGGGGTGCGCTCGCCCATGGCCCAGGCCTCGCCGGTGTAGACGTCGAACGCGGCGGCGGTGACGGCACAGTCGGCTACGGGCACCTGCCACGGGCCGACCATCTGGTCGCGGCAGATCAGGCCGGTGACGCAACGGTCGCCGATGGTGATGAGGAAAGTTTTGTCCGCGACGGTCGGGTGCGAGAGCACGCGGCGCACGGCCTCGAGCAGCGTGACGCCGCGGAGGTCGAGCCGGTGGAACGGGCGCGTCAGCGTCACGTCGGAACGCGCCATGCGTGGCGGCTTGCCGAGGAGGACGTCGAGCGGGAGGTCGATGGGCTTGTTTTGAAAATGCGGATCCTCCACGACGAGCTGCCTGGCCTCGGTGGCCTCGCCGACGATGGCAAAGGGGCAGCGTTCGCGCTCGCAGAACTGCCGGAAGGTCGCGATGCGGCCGGCGGGCACGGCGAGGACGTAGCGCTCCTGCGACTCGTTGCACCAGAGCTCGAGCGGACTCATGCCCGGCTCGTCGTTGGGCACCTGGCGCAGATCGAAGCGGCCGCCGCGGCCGCCGTCATTGATGAGCTCCGGCAGCGCGTTGGAGAGGCCGCCTGCGCCGACGTCGTGGATGAAAGAGATCGGGTTGGCGTCGCCGAGGGCCCAGCAGCGGTCGATGACCTCCTGGCAGCGGCGCTGCATCTCGGCGTTGTCGCGCTGCACACTGGCGAAATCGAGGTCCGCGCTGCCCGCGCCGCTGCCCAAGGAACTGGCCGCGCCGCCGCCGAGGCCGATGAGCATCGCGGGCCCGCCAAGGACGACGAGCTGGTCGCCCGGTTTGATTTCGCCCTTCTGCACGTGCCCGGCGCGGATGTTGCCGACGCCGCCGGCGATCATGATGGGCTTGTGGTAGCCGCGCAGCTCGGTGCCACCGGCGGCGGGCACCTCCTGCTCAAAAGTGCGGAAATAGCCCGCAATGGACGGGCGGCCGAACTCGTTGTTGAACGCGGCGCCACCGAGCGGGCCTTCGAGCATGATGTCTAACGCGGAGACGATGCGGCCCGGCTTGCCGTTATCCTTTTCCCAAGGCTGCACGGCGCCAGGCAGGCGGAGGTTGGAGACGGTGAAGCCAGTGAGGCCGGCCTTCGGCTTGCCGCCGCGGCCGGTGGCGCCCTCGTCGCGGATTTCGCCGCCGGAGCCGGTGGAGGCGCCGGGGTAGGGCGAGATGGCAGTCGGGTGGTTGTGCGTCTCGACCTTGCAGAGCAAATGGATGTCCTCGTCGTGCGCGGCGTATTCGCCGGTGTGCGGGTCGGGAAAGAAGCGTCCGCCGCGCGTGCCGGCGAGGACGGCGGCGTTGTCCTTGTAGGCCGAAAGTATCCCGGCGCTGTGGAGCGCGTGGGTGTTCTTGATCATCTGGAACAGCGAGCGGTCGCGCGGCGTGCCGTCGATGGTCCAGGTGGCGTTGAAAATCTTGTGGCGGCAGTGCTCGGAGTTGGCCTGCGCAAACATCATCAGCTCGACGTCGTGCGGGTCGCGGCCGAGGGCGGTGAAGGCCTTGAAGAGATAATCGATCTCGTCGTCGGCGAGCGCGAGGCCGAGGGTAGCGTTGGCCTCGACGAGGGCGGCCCGGCCCTGGGCGAGAACCGGCACGCTCGCCAGCGGACGCGGCTGCTCGTGGCGGAAAAGGGCTTCGCAGGCGGCGAGGTCACCGAAGACGACCTGCGTCATCCGGTCGTGGAGCTTGGCCGCGAGGACAACCTTATAGGCGGCGAGCTTGCTCGCGCCTTCAGCCGCGCCCGCAAGCGGGCTGCCTACGATCCCCAAGTCGACGGTGTAGGCGAAGACACGCTCGATGCGCTTGACCTTAGCGAGTCCGCAGATGTGGGCGATGTCGGTGGCCTTGGACGACCATGGCGAGATGGTGCCCGGACGCGGGGCGACCACTTGCAGCAATCCTTTGACCGGCGCGGTGACGCGGCGGGGGCCGTAGGTCAGCAGTTTTTCCAGGACTTCGCGCTCGGCGGCGGTCAATTCCTCCGACACCTCGGCGACATGGACGAATTCCGCACTCAGGGCGCGGGCGGGCAGGCCGGAGGCGGCGAGGTCCTGAAGGAGCTTCTGGAGGCGGAAGTTCGAGAGGGCCGGTGAGCCGCGGAGGGTCAGCATGGTGGGGAAGGCCGGATACTCACAAACCGCGTCCGGTCGTCAAGTGGACTGACAGTCGGAAAAGTTTCTATTAATAATCGGCGTGCACAGAAAGCCGTTGACCATTGCTGCCGGCTCGGCGGAATGAGCCGGTATTAATAACCCGTGACCAGCTTCCACTCCCCCAACGCCCGGAACCTCCATCCTGACGGGCGCAGTGTGGCCGACGGACGGGCCCGGCGGAAGACGGAGGGCACCTCGCCGTGAGCGAGCGCATCACCCACGAATGCGGCATCGCCTTGGTGCGCCTGAAGAAGCCGCTGGCCTACTACCAGGAGAAATACGGCACGCCGCTCTGGGGCTTCTCGCAGCTTTTCCTGCTCATGGAAAAGCAGCACAATCGCGGGCAGGACGGCGCCGGCGCGGCCTGCGTGAAATTCGACGTGCCCCCGGGCGAGCCCTACATGTTCCGTGAGCGCAACGTCGAGTCCAACCCGCTCGACAAGATCTTCCAATCCCTGCTCGCGCGCTACCACCAGCTTGTGGCCGACGGCACCGTTCACCCGGAGTTCCCCGAGACGGCGAAGAAGCACTTCGATTTCTGCGGCGAACTCTACCTCGGCCACCTGCGCTACGGCACCTCGGGCGGCTACAACCTCAGCGCCTGCCATCCGTATTTCCGCCGCAGCCCGTGGCCCGCCCGCAACCTGATGCTCGCGGGTAATTTCAATCTCACTAACACCGCCGCGCTCAACCAGAGTCTCATCACGCTCGGCCAGCACCCCATCTTCGCCACCGATACCCAGGCCATCCTCGAGCAGATCGGCCACTGCCTCGACAATGAGCACGAGGAGATTTATCGCGCGCTCAAGGCTGAGAACCTCGCCGGCCCCGAGCTGAGCCGCCGCCTCAATGCCGGCGTGCAGCCCGCCCGCGTGCTCGGCTCCGCCGCGACCGAGTGGGACGGCGGCTACTCGCTCGTCGGTGCGCTGGGCAACGGCGACGCCTTTGTCGCGCGCGACCCCTCCGGCATCCGCCCGGCGCACTGGTTCGAGAACGACGAGGTCGTGGCCGTCGCCTCCGAGCGCGCGCCGCTCTGCACGGTGTTCGACCTCGAGCCCGGCGAGGTCCGCGAGGTCGAGCCGGGCTGCGCGGTCGTCATGAAACGCGACGGCGCGGTGCGCACCGAGCGCTTCCGCCCCGCGCTGCCCAAGACCCAGTGCTCGTTCGAGCGCATCTATTTCTCCCGCGGCAACGACGCCGACATCTACCGCGAGCGCAAGGCCCTCGGCGCCGGCCTCGCCGACCAGATCCTGCGCGCCACCGGCGGCGACCTCGAGCACACCATCCTCAGCTTCATCCCCAATACCTCCGAGGTCGCCTACTACGGCCTGATGAGCGAGCTCCGCCAGCGCCGCCGCACCGAGGTGAAGGAAGCGCTGCTTGCGGCCTCGAAAAAAGGCCCGCTCGACGACGCGCTGCTCGACGACCTCATCATGCGCAACTGGCCGCGCGGCGAGAAGCTCGTCAGCAAGGACGTGAAGCTGCGCACCTTCATCAGCCAGGAAAAGTGGCGCAACAACCTCGCCTCGCACGTCTACGACATCACCTACGGCGTCGTCACCCCGCAGGACAGCCTCGTGTGCATCGACGACTCCATCGTGCGCGGCACCACGTTGCGCCGCTCCATTCTCCGCATCCTGGCCCGGCTGAACCCGAGGAAAATCGTCATCGCCTCCACCGCGCCGCAGATCCGCTATCCCGACTGCTACGGCATCGACATGTCCGAGATTGGCAAGTTCATCGCCTTCGAGGCGGCCATCGCCCTGCTGAAGGAGCGCGGGCAGGGCGGCCTGATCGAGGAGGTCTACCGCTCCTGCTGCGAGGAGCTGGCGAAGCCCGCCGCCGAGCCGGTCAACCACATCCGCCGCATCTACGAGCCGTTCACCGCCGAAGAGATTTCCCGCCGCATCACCGAGCTGGTGACGCCCCGCAAGAACGGCTGGCACGGCGAGGTGGAGATCGTGTTCCAATCCATCGAGAGCCTGCACCGCGCGCTGCCGCACCACACCGGCGACTGGTATTTCACCGGCAAATATCCCACACCCGGCGGCTACCGCGTCGTGCATCAGGCGTTCGTCAATTACTTCGAGAAGGCGGAGGGGAGATCCTACTGAGTGAGAAGTGATGTGTGACAAGTGACGAGTTAATGATGCAATTCCTCGCGCACATCGTGTTTTCTCTCATCACAGGTCACATTTCACACGTCACACCCTGATGTCTCTCTCCTACGATTCCTCCGGCGTGGACTACGGGCGGCTCGACGCGTTCAAGCGCGCCTGCCAGCGCGCCGCGCGCACCACCGCCGGCCAGCTCGCCGCCCACGGCTACGCCGAGCCGGCCGCGACCCGCGGCGAGAGCGCCTACCTCATGGAGGCGGTCGACCACTACCTCGCGCACGTCGAGGAGGGCCTCGGCACCAAGAACCTCGTGGCCGATGCCGTGCACGCCGCCACCGGAAAGAATTTCTACCGCGAAATCGCCATCGACACCGTGGCGACCATCGTGAACGACCTCGTCACCTGCGGCGCGCTGCCCCTCTCCGTGGCGATGCACGCCGCCGTGGGCGACTCCGCCTGGTTCGCCGACGCCGCGCGGATGCAGGCGCTCGTGGACGGCTGGGCCGAGGGCTGCCGGCTGGCCGGCGCCGTCTGGGGCGGCGGCGAGACGCCCACGCTCAAGGGCATCGTTGAGCCGAAAACCATTGTGCTGGCCGGCTCGGCCATCGGGAAGATCGCGCCGAAGCATCTCCGCATCACCGGCGACGTGCGCGACGGCGACGCCATCATCTTCCTCGCCTCGTCCGGCGTGCAGACCAACGGCCTGTCGCTCTGCCGGCTCATCGCGGAAAAACTTCCGCAGGGCTACGCCACGCCGGTCGGCGATGGACGCACCTACGGCGAGGCGCTGCTCGCGCCGTCGGTCATCTACGTGGCGTTCGTGCGCGAGTGCCAGCAGCGCGGACTGAAGCTCAACTACGCGGCGCACGTGACCGGCCACGGCTGGCGCAAGCTCATGCGGCTCGACGAGCCTTTCATTTATGAGATCACTGCTCCGCGCGAGGCGCCGGCGTTGTTCCAATTCCTGATGCGCGCCGGCCCGATCGAACTGCGCGAAGCCTACGCGACGTTCAACATGGGCGTCGGCTTCGCCGTCTACGTCGCTCCGCAGTCGGCCGACGCCGTGCTCGCCGCCGCCAAGGCGACGGGTTACGACGCCTGGCTCGCCGGCCGCGTCCGCAAGGACGGCAGCCGCAAGGCCATTATCGTCTCATCCCTCGGCCTCACCTTCGAGGGCGACACACTGCAGGTGCGGTGAATCCGGCGCTTGCACTTCGTCGCCCATCGGGCTTACTTGCCGGCATGCGAAACGAGTTCACAGCCATCGTCGAAAAGGACGGCAAGTGGTTCGTGGCCTGTTGCCCGGAAGTTCCGGGGGCCAACGGCCAGGGCCGCACGGCGGCGACAGCGAAGAAGGATCTTTCACGGGCCATAAAACTGATTCTGGATGATCGTCGGCGGGATGCGCTCAGGGGATTGCCGCGCAGCGCCATGAGGGATGTCCTGACGGTGGCGTGAAACGCGGCGACCTTCTCCGGCACATCCGGCAATACGGCTGCTACCTCAAGCGCGAGGGCGGTTCGCATTCCCTCTGGACCAATCCCCGCACCGGCCACACGGAAGCCGTCCCGCGGCACACCGAGATATCGGATCACCTCGCGCGTAAAATCTGCAAGATGCTTTCCGTCCCCGATCCCAGACGCTGAGCCGGGGCTTCCAAATGGAAACTTTGCAGTCGTAAGGCTGTCGTCGTGTCGTCGCTAACCTCACCTTTGAGGGTGAGACACTGCAAGTGCGGTGAAAGATTATTTGTCCGCAACAACAGTTTCCACAGTGATGAGGTATGGCGTGTGATGGTGCCCGGTGTGTGCCGGCCACTTGACGCCTATGACCGTGATTCGTTTTCCTATGCTCTGGCGCAAGACCTCGCTGATTCCTCGTGCGTCGCGTTTTTTAACCAATTGAAAGACTTCATTCTTGCCTCCATTGGAAACAGCCAAGATCCAAACTTTTTCGGCTTCATCACCTTTTTTTAGGCGCTCGTAATTAGGTCGACCTGGAAAGGTTCTTTGTCCAAGCACCCCAGAAATTTGAATGGAGGTTTCATCAATTTGTGCTGCGGCAGATATGCTGCAGGCGAATGCAAGAATTGACAGGATCAGTTTCATGTTGAGCCATAGCACTCCAGATATTTCACACCCGCGCCGGTGTTGAAGAGGACGACGGATTCGGCGGGTGAAACTTTCTTCACGGCGAGCAGGTGCTTGAGCGCGGCCCAGGTGGCGGCGCCCTCGGGCGCGACGAACAGGCCCTCGGCCGCGCCGACTTCGCGCACGCCGGCGATCATCTCGTCGTCGGTGACGGCCACCGCGCCGCCGTTGGATTTCCTGAGAATATCGAGCATGATGAAGTCGCCGATGGCCTTCGGCACGCGTAGGCCCGAGGCGCGCGTCGCCGCGCCGGTGTGCTCGGCGGCGGATTTCTCGCCCTTCTCGAACGCGCGCACGATGGGCTGGCAGCCGCTGGCCTGCACGCTGAACATCCGCGGGCGTTTTTGGCCGATCCAACCCATCCGCTCCATCTCGTCGAAAGCCTTCCACATGCCGACTAGGCCGGTGCCGCCGCCGGTCGGGTAGATGACGACGTCCGGCAGCGTCCAGTCGAGTTGCTCGGCGAGTTCGTAGCCGAGGGTTTTCTTGCCCTCGACGCGGTAGGGCTCCTTGAGGGTGGAGACGTCGAACCAGCCCTCGGCGGCCTTGCGCTTCGCGACCTCCGCACCGCAGTCGGTGATGAGGCCGTTGATGAGGGTGACGTGCGCGCCGAGTTCGCGGCACTCGATGACATTGGCCTTGGGCGTGTCGGCCGGCATGAAGATGTGCGCCTCGAGGCCCGCGCGGGCGGCGTAGGCGGCGAGGGCGCCGCCGGCGTTGCCGGCGGAAGGCGCGGCGAGTTTTTTCAGGCCGAACTGCTTCGCCATCGAGACGGCGGTCGCCATGCCGCGAGCCTTGAAGCTTTGGGTCGGGTTCACCGACTCGTCCTTGATGAAAAGTTTCGCGAGGCCGAGCTTCGCGCCGAGGCGCGGCGCGGGCAGGAGCGGCGTGAAGCCCTCGCCGAGCGTGACGATGTCGGCGTCGCTGCGCACCGGCAGCACCTCGCGGTAGCGCCAGAGGGACTTCACGCGGGTGGCGAGCGCGGCCTGGGTGAGCGTGCGCGCGGCGGCGGCGAGGTCGTATTGCGGGTAGAGCGGCTTGCCGCAGCAGGTGCTGACGTTCTGGGGGATGCCGGCGTCGTGCTGCTGGCCGCAGGCGGTGCAGGCGAGGTGGGTCAAATTCACGCCGCCGAACTAAGCAGCGGCGCGGGCCGATGGGAAGCTGTTACCGCCGGCCCCAGCGGCCGCGGGTGAGTCCGCCGCTGCGGCTGGGTGCCGCCGGGTGGCCGGGGCGTCCACCGCCACCCTGGTGGGGTTGGGGCGCCGGGTGCTGGCCGTGGCCGCGGGCCGCCTGCTGCTGGGCGCGGCGCGGGTCGATGTATCGCGGGCCGGCGGCGGCGCCGATGGTCGGGGCGGAATGGTAGTCGAATCCCTCCAGCTTGAGCTGCGGCACGCGCTGGCCGATGAAGCGCTCGATGGCGCGGATCTCGCCGACCTGCTCGGGCGTGGCGAGCGTGAAGGCGTCGCCCACGGCCTGCGCGCGGCCGGTGCGGCCGATGCGGTGGACGTAGTCCTCGGGGTTGGCGGGGACGTCGTAGTTGATGACGTGCGAAACGCCGGCGACGTCGATGCCGCGGGCGGCGATGTCGGTGGCGACCATCACTTCGTAGCGGCCGGACTTGAAGCCCTCGAGCGCCTCCACGCGCTGTGACTGCGAGCGGTTGGCGTGGAGGACGGCGACGGAGTGGTTGGCCTGCTTGAGCTTGCGGGCGATCTTGTCGGCGCCGTGCTTGGTGCGGGAGAAGATGAGGCAGCTGTGGAAGTCGGTGCGCTCGAGCAGGGCGATGAGCAGGTCGAATTTCTTCAGCTGCGACACCGGGTAGATGGCGTGGGTGACCGTCTGGGTGACAGTGCGGGCGACGCCGATCTCGACGCGCGCCGGGTTGCGCAGGGCGAAGCGTGCGATTTCCTCGATCTCGGGCGGGATGGTGGCGGAGAAGAACAGCGTCTGGCGCTCGCGCGGGCAGCGGCCGATGATTTTCTTCACGTCCTTGACGAAGCCCATGTCGAGCATCCGGTCAACCTCGTCGAGGATGAGAATCTTGACGCCGTCGAGCCGCAGCGTGCCTTCCTGCAGGAAATCCATCAGACGGCCCGGGGTGGCGATGACGACATCGGTGCCGGCCTGGATCTCGCTGCGCTGGCGGCCGTAGCCGACGCCGCCATGCACGACGGTGGCGCGGATGTCGGTGAAGCGGCCGAAGTCGCGGAAGGCGGTCTCGACCTGCGCTGCGAGTTCGCGGGTGGGCTCAAGCACGAGCACGCGCGGGCCGCGGGCCTCGTGTTTGCCGAGGCGGGCGAGGACGGGCAGCGCGAACGCGGCGGTCTTGCCCGTGCCGGTCTGGGCCGAGCCGATGAGGTCGCCGCCGCCGAGGACGACGGGGATGGCGCGCAGCTGGATGGGCGTCGGGTCGGTGTAGCCCATGGCCTTGACACCGTTGAGCAGGGCGGGCGTCAGCCCGAGTTTGGAAAATGGCATAAGGCGTCATCGTCCGGTTAACCGGAACGAATAGCGAGGGGAAAAGCCGCGAAGATTGCGCTCTCCTTTTCGCGACGGCGCACGCAAGCTGGGTTTTATGGAAAAACGCCCGTTCGCCGAACTCGGTTTGTCGGCCGAGATCCTCAAGGCCGTGGACAAACTCGGCTACGAGGAAGCCTCGCCCATCCAGACGGCGGTGATTCCGCACGGGCTGGCCGGGCGCGACGTCGTCGGCCAGTCCGCCACCGGCTCGGGCAAGACGGCGGCGTTTGCCATCCCGGCCATCGAGAAAGTCGACGTGAAGGTGCGCGCCGTGCAGGTGCTGGTGCTGTGCCCGACGCGCGAGCTGGCCGTGCAGGTGGCGGAGGAGTTCGGCAAGCTGGCGTTTTTCAAAAAAGGCCTGCTGGAGGTGCCGATCTACGGCGGCCAGAGCTACGAGCGGCAGTTCCGCGCGCTCCACGCCGGCGCGCAGGTGGTCATCGGCACGCCCGGCCGCGTCATGGACCACATGGAGCGCGGCACACTGAAATTCGACGCGCTGCGGATCGTCGTGCTCGACGAGGCCGACCGGATGCTCGACATGGGCTTCCGCGACGACATCGAGCACATCCTCAAGGCCGTGCCGCCGGCGCGGCAGCTGTTCTTCTTCTCGGCGACGATGCCGCGCGCCATCCAGGAGCTGATCAAGCGCTACAGCCGCGACCCGGCGTGGGTGAAGATTGAGGCCCACGCGCAAAACGCGCCGCAGGTGGAGCAGGTTTACTACGAGGTGGACCGCCGCTCGAAAATCGAGCTGCTCACACGCGTGATCGACCTGCACGATTTCCGCCACGGCATCGTTTTTTGCAGCACGAAGATCATGGTCGACGAGCTCGACGAGCACCTGCACGCGCGCGGCTACTCGGTGGACCGGCTGCACGGCGACCTCACGCAAATGCAGCGCAACCGCGTGATGGAAAAATTCAAGCGGCACGGCTTCGAGTTCCTCATCGCCACCGACGTTGCCGCGCGCGGGCTCGACGTCGACGACCTTGAGGTGGTGTTCAACTACGACCTGCCCAACGACGCCGAGGATTACACACACCGCATCGGCCGCACCGGCCGCGCGGGCAAGAAGGGCCGCGCCGTCACGTTCGTGTCGGACCGCGAGATCTACAAGCTGCAGAACATGGTGCACTACGCGAAGCTGAAGATCCGCCGCGAGCGGGCGCCGTCGCTCGGCGAGGTGGAGGAGGCGCGCGAAAACGTGTTCCTCGAGAAACTGCAGGCGACGCTGGCGGAGAAGAAATTCAAATCGCACGACGCGATGATCGACCGGCTGCTCGACCAGGGCTACGCCAGCACCGACATCGCGTCCGCGCTCATCCATCTCTTGCAGAGTGCGGAGACCGGGCCGATTCCGAAGCCGGTGCCCGCGGCGAAGGTCCAGCATGTCGTCCCTCACGCGCCGATCCGCCCCGTTCAGGTGCCGGCACCGGTGAGTTTCGCTGGGGGAACGGCTCCCCGACCGACCGCGGCTCGCGGCGAGTCGCGCCCTCCGGTAGAGTGCAAGGAGCACAAACCGGCCAAGCGCACCTACGAGCGCAAACCCCGCACGGGACGCGAGGAAGGTTTCACCACGGTGGTGTTCAATATCGGGCGCGAGCACCTCGTCACCCCGGCGGATCTCGTCGGCAAGATCGCGGGCGTCACGCGCCTGCCGGCGAATATTGTCGGCGCGATCGACATCCACGAGACGCACACCGATGTCGACGTGGCCACCGAGCACGCGACGCTGGTCATGCAGAAATTGTCGGGCATCCGGATCAAGAACCAGTCGATGAAGCCGGCGCTGGCGCCGGCCACGGCGCGGTAACGACCGAGCAACGGCCACGCCGCCGCGCGGCCAGCTTGACAGGCGGGGGCGCGGGGCGTATCCCCAAGCCCCGTTGCCCATGGAAGCCGCGCTCGATCAACCCGTGCTGGTGCTCAACCGCCTCTGGCAGGCGGTGAACGTCATCGGCGCGCGCCGGGCCTTCGCCCTGCTGGCCCGCGGGCACGCCGCCGTGGTGCACCATCAGGAGGACGACTTCCGCACGTTCTCGCTGCTGGACTGGATTGATTTCTCCATCTACAACCCGCCACTCGACGCGCTGGAGACGGTGCACACCGTCAACCGCACCATCCGCCTGCCGCGCGTGATCCTGCTGACCTATTTCGACAAGCTGCCTTGCAAGGAGCTGAAGCTGACGCGCAACAATGTCTTCGAGCGCGACCGCGACCACTGCCAGTATTGCGGCCATGGTTTACCCCGGGAGCAGCTGAACCTCGACCACGTCATCCCGCGGCACTACGGCGGCAAGACGACCTGGGAGAACATCGTCTGCTCCTGCATCCGGTGCAACACGCGCAAAGCGAACCGGCTGCCGCACGAGGCGCACATGCGGCTCATCCGCAAGCCGGCGCGCCCGAAGTGGCGTCCCGTCATCAGCCTCGTGCTCGGCAGCCACGGCCGCGAGAAGTGGAAGGACTTCCTCGACCTCGCCTACTGGAACGTCGAACTCGAGGAATAAGCTGGAGCGCATTCCGGCGCCGCCCAGCCGCGACCGGCGTCGCGGCTTTTCATTTTCAGCGGTAGTCCTCGCGGACGGGGGCGAAGATGTCGATCACCTTGCAGGCGGTGAGCGTCACGCCGCCATGCGGGGTGTTCGGAGGGATGAGCGCTGCCATGCCGGGCTCCAGCACGGTCGTCTCGTCCCCCACCGTAAACTCGAAACGGCCGCTGATGACATAGGTCATCTGCTCGTGCAGGTGCTGGTGGATCGGCACGGTTGTTCGCGCGTCGAGCTCGACCTCGCCCACGGTCATGCGCTCGAGGTGCGCATAGTGGCCGCGGATGATGCCGTTGAAAATGGCCTTGACGGGAAGGGAGGCGAGGGTGGCAAAGGACATGACGCGATGCTGGACAGTTCGTCCGCTCATGGCCAGCCCGGGTCGTTTGTGACGTCGAAAATAACGCCGAACTGCCGGCACGGAGAGCCAATCAGCCGGCCGCGAGGGGCAGGACGAGGCGCATCGTCGTGCCCTGCGGGCCGGTGGCGACCAGCAGAAGGTCGCCGCGGTGGTCGAGCATGATGCGCTTGGCGATGGAGAGGCCGAGGCCCGTGCCGCCGGCGCGGCCGGATAAAAACGATTCGAACAGGCGACCGCGGATTTCGTCCGGCAAACCGCCGCCCGTGTCTGCGAGATCGATCCAGACGTGATTGACTGTCGTGGCGGCGCAGTTGATCGCAAGCTCGCCGCCTTGCGGCATGGCGTGGAGGGAATTCAGGATGAGGTTCAGCAGCACCTGCTGGACCTGGCCCTTGCTGGCCGACACATGCAAGGGCGGCGCAGGCTGTGTGTAGCGCACGGCGACATTGGCTTGGGCCGTCTTGGCCTTAAGCAGCCAAAGCGTGTCGTTGATGATGTCGTGCACCGACCAGCGGGCGTGCAGGGCGGCGGGCGCGCGGGCGAAAGAGAGCACGCGCGAGACGATGCCCTCGAGCTGCTCGAGTTTCTCGGCGATCACTTCGAGGTCGCGCCGGCGCGGGTCGTCAGCGGCGAGATCGGCGCCGAGTGGGCCGTGGAGGAGTTTGACGACGGTGAGTGGATTGCGGATTTCATGGGCGATTTCCGCGGCGAGCAGGCCGAGGGTGGTGAGGGTCTCGTTTTTACGCAGGGTCTCCTCGGATTGGAAAACGCGAGCGTAGAGGCGGGCGTTGTGCAGGGCCACGGCGGCGAAACTGGCGAGCGCGGCAAGCAGGCGTTTCTGGGCGTCGGAGAAGCGGTGTGGCCGGGCCGTGTAGACGGTCAGCACGCCCGCGGGGGCGCCGTCGACGTGCAAGGGCGCGGCGAGAGCCGAGCACAGTGCGGAATCCCGCGGCAGGTCGACCGCGCCGTGCGCGCCGTGGCTGTCGAGGCCCTGATACTCGATCACGCGTCGCGCGTGCAGGGTGGTGGCGAGCATCGCCTCGTCCTCGACGAAGGAGGTTTCGAGCAACACGGTGGGATCGAAGCCTGGCACGGCGTTCCAGGCTTGAAGCGTGAGGGTGCGGTCGGCGTCGTCATGGGCGTGCAGCGTGCACAAGCGGGCGTCGAATAATTGGCGACCGCTGCGGGTGAGGGTAGCGAGGAGATCGCGTTCCTCGAGGCGGGCGACAAGGGTGTGGCCGAGGCTGACCAGGGTCTCAAGCTGCGCGGACTCGCTTTGCAGGCGCTCGAGCTGCCAGAGGCGGTGGAGCGTGCGTGAGGCTTCATCGGCGAAACTCATCAGTCGCGGCAGATCCGCTGGCATGAAGGCCTGTGTGCGGTTGGCGTCGAGATTGATGACGCCGATGGGCTGGCCGCCGGGGGAGAGCAGGGGCGCGGCCATCTCGCACCGCACCCGTGCGCGGGCGGCGATGTAGCGGGGTTCAATGGTGACGTCGGGCACCAGCAGCGGCCTGCCGTGGAGCGTGACCCAGCCGGTGATGCCCTGGCCGAGTTTCAGGGCGAAGTCGCCGGTGTCGCGCGGGAGGCCTTGCTGCGCGACGATTTCAAGGTAACCGGTGTGGGGATTAAGCAGCGCAACCGACCCGCTGTCGGCGGGGAACACGGCCATGATCTCGGCGAGGAGGGCGCGCTCGGCCGACGCCGCATCCGCCGCGCCGGCGGCGAGGGCAGCGATGTGGTAGAGGGCGACGAGATCGGGTGAGGCGGCGGGCTCCATGGGGGATTGTCCAAGATGAACATGTCCCGGACGGCTTGGGGAGCGAATTCGTCGTGACGTGGCGCCCGCGCGCGGGCCCTCCTGCGGGGCGCTGTGCCCGCGCCATGCGGCGGGTAATATTCTAGTTGACGGCGAAAACCGCCCTTCAATACTGCGCCCCTTCCCCGCGGGCGTAGCTCAGTTGGTAGAGCACCACCTTGCCAAGGTGGACGTCGAGAGTTCGAGTCTCTTCGCCCGCTCCATTTTTGCGAAAACCGCTGGTTTCCAGCGGTTTTTTTGCTATGCAGCATGTTGTGAAAGCCTCGGATTTCTTCGCCCTGCCGGTCTCGCAGGCCCGCTTTGCGCCGTTTTTCCGCGCGGAACTGCCGCCGTGGGAATGGCTCAAGGCGCTCGGCGCGGCGCTGGCCGGAGTCGAATCTGGCAAGCTGCCGCAGAAAATTCCGCCGGGTGTTCACCTCGAAGGCGCCATCTGGTTGCACCCGTCCGTCAAGCTGCCGCCGTTCGCCGTGATCATCGGTCCCGTGTGGATCGGCGCCAACACCCAGATCCGTCCGGGCGCGTTCCTCCGCGGCAACGTCATCGCCGGCGAGGGCTGCGTGCTGGGCCACTCCTGCGAATACAAGAACGCGCTGCTGCTCGACGGCGTGGAAACGCCGCACTTCAACTACGTGGGCGATTCCATCCTGGGCAACGGTGCGCACCTCGGCGCCGGCGTCATCTGCTCCAATCTCCGGCTCGACCAGAAGAACGTTACCGTGCGCGTCGGCGGCCGCACCCTCGACACGGGCCTGAAAAAATTCGGCGCGATCCTCGGCGACCGGGCCGAGGTGGGCTGCAACGCCGTGCTCAACCCCGGCACGCTGCTCGGCCCCCGTTCACTGGTGATGCCCTGCACCGCCTACGGCGGCGTGCTGCCCGCCGACACCATCGCCCGCACCCGCACGCCCATCACCACCATGCCGCGCCGCGACTGACCGCGCCGGAACGTGCCGCCCCATCCCTTGTCCGCCATTCCAAATCGATAAATGCCCCGAGTCCTCACCGGCATCACGCCTTCCGGCACCCTGCACATCGGCAATTATTTCGGCGCGATGCGCCCGGCCATCGAGCTGCAGGCCGGCGGCAACGCCTACTATTTCATCGCCGACTACCACTCGATGACCGTGCTGCACGACCCGGCCGCGCGCCGCGAATTCACGCGCGGCATCGCGCTCGACTGGCTCGCCTGCGGCCTGGATCCGCAGAAAGCCGTCTTCTGGCGGCAGAGCGACATCCCCGAGGTCTGCGAACTCACCTGGCTGCTCGGCACGCTCACGCCCATGGGTCTCCTCGAGCGCGCCCACAGCTACAAGGACAAGCTCGCCAAGGGCCTCGCGCCCAACTTCGGCCTCTTTGCCTACCCGGTGCTCATGGCCGCCGACATTCTCCTCTACGACACCAACATTGTCCCCGTCGGCCGCGATCAGAAGCAGCACGTCGAGATGACGCGCGACATCGCCATCAAGTTCAACCACACCTACGGCGAGACCTTCGTCGTCCCCGCGCCCGACATCCGGGATGAGGTCGCCGTCGTCCCCGGTCTCGACGGCCAGAAGATGTCCAAGAGCTACAGCAACACCATCGAGCTCTTCGGCGACGAAAAGACCATCCGCAAAAAAATGATGAGCCTCGTCATGGATTCCCGCCCGCCCGCCGAGCCCAAGCCCGACGCCAGCAAGAACCTCGCCATCCAGCTCCTCCGCCTCGTCGCGCCGAAGGATGTCGCGGCCGATTT
>JAHFTD010000103.1 GCA_023269565.1 Opitutaceae bacterium | reverse complement strand
GAATGGTCTCCTTCGTCGCCTGCGCGAGAAACTCCTGCGTCATCAGGTCGACGCGCATGCCGAGGTTCCGCATCCGCATCGCCACGGCGTTGAATTCGGTGGTCCGGGACGCCGCGACGGCCGCTTGGTGGCTGCTCTGGTCCTCGGTCCGGAAAGGCACATCCGGCACATCGCCGGTCTGGTCCTGATTCCGCAGCGACAACTCGTCACGCTGGCGGATCAGGTCGAGCATCTCGTGCAGGATGGCGTCCGGCGGATTGTCGCCGTGCTCGCGCACCAGCGCCTCGAGACGGTCATCGACCTGCCGTTCGGTCAGCGCCTGGGCGACGGGTTTCGTTTCGGCCAGCCGGGCGCCGGCGGACTTCTCGGTCATGGCCCATGCCTTGTCGAAAGCCTGTTGGTCGCGGAAGGTCTCATGGATTTTGCCGGGCTCCGCGTCGAAGTGAAGGACGGCGATCGGCTTGAAACCGGCCGCGACCACGTCCCGCACGGTCGCCGGCTGCGAGCCGCTGGTCTCGATCGTCTTCTGGTCGCCATGCACGACCGACATCCGCTGAAGCGCCGGCTCCTTGAGGAGTGCCTTGCCGTCGACGCCAAGGATCCGCTGCGGCCGGACGATGCCGGTGACGACGACGCGACCGTCGGGCGCCTGCATGGCCAGTGCGACGCGTGTCTCCGCCCTGTTCCCCTTGCTCGATCCGATACCGCCCTGGTCAATGACGGTGCCGACTGCGCGGCTCCATTGTTCCGGTGTCAGGTTGGCGTATTCGGCGTGCGTGCGGAAATCCAGTGACGGTTCGCCCTCCACGACCTTGCCGTGCACGAACGGCCGCGGCTCTTCCGAGGCGGCGGTGACGTCGATTTTCGCGGCCGGCGTGTCCGGGTTGCCACGGAGGATCGCCTGCTGGATCTCCTTCAGGGTGTATTGCCCCTGTGGGAGCCATTCCGGAACCGCGGGCAGGTTCACGCCCTTCTCGCGGAACTTCTCGATCGAACCGGACTCAGCGGAATCCCCGCCGATGATCTGGTCGATCTGCACGTAGCCGGGAATGACCTTGCCGTCGGCGGTCTGCTGCCGCTGCACGGTGTATTGGTAGTCGGGCGCCGTCTGCACGGCCTCGGCGCCGCCGCGCGGCTGCGCGAGTTCCCCGCGTAGCTCGCTGACCGTGCGATACCCCGGCGGACGCGCGGACAGTCGCGCGCGCGCTCCCTCGACCGTTGGGAAGTCATGGCCGTTGCGGAAAAACGAGATGTAGGCGCGCTCTTCGCCGAGCTCCGCGACGAGCTGCTGCCAGCGCGGGTCTTTCTTCGGAGGACATACGATCGCGGGCATGGTTACTTTTTGGCGAAGAGCCGTGTTAGCCGGCGTTCGTGTTTTTCCCAGTCCACGCCCAGGACCGTGGCGAGGAACTGTTCCGCAGCCATCGCGGCAGCGTGCTGTTCCCGGTATGGAGCGTCCGGAAGGTCGCCGGGTTCGTCGGCATCCTGGTGGGCCTTGTCGAACCGCGAGACCATTGCGTCGGTAATGCCAGCCTTCTTGCAGAGATGCGCCTCGAGCAGCTCGTGGATCGCCACCAAGAGGTTGCTGTCGTCGTTCCCGGTGTCGGCCGTAAGCGCGTTGACCAGCTTTTTCGAGTAGCGCCAGTCACCGACATTCTGGTGACGGATGGTCCGCAGCGGGACCACGGAGATTTTGAACTGGGTAGGGCGGCGCTTCATCAGAAAATCTTGAAACCGAATTCCTCCATTTTCTCAATCTCTTCGTTAGCCCGGTCGAACGCGTCGACCTTCACCTCGACGTAGAACCCCTTCACGGTCTCGGCGATTTTCTTCACCATGTTGACCGCCTCCTCGAGGGTGTTGCCCCAGCCGACCACGGCGCCGACCTCCGGCAAGCCGGTGGCCTGCGGGACCGCGTAGTAGCGCCCGTTGATGAACACGGCATTGCGGAGCTTGATGTAGGGACGCATTTCCTCCGGGAAGTCGAGCGGCAGCCAGTTCTTGTCGGCAAAGGTGGAGTGTATGAGCGCCTCGGCGCCATACTTCCCGGCCGGCTTCGGGTCGATGCACACCCCGTTGGCGCCCTGCCAGATGATGTCCGGCAGGTTAAGGTAGAACGCCTGGTAGAGCTCCGACGGGGGCGAAGCCGCGCGCGCACACTGGTCGATCATAATTCCTGTCTTGTCCTTTCCGATGCGGACCTCGGCGGAGTAGAACCCCGAGTAGCCAAATTCCTTCAGCAGCGGGGTGACGGCCTTGTCAAAGGCGCGCACCGGTTCCGGCAGGTCCGCATACGGCTTGAACACTCCCACCAAACCCTCGTCCTTGATCTCGATACCGCCGAAAGTCTTTGTCGGGAACTGGCCGTTGATCGTGTAGGCGTCGATGCCGTATTCGAAGCGGTCCGGCAGGTCATCCTCGACCACGAAATCGGTGATGTATTTGAAGGCGCCGAGCATGTGCTCGACCTCGTCCAGCTTGGGCTCGACGAACTTATAGTCCGGGGACTTGAAGGTCTCGAACTGGCCGCGCCACTTGGACACCTTCACGTGCACGTTCTTGTGCGACTTCAGATATTTGCGGAGCGCATCCATCCCGTGCACGACCTCGTAGGGACCGACCTTCAGGCCCGCTTTCCGCATCTCCTCCTTCATCCAGACGCGGTCGAGTTCCATCTTCTCGCCCATGCGGGCGCCCCAGACCTTCTTGCCGAGCGAAACCAGGTGGAGCTGCAGCGGCCCGAAGTAGCAGTCCGGGAAGATGAACAAATCGACCTCGTCGAAGTGCGGGCCGAATACGTCGGTGACGACGTTGACGCCCTCGAGACCGTAGCCGATCAGGCCGAGGTTCATCTTCGGAAAAGCCGAAATCCACGGCACCGTGTAGTAGACCTTCTTGTAGGTCTTCGCGAGGGTGACGGCCATCTCGACGAACAGGCCGTTGTCGCAGATCAGCGCGGTGAGTTCGGATGTTTTCTTCATTGGGCGGAACAGAAAATGCGGCGCATGAATTCATCGGCGGTTTCGAACGCGTCGTGAATGCCGCGCTTTTCGTAATCCGACAAAAACTTTTCCGGGCTCTCGTAGCCGGCGTCGCGGTAGGTGAGCACCTGGGGGACTTCATAGCCGGCTTTCTCGAGCGTCTCGCGCGAGACCGTCGACCCCTCCGGGTGGCCCGGGATGTCCTTCGTGAGGGTGTAGAGCTCGACCTTGCCAGCCGCGCCGAAATCCTGAGTCGTCGCGTATGTGGCCGGAGCGAGTTCCGGGGCGGTAGCTTCCGGGGCGAACATCTTACCGCCTTTCACGCGCCGGACCTTCCCCTTATCCGGGAAAACCAGCGTGCCCGGCGGAACCGTGCGGGAAATGCCGTCCTCGATGGTGACGTTGCCGTTCTCGTCGATCGCTTTGACCGTGAATTTCTCGCCGTTGACGGTGAAGCTGTCGCCGCCATTCAAGTCGTCGATCGAAATGGGCTTGCCGGCGCGGAGCCACTTCCGGGGATTTTCATTACCGAGAAACGCCTGCTCGAACTTCGCCATGACCTGCTCGTTGCCGACCTGCTTGCGTGCCATTTCACGCGCGCGCACCGCCTTCGCCACGGCGTCGGTCATGCTGGTAACCGAGGCGTCAGGAAGAAATCCGTTGTCGTGAAGGTATTGCGCCAGTTCATCGGGCGCCAACCCCTCCTTGCGGAGCAACAGGCGCGCGACCCCGGTAAACGACGAATTGATGTCGTCGTATTCTCCGCCCGGGTTCTTCGCGGCGGACTTGGGCCTCACGCCGCCGAGCTGCTCGATCTCATTAAGGATGTCGTCACCGGCGCCAGGGTGGGCCCCGACGCTGATGCGCCGGCCGCGCGCGGGATTGGGGCCGGCCGGCGCCGGCGCAGCGGGAGCGGCCGGTTGCTGCGGCTTGAATTCAAAGACGGTCTCGATCGTGAGATTGCCGGCCGGGCTGTCCTTGGCCTTCGCCTTGATCGCGTCCCGGACGTCCGCGCCGGCCGCACGCGCCTGTTCCTCGGTCATGCCGGTCTGCTTCAGGACGGTCTCGAGGAACTTGGCGTCCTGCTTGCTCGGCGTTTTCTGGGCCAGGATGTAGAGGGCCTTGTCGAGGTCGCTGGCGAAATTCAGGGTGAACTGCTTGTCGCCATAGCCGTAGCGCGGCTTGGCTCCGGATAGTTCCCGCGGCAGCGCAAACTCCTCGGTTGCCACCGGCGCGGCTGCCGGTGGCGCCACGGGGACAGGGATCGGGGCAGGCTGGGCCGCGGCAACTTCTGCGGGCGCCGCGGGCGCCGGAGGTGCGGCCGGGGGTGGCACTTCGGCCGAAGGCTCCGGGACCACCGCGGGGACCGGTTGCGCGACGGGCGCTGGCGGCGGCGCCTTCACGGTGGCCTTGAGCACCTGAAACTGCTGTTCCTCCTGCGGAGTCCGAAGAGCCTTGGCCGTGAGTTCGGCCAGCCTGGCAACCTTCTGCTCGTCGGTCAGCGTCGTGACGTTCCGGACAAGATCCGCTGTCGTCGACGCCGGCGGGCTGGAAACGGGGGTTTCCGGGGGGGCGACTTGCGTATCCTCTGGGGGAACGACTTCAGCACCGGCGGGCTGGACTTCACCCGACACGACAGTCTTGGGGCCACCCGGCCGCGCCTCGGCGACACGACGCGGTTCCATGGCCGCGGCTGCACCGAACGGCGCGGCGGCGACGGCTCCGGCGATGGCTGACTCCCGCAGGCGCTTCCAGTCGTCCGGTGAGAGGTCGAGCGCATCCCTACCCTCGGAAAGGTTCTTGGCGACGATGTTCGAAGCCTCCATGGCGACCACGCCCGCCGTGCCGCCCGCCACCGCCTGGCCGGATCGACCCAACCGGGCCAGCACCTGCGCGGTTTTGTCGCCGACGAGTTTCTGCGCGGCCTTTTGGGCGGCTGCCGGGGCCAAGTCCGGGAACAACCGCTCGATTGTCTGACTGGCCAGAGAGACGCCCGGGATGGCGAACGGCAGCGAGCCGACGGCGCCAACACCGAGCGCAAGGTCGCGCCGGCCGGTCTCGTTGTAGATGCCGCCGGAGGTCGTGCCGTAGATGTTTGCCAGATTGACAGCCTCGCCGGCCCTGCGAGCCACCAATGACTTGGCTTGCTGGGTAACCAAGTCCGCGAGCTTCTGGTCGCCCGCCCGGATGGCATCGGCGACGCCGACTTCGGTGAGTTCGCCGGCCACGCCACTCTGCACCAGCCGCTTGATGGCCGATTTGATGATGCCGCGGCCGAGAATCCCCTCGATCGCACCTTCCCCGGCGCCGACGACCGTTCCGACGCCAGGCTCGGCGGCGGTGCCGATCGCCGCGCCGGCCGCGGCGGTGCCAGCCATCTCGGCCAAGGACGGGATCGCGCCACCAGCCTTCGCGGCGAGGTAGCGGAGCGTGTCCATCGAAAGCGCCTTCCGGAGACCGGTCCTTCCCGGGGCGATGTCCTCAAGCGTGCCGACCGTCGGCGCGTTCTGCGCGGCATCCTGCTCGAGCGAAATAGCCGCGCGTTTCAGCGTGTCGCTGTCCGTCGCCAATGCGCCAAGTCCGGCGCCCGTGGCCAGAAGTCCCTGCGTCCCGCTTTTCAGCGCGCGGCCGAATTCACCGGGAAGTGATGGCGCGTTGACCCCGCGGATCTGGCCATATTCCTCGCCGAAATCGGGATACTGGGTGAAAAGCTCCGGCGCCTGCTGCTGCGCCATCTGCCCAAACTCCTGCGTGATCAGCAGGTCATCCCGGGAGTCGGTAAGCCCCTGCGAAGCCAGGTTCTTGCGGTAAGTCGCAACGAGTGAGTTCGGCATGGCATGGGTTTACGGGCCCGTGTTCTCAAAGTCGAACGACTGGACGTCATTCAGGTTCGACGCGGGAGATTTATACGTGGCGCGAGGGGTGTAGCCGTTGGAATTGTTCTGCTGGGGAAGCATCGGATTGGCCAGCAGCTGGGTGGGCGAAAGCCCGAGCATGGCCCGCTTCGTCTGGTCCGCCTGACGCATGAGCGCCTGTTCCTCGACGAGGGTGTCGGAAAGGAGCTTCGCCTTTTCGTCCGGGGAAAGCGGCGCAGGCAGTTGGCCGGTCTTCGCCGTGATCAAGCCGCTGGTGTAGGCATCGGGCAGCACACCCTGCAGGATGCTGTGCTTGCGGGTTTGCAATTCTTGAAGCTTATCCAGCGTCTGCGTGTAGGGGTCCGCGAGATTCGCCTGCCACGAGGCGGCTCCTCGACGATCGTTGGCTGCAGTGATGATCGGGTCGTTGGTGGGATTGGCGAGCAGACTACCACCCCCAGGGGCAGAAGGGGGCTTCGGCGGGATAAGTGCGGCAGCCGCGGCGGCACGCTGCTGGGGACTCGCCTCGGTGACGGGATTGGCCAGCGGCGCGCCAGCGGCAGGTGCACCCATGGAACCCGGGACTGGCGCCACGTTGAACTTGTTGACGAGCGTGTCGTATTGGTAGCGGAGATCCTGAAGCTGGGAGGCGAGCACACCGCGCTGCACTTGCGCGTCCTGCTTGTCCATCATCCATTTCTGGACGGCCGCTTGCTCGAGCTGCTGCTTGGCCTGCGGCATCGCTGCGGCGATTTCCTGATTGGATGGCGGTTTCCCGGGGTGGGCCGCTCCGGCAATCTGGATTGCGGCGGACGTGAGTTCGTCCTGAGACAGCGCCGGCGCCGGCGCCCCGAGTTTCTGGTCCAGGGCGGCGGCGGCTCCCTGCACCTGATTGATCTGGGAGGCGATTCGGCCGAGTTCGGTCTGCGCGTTCTTCGCCTGCGAGTCAGTGAAGGCGAGTTTCGCGGCTTTCATCTGGCCGAGTTTCGTCTTGGCCGCACTGATGGCGGCGGGATTACCGAAGTCATCCCGGCTCAGAATGGGCTTTCCGTTCTCGTCGGGCGTGCTCGTCAGTTCGGCGTAAAGCTGGTCCAGCCCGCGCTGCCGCGCGAGTTCGAAGGCGGCGGAGACCTTCGCCTGATCGTTGATGTCTCCGGGCGCCAGCAAACCTTCGGAAATCAGGGTGCGCTTGATGTCCTCCTGCGTGCGAATTTCCTGCAGGGCCTTCTCCTGGGCAAGCCGGCGTTCATCCGCACTGACGTTTTCCTCGTGCTGCCAGGAGCGTGCGGAAGTGATGTCGGCCAACTGTTGTCCACGCCGCCGATCCTCGTCGGCCAACTGGCGGGTGCGCTGTTCGTAGTCGCGCGCGCCGGCGCCGATGACGTCGCCGAGCATGGCGAGACCCTCGGGCTGGTTAACGACAGGGAGGACTTGGAGCGGCATGGCGAATTACGGATTGAAGGCCGTGGACCAGTCGGTTTGCACGCCGACATTGCCGCCGGGGGTGTAGTAACCCGTGGGGGAATTCACGGCCGGCGTGTTGTTGGTGTTCGGCGTCTGCCACCAGTTGTTGGCGTTGCCGATGCTGATGCCG
>JAHFTD010000102.1 GCA_023269565.1 Opitutaceae bacterium | reverse complement strand
CTCCCCTTCCCCCCGAACACCCCCCTCTGAGATTGAGACCCAGGATCAACATCTGACTACGGGCATAATCAGCGGATTGCCAAGGTATGCCCGCCGCTCTCAATGCCTTACGCTCCGCCGAGGTGTGCGACCGCGCCACGAGTGCGCCAGCCGGCCAGCGGATCGGCTGGAAGTGCCCCAGTTTTTACACTTCCAGCGCCCGGGAACGCAAGTCCCTGATTTCCAAGGGAATGCGTAAACTCGGCGGTTTCGCCTCTCTTTCTTCGGTCCGCTCGGCGGCTGGAATGCCGCTGTTTTGGTCGGCTCACCCTGTCTTTATCCCATGAAAACACTACTGCCGGGCACCCCGGTTTCTATCGTTCGCGAATTTCGCGACAGTCCTGCCGATGCTTACGGCTGGCGAGTTGTTGAGGACAGGGGCGAGCGCGTCCTTGTTGAGGCGGTTGGCCTGCTGGCCGGGTCGGCGGTCGCGAACCCGCAGCAGACGGTTGCGCGCGACATGGTGGAGGAGATTCCCGCCGCCGATTCCGTGCGCGAGTTGACCACGCCCGCCGAACTCGCCGAGCGGGGCATTGATCCCGCCGACTTCTTTGATGGCGTGCACTTCTTTCTGGCCAGCTGGGGCGACCGCTCCGGCTGGTATTCGAAGGCGGAAGGCGGCAACGCCTGCCTCGTGACGGTCGGCAACATCTCGGAGGAATTCGAGACGGATCAGGCGGCGCAAAACGCCCTTTGGGCGCTCGTGGAGGTTACGGGATGAACGCCAAGCGCAAACGCGACCGGGCGGCAATCCGGGCCGAGCAGAAGCGGCGCCAGGCTGCCGTGCCGGCTGATTTGCTGCCGGTTGCCCAACTCGAACACGTGGCCGGAACTCCGCAGGTGTTCGTCTGGTTTCCGTCCGAAAAGGTCGCGCGCCAAGTCATCGCTTGTGCCCGCAAGGCTGGAATCCTTTCCCATGAATAACACCGCCACCCCCACCGGTTCGCCGGCGAAGTTTAATTACTTCAAAGTCACGATGCCTGATGGTTCCGTGAAGATGCTTCTTGATCGTGACCGCGCGCACGGTTTGGCCGGTCACTTCGGCGGCACGGTCAAGCCTGCGACGCGCGCCGAGGTCTTGGAGTTTGTGCGGATGGCATTCCGGTCGGATCACCGGGCCTAACACCATGCGCGCCAAATCCAACCGCTTTACGTCCGGGCCTGTCCTGGAAACCGATTTACCGCCCCACGAGGCGTGGAAGGGTGAAATTTACGACGAGGTCACGAGGCTTGCCCATTGCGACCACTCGGACGCGCAGGGGCTGGTCGATGGCCAGCCGTTCGCGCTCGCCCAACAGTGGGCGCTTGGCGCGTCGGCAAAAGCCGCCGCTGTGGTGGTCCTCAAGGCTGCCACGCCGAAACCGCCCGCAAACCCCATCCAGATTTTCCCATGATCATCCTGATAAACTCCATTATTTACACCGGCGGCGAGCCGTTCGCGCGCTTCCGTTCGAATCTGGCTGCGGCGCTCTGGCTGCAGTCGGTCGGCGCCCGCATGACGGAGCGTCGTGGCACGCGTCTGATTTTCAAACTCTGAGCCGATGAAGACCGCCCGCCAGATTCTTGCGCGCCTGCCGCACCGCTGCTTTGAGAGTCGCGCCGCTTTCCTGACTGCCAACTTTCGGGCGCTCGCGTCCGAAACCGGCCAGCAACCGCACGCCGCCATTGAGGACCACGCCGGCAACTGCTTGGTTTGCGGCGAGGCTGGGCGCTGCCCGGGCTGGCATCTCGCGGAGGAGTTCGAGCGCGCCGGCGTTGAACCGTTCCGGCTGGAGGCTTCCGCATGAGCGCCGGCAATTCCATCCGCCGCGAGGATTTCGCGAGTGAGGAGCAGATTGACCGGCATTTGTGCCGGCTGCGCGAGCGCGGCGATCGAGGGCAAACCGGGAACCTGCTCGGCGCCTGGGAATCCGAGGAAAGCGCGCGCCGGCGGGCTGACCGGGCCCGGGCGGATCTCGAATTTGACCGGCGTCACCCTGAACTCTCGCCGGCGCCGGTCCTGCCCGTCGTGCCGAAGGCGGCGCAAGAGGGTTTCGACTTTCACGCGCGCGGGGATGACCTGCCGCTTTTTGCATCCTGAACCCGAGCGGATCAGCTCGCCAAAACGAAAAAGATAAAATGAGCACCCAAAAACGAAAGTTCGAACTGTTCGCCCGGCTTACCGAGCTGGGCTTTACCTACGACGAGGCGCACGCGCTGCGCCGGATCGAGATGACCCGAACCACTTCGACGCGCAACGCGCGTTGCGCCGGCAGCGCGCGCTCTACATCGTCGGGAAAGCCTACATGACTTACGAGAACGGGCCCGGCCCGCGTGGGCGCTACCTGGTCGCGGACCGTGAGGCGGGCGCCTTGCGCCGGCTGGCTGTGATCGTGGCGGCGCGCAATGCCCGGGTTGCGCCGCGCCGGTCCTCGGCTCGCTTCGTGTTCGCCTACCATCAGGGCGACTGCCGCGGCTGCATGCTCTACCTCGTGACGCGCGGCCAGTTGATGGACTCGGGCGACAAGGTTTTGCCGGTTGAGCAATACTATACCCGCGGCTTGGCCGTCTGCACATGAGCGCGCCGATCTTCGCCCAGGAATACGACGGTTCCCTCGTGGTCAACGGGGTTGTCGTCTGCCAGCCGTCGCCCGAGTTCACCCGGAAGCAAATTGCCTACGTGGTGAAGGCGGGGAACAACCACAAGCCGCACGTGGCGGCGATGCGGCTGGCGCTCCGGCGCGCGTATTCGACGCGCTACATGCCGATTTCGAAACTAATGGGCGTCCGGGATGCACTCGAAAAGTCCCTGCGGCTCGAAAAGGGGGGCGCATGAGCGCGGCGGCGATGATCTGCAACCCCGTGCACGACGACGAACCGCCGGCGGGCTCGATCGAGGAGCCGACCGCCCACTGGCTGGAGGTCCGTGCCTGGCGGCAGCCGAATGGCGCGCGGTTCGTGCAGCTCGTTGACCAATCCGAAGAGACTTGGGAGGCTTACTGCCGCATGATGTCGCGCCGTAGCCGCTCCGCCCCGGTCGCCTGAATTTCTCCCATGAAAACCAAAATCCTGATCCTGCTCGTGGCGCTCGCCGCCACCGTGCCGGCCGTGGCCCAACCGCCGCCGCCCGCGCCGCCGAAAGTCATCATCACGGTCGAATACACGCCCGACACCCCGCCCGGGCGCCAGCACCTGTTTTACGGGTGGTGCGAATACCTCCGGTATTTCGCGCCATTCTTCCGGCCCTGCTGGCCGTGATTCCTTTCCGCCCATGAGGGCGGACGGTCACAGACAAAAACCAAAACGGGCCACCAAAAACCAACCCAGACACCAAACCGAGCCGGCGCGCTGCGTGCGAACCCTTACAAGCCCAGCGCGCCGGACAATTTCCAACGAATGAGCAACACCTACGCATTCCCCTACCTCGGCCGCATCATGGGCCGTCTGCCTGGCCACGACCCGATTGAACTCTTCCGGCCGGAGCGCGGCATGCCGGTCTATCCGACCGAGGTGACTAGCTATCGCCGCAACATGGATCCGGCGTGGACCATTTGGGTCGAGACGACGACCAACCCGCGCCACCTGCTTTCTGATCGCCCGCACAAGATGCAGGCGCTGACGAGGACCAGCCTCCGCGGCGCCCAGATTCCGCACGACTACGTCAAGCAGCTCGAGACCGAGGAGCAGAGCGTCGCCCTTCAAATCACCCCCGCAAATGAACTCTAAACTCAGCCCGGAAATGCTGAAGGCGATGACCCACGCCATGCAGAACGGCAACAAGCTGACGCGCCACCCTGGCGGGTTCTGGATGAACGCGGCCGGCACGGGGATCAGTTTCGGAACTTCAACCATCGCCGCCTTGGTCGCTCGTAAAGCTGCCATTTACAGCAACTGGAAGCGAAACGCGGCCGGCGAGTTTCCCATCGAAATCACCCTTACTCCGACGCCATGAACTGGGACCAATACCTCGCGCAGTTGAGCGAATTCCTGTCAAAGGACACGATCCAGAGTTGCCATTCGGAACTGTGGTCCTGCTTCATCCACGGCGAGACGATCCGGACGGCGGTCTGGCTTGCCAAATCCTACGGTTTCCCGACCGTCGACGAAGAGGTGGCCGCTTGAACGACCTACATCAGTATTTCACCCCGTCTTGGGTGGCGCGCGAACTCTGGGAAGCCCACTTCTCCGACATCGGCCTGGCTGACTCGGTGATCGAGCCCACTTGCGGCGACGGTCGCATGTTGCAGGCGGTGCCCGAGGGCGTCCCGGCGTTCGGCGTCGAAGTCGATCCGGTTCTCGCCGAGCAGGCGCGCGAGAGGACCGGGCGTCCCGTCATCACCGGCGACGTTTTGACGGTCGATCTTGCCCAACCGTTCAACGTCGTTTTCGGGAATCCACCGTTCCGCGCTGGCTTTCTCGACTCCATGCTCGACCGTCTGTCTGGGATCATGGACGACGGTGGGCGATGCGGCCTGATTGTCCCGGCGTATTTCATGCAAACCCCGTCGCGGGTAATGCGGTGGAACCGCGTGTGGTCCCTTTACTCGGAGCTGCTGCCCAGGACTTTGTTTCCGCGCCTCTCGAAGCCCATCATTTTCGCCCTGTTCACGAAAGACCCGGTGCCGTCCCTTACCGGGATGCGCCTCTACATCGAATGCGCGGCCATGGATGACCTCAAACAAACCTATCGCGACGAGTTGACGAAAGGTCGCGGGCTTTGGTTCGTTGTCGTCGATCGCGCACTGGCGGTCCTTGGCGGCGAGGCCGAACTGCAAGCCATCTACACGGCGGTATCGGTTAAACGCCCGACGGAAAACCCGTGGTGGCGCGAGAAGGTCAGGCAAACTTTGCAACGGCGGTTCGTCAACAAGCGCCGCGGCGTCTGGGCTAGGAGGAACGCCGCATGAGTTCTACATCAAAAGGAATCCGGTTCTCTTGCGTGGTTGCTGATCCACCGTGGCACGTCAAAGCCGGGCCGAATGGGGGGGGGTATGCCACGCGCGAGGGGCCCACCGGGAAATGGAATTGGAGGCGCGAAAGCCTACCCACGCGCAAACTCTCGTATCCGACGATGACCGTTGCTGAAATATGCGCTCTTCCGGTGAAGAACGTCGTCGCCGAAGACGCTCACCTTTACCTCTGGACGATCAATCGCTACGTGGAGGACGCCTACACGGTTGCGCGCGCTTGGGGATTCGAGCCGAGCACGCTGTTGACGTGGGCTAAGAAACCGATGGGCGGCGGTTTAGGTGGCACCTTCGGGATCTCGACGGAGTATATCCTGTTTGCCCGCCGTGGTTCGCTGGCCGCAAAGCAACGCGTCAAAGGGACGTGGTTCCCGTGGAAGCGCGAATACGTGAACGGAGCGCCCGCGCATAGCCGCAAGCCGGCCGCCTTTATGGAGATGGTGGAGGCTGTTTCTCCCGGTCCGCATCTCGAATTGTTCGCTCGTCGGCGCCGGCCCGGTTGGAGCGTATGGGGCAACGAGGTGGAGCCCGACATTTCACTGGATGCCCCGATGCCATGAGCCACGCCTTGCACCCCATCCCGGCGCAACTCTGCCGGCTACTGATCCGCGGGCCCAACCGCCAGGTGGCTAATCAGGTCGACGCCTACTTGGCGCGGCATTCGAAATACAAGAACATCGGCGAGTGGCTGGACGCCGAGGACGACGTCGAGGACCGGCGCCGGCTTGGTGAACGCATCGTATCAATCCTGACTGACCGGTCATACACCCTGCTTGAGGAGTAATGTTTCCATGAACGACATGCCCCGCCTCCGCCTCCGCAAAGGCCAATACTCATTCACGCTGGACGCCGGTCCCGGCCGGCGCCGGCGCGTCGTCATGCTCGGGACCGATGACATCGAGGTGGCGCGCTCGGCCATCCGCGCGCACGGTCTGACGCGTCTCGCCCAGGCGGACGATCTCCACAGGGCCCAGATGACGGTGCAGGGCGGCATCCTGCCGGCGCCCGTCGACCACGGGATTGCGCTCTTCCAATGGGAGCAGAGCCTGACCGTCACCAAGGAGAAGCGCACGGTCGAGAACTACGTCGGCACGATTCAGGGATTCGTCCAGCAGTTCGAGCTCGGGGACAAGCCGCTCCTCGCCGCGACCGCCGGCATGGTCGATGCCTACGTGAATTTCGAGGGAAAGTATGGCAGCCGGCGGGTGAAGCTCGTTGCGCTGCGCGAGTTCTACGCGTTCTGGCGCAACCGCGGCGCCTTGCAGATCAACCCCGTGAACGAGGTCACCGTCCGGCATCAGGATATGGAGATGAAAGACCTCGAGACCTTCGTGTCGGCGACCATGACCGAACCCGAATACCGGCAGTTTCTGGAGACCACGACGCAATCCCTTTTCTGGCGCGCCGCAGCAACGCTCGGCTGGTGGCTCGGCCTGCGGCTGAGCGACTGTTGCATGCTGCAGTATGCGTCGCTGGAGCAGGCCGACGCCATCATCATCTGGACCCAGAAGCGCCGGCGCCGTCTGGTTCTTCCCCTCGACGACCCGTTGATCGGCGGCGGGGAACTGCGCGCGCTCGTGAAGGAGATTCTCGACAAGCCGCGCACGCACACCGTCTACTGCTTCCCTCGCCAGGCCGAAATCTATCGCGGCGACCAGTGGATCCTGAGCGAGGACTTCCGGCAGCGCATGCGGAAACTCGGCAGCCGGTGCACGCACAAGAGCCTCCGGAAGGCGGCGGCTCAACGCTGGCGCGACGCCGGCAAGTCGCTCGACGACATCGCAATTCTGATTGGACACGCGAACTCCAAGACGACCAAGATTTACCTTCAGCCATGAAGACCATCCGCGCTAACCTCTCGGAAACCGAAGTGCAGGTAGCCGTCGCCAACTACTGCCTGCTGAAGCACGGCATCGAGGGGAAGATATTCGATGCGACGGTCCGGACGATGATGACGATGAAGGGGCCCGACGGGAAAACCGTGTTCGTCAACAACGTGGCGGACTGCCGCGTCGAGATCGACCTACCGGAACCGGGTGACCCCGGTCAGTGATTCATCTTCCCCAGGGTGAGCGCGAGTTTCGCTCGCTTGCCCATCTTGCCGCCGGCCTTCGCCGCAGATTTCAGCATGCCTTTAGGGATCTTGTCGCCCTTCGGGATGCCGAGTTCCTTGTGCAAGGCGCCGGGCTGCTTGATGGCGCCGCCGATCCAGTTCATGTTTTTGCGTTTTTCGCTCATGGTAGTTATTGGGATGAAAGGGACAGCGTCGGGGAAAGTCGACGGCGGAGCGCGAGCGGGCTGAACTGCCGCTGTTCGGTCCGCATCGACTGGGTGAACGCCCGTTCCTGCTTGGACGGGGCGATCATCGACGTGAAGGTCTCGTAACGGTTGATGGCCTCGCGCACGTCGGCCTGTCCCTCGTCGGACATGGCGCTGTAGAGCTGGGCCATCTGGTATTCGGTG
>JAHFTD010000020.1 GCA_023269565.1 Opitutaceae bacterium | reverse complement strand
CCTAACACAAGCAAACTCAGGCAGTCGTCGCGGCCCAACCCTCGGGCCAGGTCGTGCCGGGGATCGGGCGCCAGAAGATGTCCTGGTCGATGCGCGGCTTGTTATGCCGGTATTTCTCCGTCAGCCGCAGCTTCGTCTTCAGGTGCTCGACGAGGTTTTCGCCGTAGAAGAAGGTGTTCTCGGCCACGCCGGAAACCACGAGCACCTCGGAGGGGGTCGTCTCGAGCAGTTCGACGAGGCCGCGGATGTTGGCGAGCTCGAGGTCGATGGCGGACTGGAGTTTCTTCTCGCAGGCATCCTTCGTCGCGGCGTCCGTCGCGTTCAGATAACCATAGACGCACTCGCACCACGCGCAGACATTGCGGAGGGTCGTGACCCAGTGCAGGTAGGCGCGCACGCGGTCGCGGAGGTCGGCGACGACCTTGGCGGGCTCGCCGGTGAGGCCCTTGACCTGGGCGTCGAGCTTCGCGATGAGCGGGCACAGGCGCGCGATCACGTGCCGGTCCATGTCGGCGGCCATCTTCGCGCCCGATTCGCGGGTGATGAGATCGAAGAGCACGTCCTTGCCGAGGTCGATGAGGCCGGGGTTGTTGTGCTGGAAGCAGCCATGGCGCTCATAGTAGACCCGGTCCGCGGCCGGCACGGCCTCGACGTCGGGCACGAACGGGCGGTCCCAGGCGCGCTGCCAGCAGAAGCCGAAGGCGCAATAGAGGCCGACCATCGGCTGCCAGACGAGCGCCTCCTCAAATTCCTGCCACGCGGCGGTGAGGCTGCCGGCGTGGCCGGCACCAATGAGCGTCGTGGCGAAGTCGGTGAGAACCTCCTCGACGGGCTTGGCGGGGAAAAATTGCACGGCGCGAAGGACGGCGGGGTTGGGCCAGTAGGGCGCCTGCGTGGTGTTGGTCAGGCCGCCGAGGCAACTGATGCGGTTGAGTCCGGTCTCCCGCATGGCCATGAGCTTCTGGTGCAGCAGGCGCGGGAAGGGCAGGCCGAGCAGCGGTTCGTGGTTCATAACGGCCGAGGCCGAGTAATGCATGATCGGGTCGACGCCGGTGGCGCGGGAGGCGGCAAGCGTCTCCTTTTCCTTCGGGTCCATCTCCGTGTGGAAAAGGCTGCCGGCGACGGCGCGGTTCTCGGGATACTTGGGGTGCGCGTAAGGCACATCGTAGCCGCGGACGAGCAGCGACGGAGCCTCCCAAGTGACGTGGCCACCCATGCCGGCCTTGATGTGCTCATGCTCCACCTTAAAGGGCTCGATACGGAGGATGATGTCGAAGTCGGGATTCAGCTCGGCCGCGGCGGTGCGGAGATTTTTCAGGTAGCGGACGATGCTCTCGCCCGCGGCCTGCGCGACCTTGTCGTGGTTGCGCCACTCACGGATCATGTAGGGACCGCCGTTGCGGCCGACATAAAGCGAGGCGGTGTGCTCGAAGCCCGCGCCGCTGTCGTTCGTCCAGACCGACATGTAGCTGAGGTCGGGCACGGAGCGCAGGATCTTCTGCAGGGCTTCGCGGTAATGGCGCTGCACGATCGGGTGATCCTGCGCCATGGTGTAGCGCGGCAGGCGGGAACGGAACGGGTGGTCGACGCGCGCGCCGCGGAGGGTGGGGTGCTTGGCGAAGAAACGCTCGGGCAGGGTGCGAGGCTCGAACATGCACACGCCGGGCTTCAGGCCATAGCGGCGGCCGAGGTCGGCGAGCTGTTTGAGGTGGTTGAGGTTGGCGTCGAGGTAAAGCGCGGGCCAGACGCCCTGCGTGAGCGGCGTGTCGACGAAATGGTTGAAGCCCGGCGCATAGGTGTAGAACTGCGGGTAGTATTCGTGGGCGACGGTGTCCTCGTAGGGCATGTGCGCCTGCAGGCCGTTGACCTCGCAGTGCGTAAAGCCGGCTTCGGCGAGCGACGCGACGTAGCGTTCCGGCTCGAATTTGCGCGCGCTGCGCCAGTATTGGGTGTAGCAGGCGTCCCAGTGCGGGCGGTGCCAGCCGAAGGTGGCGGGTAGCCAGAGGCCGGCGGCAAGTTTCTCGCGCGTCAGGTCGCTGGCGTTGGTGGCAAACAGGCGCACCGCGGCAAAAAGAAACGAGCCGTGCGTCGCGCAGATCTCGCCGGTGCCGTCGTCGGCGATGCGGAGCCACATCCACGCGGCGGATTCCTTGGCCTTGGCCGGCAGTTTCGCCGGCAGACCGCGCCAGGAGAGAGCGACACTGACGCCGGGGCCGGGACCGTCGGTGCGGGCGCCGGTCAGCTTGGCCAGTTCGAGGGCGGCGGTGATCTCCGCGGGCTCGGCCGACGCGGGATGGGAGACGAACTTCAGGGACAGGGGGGCAGGCGTGGAGGACATGGGAAGAAGGTCTGGGTAGGCTTAAACCACCACGAGGCTTGGCAACCGCAAAGCCACACGCACGCCAAGTTACACCAAACAATTACCATAATTTACATCAACTCCGGCTCGGCTTTCAGTGTCTATCGTGGCGGTTTGAGTCTTGGCTGGTTTGTGGCGCGCTGGGTGCGAACCCGGTCTGCCGCGTGACCCGCCATTCATCCGCCCATTTCTCCCATGCCCCAGGACCTGCTTTCGCTAGCCGACAACGAGCCGCCGATGGGTGATCTCTTCACCAACCGCCGCCTCGACGCCGGGCGAGCGATCTGGACGGCACCGTTGCCCGGCGAGTGCGATCTGCCCAAAAAACGCATCATTCACCAGCGTGTGGTCCGGCTCCACGGGCCGGCGCGGTTGCTGCGCTTGGGCGTGCGCCGCGGCCCGGGCTACCACAAATGCGGCAGCCGGTTGGATCTCGACTGGGTCACCAGCCTGCGTGTGCTGGCTTGGCAAAACGGTCGCTGGAACGTAGTGCTGCAGCGCGACCGGCTCCCGGCCAACCTCCCTGGCGTGGTGAAATGGATCCAGCTGCCACGGGTTGTCACGACCGGCGTGATCATCGAGCTGCGGCGCTCCGGCATCGATGGCGGGTGGACGCCGTGGAACCTGATCATGTCCGCCTTCATCCTCGAGGGCGAGGTGCTGGCGCCGGCCGCCCCGCGCCACGAACGTCTCCTCGAGACCAGGATGGTTGACCTCGCACGCCTGCCCACCGGCGTGCGCGCCCTGTGCCGCGATGGGCAGGTGAGATATGTGGCCAAGAACTTCGCGGTGGGCTTTTCGCTCGGACGCCCGGGTTTCTCTCATCTCGGCTTGAACATCGAAGACGCGGCGAATGCCGGCCGGAACGTCCTCGCGGTGTGTCCGCCGCTTTTTCACCAGGGCCCGCAACTGCACCCTGTCGGCGCGGCGCCGGTCCTGACGCCGTCCGTGCGCTGCGTCCTCGAGGGCACGACGGAAGTGAAGGGCGGTCGAGTGCGTTATGATTTCACCGCGGACGGCCAGCACTACCGGCTGATCTGGACTGTCACCGCCCGCGGCCTCCGGTTGCGGGCCGAACGCTCCGCGCAGAAGGTTACCCACGCATGGCACAGCGCGACGTGGGCCATCGGGCTGCGCAACAGCGTGGCGCCTTCGCAAGTGCTCGGCCGTCTGCTGCAAGACGGTGAGTCGGGCGCGGTGGCGTTGCCGGCCTTGCTCACGCTGCCGGGTTTCGGGAGCTGGGAGATCAAGTCATCCTCGCCGACCGGCTGGGCGCGGAGCGACTGCTTCCGCTCCCACGACCTGAACACTCTGGAGCTGAAGGTCGGCGAGGAACGCACAGCCGAGGGACTTTACCGCCTGCCCGCCGGCACGCACCGGGCGGATTTCACGCTGACACCGAAGCGCCCGACCGCACTCTTACGCCCCGGAGCGCCAACTGTGGTAAAACGTGCGCTCGCCCGCACGCAGTGGACGGCGCTGACCTTCCGCGCGGACACGGCGACGCTCAGCAACAACGGCGCGTCAATGCACTGCCCAATCTGCATGGACACGTGGGCGGCGGTGGCGCGGCCGCAGGGCGACGTGCTGCCCGGGTTGCCGGCGACGGAGTTTCTCCGGCACTCGCTCGAGCGCTGGCTGACCGGCGGGCCGGGCTACGCAGCGGGCCGCCTGCTGCAAGACGGCTCCTCGCATGACGCGGATGACGAGTATCTCCAGACGGGTGCCTCCGCCCTGCGCGGCCTGGGTGAATTTCTCCGCCACGGCGCGACGCCCGCGTGGTATCGCGCGTTCCGGCCCGCCATTCTCCAGAAGCTCGACGCCGCGCGCGCGCGCGACCTCGATGGCGACGGCCTGATCGAGAGTCTGCACCGCACGGGCGTCAGCGGCACGAAGCAGTGGAGCACGTGCTGGTTCGACGTCATCTCGTTCGGCTGGAAAGACGCCTTCGCGAATGCGACCCTCTACGGCGCGCTGCTCGCCCTCGTCGCCGGCCTGAGGCGGCTCGGGGAAATGGACAGGGCGGCCGAGCTCGCGCACTGGGCCGACTGGCTGCGGGCGAATTACCGCGACACGTTCTGGAACGAGGCCACGGGCTGGCTCGCCGGCTGGCGATGTCGCGAGGACAAGTTGCATGACTACGCCTTTCTACCGGTGAACGGCGCGGCCATTGCGGCGGGCCTGCTCTCACCGGAGGAAGGCCGCGCTATTCTGCTCCGGCTGCTGGCCGAGGCGAAGCAAGCCGGGCTGCCCGACGCCGCGCTCGGCCTGCCGGGCAACCTCCGGCCCATCCCGGATTGCGACCTCGCGGAAATCATCCAGGGCTATCCCTTCGGCTACTACCAGAACGGCGGGCGCACACATTCGCAGACGCGGCACTTCGTGATGGCACTCTACCATTGCGGCCTGCCGCGCGAGGCGGACGCAATGCTCGCGCGGTTGTGCGCGGGTCTCGCCGAGGCGCGGGTATTCGGCGGCAACCAGAGCGGGGTCGACTGGCGCTACTGGGACGACCGGCCCTGTGGCTACGAGGGCCTGCTCACAGATCAGTTCGGCGTGCTCGAGGCCATCTACTGGCGCTGGGGCCGGCGGCGCGTAGCTGTGGGCGGGAACACTGATCCTGTCCTACATTCGAACTGTCTGATCCCGGCTCAACGTCCCGGCGCGTTGCGCCAGGCGAGCGGGCTTATGCCCTCTGCGGCCTTGAAGGTGCGGTAGAAGGTCGTGCTGTCCTCGAAGCCGCATTCGTATCCGATGGAGGTTGCGGAACGACCGGTCTCGCGCAGGAGACGGCGCGCATGGACCAGACGATGACGTTGCAATGTCACCAGCCACGACTCTCCGGTAATCTCGCGGAACAGCTGGGTGAAATGCCGGCGGCTCAAGCCGAGCGCCGTTGCGGCGTCATCCACGGATTGCCGGTGATAGAAGGTGCGGGCGAGTTCCTCGGCGTAGGCAGTGACGCGGGCGCGGGCGGGCAGGTCAGCGCGTTCGGTGCGCGCAGGCTGGTGGCCACCGGCGGCGCGAGCGACATGGCCGAGGGCCTGCCAGGCGAGGCCGAGCATCATCAGCTGAGCACCGGGCCGGGCGAGGGTCTGCTCGTGCAGCAGGTGCCGGATGAGCCCGCGAAATTCCCCACCCCATGGCGGCGCAGGGAAATGACGGTAGGCCTCGAACGTTGTGCCGGGGGCAGAGGTGAGCGCGTGCGCGGCCACGCACAGCGCATAAAGGCTCAGTGGCCGTGCGCCGTCGTCCTCGAGATGATGCCGCTCGCCCGCGGGCACGAGCACGACATCTCCCGGTCGGAGCGGCACGCGCCACCCGGCGCGAACGAGCCAGCCGGCGCCGGCGAACGGCTGGATGAGCTTGAGGTAGTCAGCCCGAGTCGGCTCCATTCGGAAACCGCGGGTGTGGTGGCTCTCGAGCACAAAGATGCCCGTGGCGGGAAACTTCACCGCGATGGGCCGGAGGGCGCGAGGGTCAAACATGCGACCGTAGGCGTGACACCAATCGCCCGATATGCCAAGACCCATTGCCTAAGGTGCCATGACGCCGCATGTGAAACCTGCTATCTTGTCTCACACCCCATGACCCTGACCGAGAACGTTGTTTTCAGCTCGTTGCGCCGCACCTGGCAACCGGTGGCAAATTCGGCTGACCTGCCGCCGGGTCGGGTCACCGGTTACACCCTGCTCGAAACCGCGCTGGTTATTGCCCGATTTGCCAGCGGCAGGGTGCTTGCCGCGGACACGGCCTGCCCGCACAAGGGCGCGCGTCTCTCCCAAGGCTGCATCCGCGACGACGAACTCATGTGCCCGTATCACGGCTGGCGGTTCGATGCCGGCGGCGCGTGCCAGTCAATTCCCTCGCTGCTCGAGCCGAACGCTGAGAAGCAGGCGCTGTCGCACCTGAATGTCTACGCGGTGCAGGAGCGCTACGGTTTCGTCTGGGTGAAGCTGGAGGCGACGCCTCTGCTCAACGGCCAGTTGCATGAGCTGCCCGCGGTGCCGGAGTTCGAAGATCCGCGCTGGACCTACCGGATGGGCCCGCCAATGGCCTTCGCCGCCGGTTGGCGGCGCGAGGTCGAGAACTACCTCGACATGTCGCACTTCGCCTTCGCCCACAGCGGCACGCTCGGCGCCTCGGCCGACCCGCGTATCCGTGGGATGGATATCAAGGTCACCCCAGACGGCGGCTACCAGATGGACGCGCCGTTCCCCGCGCTGCAATCGACGCACGAGCTGCCCGGCAAGCTCCAGAGCGCGCACCACCGCATGCAGCGCGGCTACCTGCCCAATTTCACGACCGTCCGGCAGAGCTTCCACGACGGCGACGAGCGCGTGCTCGTTCACATCCCGTCGCCGAACACGCGCGAGAGCTGCACGTGCTTCTGGTCGCTCGCGATTTCGCCGGGTTTCAAGGGCCCGCCACCGGAGGCGCAGATCGAATTCGCCATCAAGGTGCTCGACGAGGACCGCGGCATGTGTGAAATGCAGGTGCCGCGCGAGGTGCCCATCAATCCCGTGCGTGGCGGGTGGGGCGTGCTGGTGATGCCCGGCGACACCCTGGCCAACACCTTCCAGAAGCAACTCCGCCGCTGGCTGACCGCCGACACCCACGCCTGAATTTAACACCCAACTCCAACCCTCTCATGTGCGAATCCTGCCCCCCCGTTAACCATCCCGTGAACGCTCCTGCTGCGAAGCCCGGCCGCGCCGTGGCCGCCGCCGCCGCGCGCGCGCCGTCGGTTAAGTCCGCAAAGCCCGCCGTGGCCGGCATCCCGAAGTCGCCGCGCATCCTCACGACGACCGTCGGCTCCTATCCCGTGCCGGATTGGCTGGCCGCGCTGCCGAGCGAGCAGGGCGTGATCGACGCCACCCGCGTGGTGTTTGACCTCCAGCGCCAGGCCGGCATCGACCTGCCGACGGACGGCGAACTCTACCGCTTCGACGTCAACCACCCCGACACGAACGGCATGATCGAGTATTTTATCCGTCCGATGGCGAACATTTCGTCAGTAGTCGGCCGTTCCATCACCGAGGAATTCGCGCGGCACTCGCCGATGAGCTTCCGCCGCAAGCCCGCGGGGGTCGTCACCGGCCCGCTCGGCGAGGGTTCGCTCAACCTGCTGGCCGACTGCCAGCGCGCTGCCGCCGTCGCCGGCGGGCCGTTCAAGTTCACCGTCACGAGCCCTTACATGCTCTCGCGCACGCTGCTCGACCACCACTACCGCAACTTTGCCGACCTCACCATCGCCGTCGCCGACGTCATCGCCACGCAGATGCCCGGGCTGCCGGCCGCCTGCGTGCAGGTGGACGAGGCCAACATTCCTGGCAACCCAGCCGACGGCCCGCTCGCGGCCGAGGCGATGAACCGAGTGCTCGACGCCATCAGCCCCGGCACGGAGCGCGCCGTGCACTTCTGCTTCGGCAACTACGGCGGCCAGACCATCCAAGCCGGCCGCTGGAGCAAGCTGCTCAAGTTTCTCAACGCCCTGCACTGCGACCACCTCGTGCTCGAGCTGGCGCACCGCCCGGCCGCCGACATCGACGCGCTCAAGCAGATCGACAAGAAGATCTCCCTCGGCATCGGTGTCGTCGACATCAAGGTCAACCACATCGAGACGCCCGACGAAATCGCGTCTCGCATCGCCGCCGTCGAGAAGAAGACGGGTCCGGGCCGCGTAAAGTGGGTGCACCCCGATTGCGGCTTCTGGATGCTCAAGCGCTCGGTCGCTGACCGGAAGATGGAGGCGCTCGTCCGCGGCCGCGACAAATACCTCGGGCGGTAAGCGGAATCGGCAATGAAGCGGGTCGCGGCCACGACATTGCCGAGCATTTGATGGTGAAGCAGGGGAGGCGCTGGATTGCCCACGCCACAGTGACCGGACTCAAGTTTTCGAGCCACCCAATCGAGCGATACCGGCGACTCCGGCGCTGGTTGTTTGACCCTAATCCTAGTCCACGAATGTGAATCCAATGACAAGCATGTAGGCCAAGCACGTCAGCTCTGTCGCACTTCAAGTTAACGATCTGATCGATGACCTAGCCGGTTCTGCGGTGCGTGTATCTGAGCACGGGAGTTAGACGACACATACGCGATGAAACAGGCTATACGAGAGCTTCATTTCCGTCGATTCGCTAAAATTCCGGAGCAAACGCACAATTGCTAGGGCTTCATTTCTTCCTGCAACCAGCACTTCAGCAATTAGCTCTGAATGGCTGCCCGGGCTGGGATCGAACCAGCGACCAAGTGATTAACAGTCACCTGCTCTGCCACTGAGCTACCGGGCAGTGGCGCAAAGAACGGCCAAAAAGAGGCCGGTATTTCTCCTTGTCAACATCGGTCTCTTGTAAAAACCAACTATTCCTCCCCGGTGTGAAAGATTTAGTTGCATCGGTTCAGCTGGCCCCTTCAACTTTCAACTCTTTTCTACTACGCCTGCCTCTAATTCCGGAGTCACAGGGGGAACGAAACCATGAAGAAATACAACCTAACTGTTGCGCCCCGCGAGGGCACTGGTCGCAGCGCGTCGCGCCGCCTGCGCAAGGCCCAGAAAATCCCGGCCATCCTCTACGGCAAGCACACCAAGCCCGAGACCCTGGCCGTCAGCGCGCCTGAGTTCACCAAGCTGCTTAAGGAAATCGCCGGTCGCGCCGCGCTCATTGAGTTGCAGCGTGATGCTGGCGCCACCGCGCTCTCCTTCCTGCAGGAAATCCAGCGTGATCCCATCACCGACCGCTACCTGCACCTCGATCTTCAGGAGGTAAAGGAAAACGAAAAGATGGTCATAAACATTTCGGTGCACCTCACCGGTGAGTCGAGTGGCGTCAAAAACGAAGGCGGCATCCTCGAGACCGCCTCCCACCGCCTGCGCATTCGCTGCCTACCCAAAGATCTTCCCGCGTTCATCGAGGTCGACGTTACCGAGTTGAAGGTCGGCGAAGCCATTCACGTCGGCGAGCTCAAGCCGATTTCCGGCGTAGAGTTCATGGACGACAAGAGCCAGGCTGTGGTGCTTTGCGTTGAGCCGCCTGCCGAGGAAGTCGTCGCCACCCCCGTGGCCGTCGAGGGCGCGGTGGCCGTCGAGGGCGCGGTGGCCGTCGAGGGCGCAGCGGCCGGTGCCACTGCTCCCGCGGCTGGCGAAGCCGCCAAACCCGGTGCCACTCCCGCCAAGGGCGACGCCAAGGCCGCCGCTTCCACGGCGGCTCCTGCCGGCGACAAGAAGGCCGCTCCCGCCAAGAAATAAATTTTACCGCGGCCTCTCCGTTTCACGGGCGGGCCGCCCTGGCACTACGTTCTTTGAGACATGTCCGTTACGCTCATCGCTGGACTGGGCAACCCCGGCAGGGAATACGCCGGCACGCGCCACAACCTTGGCTTCGCCGTGGTTGACGCGCTCGCCGCCGCCCAGGGCCTCGCGTGGAAAAGCAATTCGCGCTTCGAGGCCCAGATTGCCCGTTGGGATGTCCGGCCCGGCGTCACGCGCTTCTTGGTGAAGCCGCTGACCTTCATGAACGACAGCGGCCGCGCCCTGTGCCGGCTGCTCGATTTCCACAAGGTTCCTGTGGCCTCGCTCATCGCCGTCCACGACGATCTTACGATCGATCTCGGCCGCGTGAAGGTCTCCGTGCGCGGCAGCGCCGGCGGCCACCACGGCGTTACCAGCCTGCTCGAGCACCTCGGCGGCGGTTTCCTCCGCTACCGTCTTGGCATTGGCACCGCGCGTCCGGCGGACATGGACCTCAAGGACTTCGTGCTCGGAAAATTCTCTCCCATCGAACAATCAATCATCGACCAACAACTAACCACTTTCGTGGACGGCCTCCGTCTGCTGCTCGACAGCGGCTACGCCCGGGCCATGAATACTCTCAACCGCAGAAACCGCAATGAAACCGACCAAACGTAATTACCGCGCCACCTTCATCCTCGACAACCGCGGCAAAGAAGACTCCGTCGACTCGATCATCGAGGGCGTCAAAAAAGAAATCACCGCCGTGCACGGCGAGGTCAAGGCCGTCGAAAATATCGGCCGCCGGGACTTCGCCCGGATTCCCGACGATCAGTTTCCCTCCGGCGTCTACGTCCAGATGGATTTCTCCGCCCCCGCCGGCGCCGCCGCCCAGCTGCATGAGCGCCTGCGCCTGAACGACAACGTCTACCGCGCCCTCGTCGAGAACGCCTGACCGCTTCCCCGACGCGCCGCCCCTCCCCATGGCCAACCTCAACAAAGTAATGCTCATCGGCAACCTCACGCGCGACCCGGAACTCCGGGTCACGCCGAAGGGCACCGCCATCTGCCAGTTCTCCCTGGCGGTCAATCGCAAGTTCCGCGACGACTCCGGCGCCGACCGCGAAGAGGTGACCTACGTCGACATCGAGGCTTGGGGCAAGTCCGGCGAGAACATTTCCAAGTATTGCACGAAGGGCCGTCCGCTCTTCGTCGAGGGCCGGCTCCGCCTCGACCAGTGGGAGGACAAGAACACCAAGGAAAAGCGCAGCCGCATGAAGGTTGTCCTCGAGAACTTCCAGTTTCTTGGCAGCGGCCGCGGCGACGCCGGTGCCGGTGCGGCCGGCGGCGAGGGCGGCGAATCCCGCTACTCTGCCCCTGCGCCCCGCAGCGCCCCCAAGCCCGCCGCCCCGGCCGCTCCCGCGGCGGCGCAGGAAAATCTCGACGAGGACGTGCCGTTCTGAGCCAGTTCGCTCCCCATCCATTTCAATAATCCCAACTCACTCCAGTCATGGCTAACCACGAAGTTCTCCTCCTCAAGCCGGTCGACGGCCTTGGCGCCGAAGGCGACCAGGTAAAGGTCCGCGCCGGCTATGCCCGCAATTATCTCCTGCCGCAGGGCATGGCGATGCCGCTCACCCAAGCCAACCGCAAACGCGTCGAGGCCCTCAAGAAGGCCCGCACCGCCCGCGAGGCCAAGGAGCTCGACGGCGCCTCGGCACTCGCCAAGCAGATCGAAAAGACTGCCATCGCCTTTGCCGTCAAAACCGGCGAAGGCGGCAAGCTCTTCGGCGCCGTAACCGCGAACGACATCCACGAAAAGCTCGCGGCAGCCGGCATCAACGTCGAGAAGCGGCGCATCCACCTCGGCCAGCCGGTCAAGACTCTGGGCAAGCACGAGGTGAAGATCCGCCTGCACCCCGAGGTCAGCGTCGAACTGACGTTCGACGTGGTTTCCGAGAATCCGATCGAACCCGCGCAGTCCTGACGCCTCGCGTCACGACTCCACCGTCCGGACATGGCGCAAACCACGGCTTCTCCTCGGCGCGGTAGACCTGCGGACGAGCAAAACGCCGCGTCTGCCCCACCTGACCGCTCACCACCGCACAGCGCCGAGGCGGAGGAGCACGTTATTGCCTGCTGCCTGCTCGACGGCAGCGATACCATTGCACGCTGCCTAGAGTCGCGCGTAACCGCCGATGCCTTTTACTCGCCGGCCAACCGGCTGCTGTTCCAGACTATCGTCGAGCTTTACCAGAAAAGCCCGCCCGTCACCATCGAGGTGCTCGCGGAGGAGCTGAAAACGCGCCGCCAGCTCGACGCCGTCGGCGGGTTTGCCTACCTCATGCAGGTCACGGGCAAGATTCCCACGACCGCGCATGCCGGTTACTTTATCGAAAAGGTCCGCGAGAAGCACCTGCTCCGCGAGCTGATCAAGACCGCCACTGGTGCGGTCGAGCAGTGCTACAGTTTCACCGGCGGGCTGGAGGAGTTCGTCGACAAGGTGGAGCAGGACCTCTTCAAGGTCACGCAGGACCGGGTAAGCGACAGCGCTGAGGAGATCAAGGACGCCGTCAAGGAAGCCAACACCGTCATCGCCAAGCTGCTCATGAAAAAAGGCGAGCTGACGGGCGTGACGTCGGGCTTCAAGGATCTCGATGCAATGACCTTTGGTTTCCAGCGGCAGGAAATGATCGTCGTCGCCGCCCGCCCCTCAATGGGCAAGACGAGCCTGGCACTCAATGTGGCTGAGGCGGCCGCACTGCCAAAGGCCGGCAAGGCCGAGCCTGTGCCGACGCTGGTCTTTTCCCTTGAAATGGGCTCTTCGCAACTGGCGCTTCGCATGCTCTGCTCGCGCGCCCGCGTGAACATCAAGCTGCTGCGCGATGGCCTCGTCAGTCGCGACGGTCGCGAGGTCAATGCGCTCGGCCAGGCCGCCGAGGAATTCAAGAAAGCACCAATCCTCATCGACGACTCGAGCAATCTTACCATCATGGAAATGCGGGCGAAGGCCCGGCGCATCTATTCGCGGCGGAAACTGGGCCTGATCATCGTCGACTATCTCCAGCTGGTCAGCGGCACCGACTCGCGCGCGCCGCGCGAACAACAGGTGGCGGAGGTCTCGCGCGGATTAAAGGCTATGGCCAAGGAACTTGATCTGCCGGTCATAGTCCTAAGCCAGCTCAACCGCTCCTCGGAGAAGGAAAACCGCGCGCCGCGCTTATCGGACTTGCGGGAGTCCGGCTCCATCGAGCAAGATGCCGACGTCGTTCTCATGCTATCCCGCCCCAAGGATTCCGATGAAAAATTCCAGACTGCCACCGGGGCGGCGGATTTAATCGTTGCCAAGCAGCGCAACGGGCCGGTAGGAGATTTGAAACTAACTTTCCTTCAAGAAATTACACGCTTTGAAAACTTTACTCCGTAAGCTGCTGATCCGGACTTTTATTGGCATAGGTTTCCTGCTTTTGACCCTGCTCGATGGCTATGGCCAGACGGGGCCGACCACGCCTCAGGCCCAGCAAGGAACGGTCTACAGGATTCAGGCAGTCACGATAAAGTTCATTGGGACGTCGAATGTGAACGAGCAGATCGTCCGCGCCAACATGGCGGTGCGCGAAAACACCGATCTGGACGATGCCCTGATTGATCGTGATATTCGCACGCTTTACAAAACCGGGCTCTTCGAATTTATCGAGGTCAAGCGCGAGACCCTGCCCGGGAATGCGGTCAATCTGATTGTGGAGGTGACCCCGAAGTATCGGGTGCTGGCAATCCGCTTTGAAGGCAATCGGTCGGTGAAAACCAAGCGATTGTTGAAGGAGGTCAAGACGACTCAAAACGGCGCACTGGACGAACGGCAGATCAAGGAGGACGCCGAGAAGATCAAGGAGTATTATCAGAAGGAAGGCTACAACCAGACTCAGGTCACCTACAGTGTGGACCGCAACCGCAGCACGGGATTCGGTTCTGCCCTTTTCAAGATTCGGGAGGGAGCCAAAGTGAGAATTACGGCGGTCAAATTCATCGGCAACGACCATATCAAGAAGCGCAAATTGCGGAAGGAGATGGAAACTTCGGTATGGCATCTATTTTCCTGGCTGACGGGCAGCGGCCGGTTCAAGGACGATAAATTCGAGGAGGATCTCGGCAAACTTCGCGATTACTACAAGGAGCGTGGTTTTCTCGACGTTGAAATCGCCGAGGACAAGATTTCCTTCGATTACCCAAGCTCCGGGAAGCTAGCGATAACTATCCGGATTACTGAAGGCCGCCGCTACCGGGTCGGCACGATCACCTTCTCCGGCAATAAACTTTATCCCGAGGGGCTGCTGCGCCAGCTTCCCCGGCAGAGAACAGGATCGGTCTTCGTGCCCACTAAACTCGACAAAGATGTCGAGACGATTGAGGATTTTTACGGGCGCAGCGGGTATCTCGACACTCGCGTCCGCCTCATCCGCAAGCCGAACCTGCAGACCAGCAACATAGATCTGGAGTATGCGATCGAGGAAAATGAGAAATTCCAAGTCGAGTCCATCAAGATCGAGGGCAATACCAAAACCAAAAGCATAGTGATCATCCGGGAACTTGTCCTCGGCCCTGGTGATGTCTTTGACACGCTCCGCATGAAAGCCAGTAAGGCACGCCTTGAGAACACGAGGTTTTTTGATGATGTAAACATCACTCCGGAATCCACCAACATTCCCGGCCGACGGAATCTCAAGATTGCCGTCAAGGAGGCCCGCACCGGCAACCTTACGTTCGGTGCCGGGTTCAGCTCCTTGGAAAAGGCGGTGATTTTCACCGAACTGACCCAGTCAAATTTCGATCTTTTTAACCGGCGATCTTTCTTTCAAGGCGACGGACAGAAATTCCGCCTTCGCCTTCAGTTGGGTTCCCAATCAAGCGAAATTATCTTGGCGTTCGAGGAGCCTTGGTTTCTTGAAAAGGAACTGGCCTTGGGCTTCCAGATATTCCGCACCACCTCTGAATACAACAGTGCGTTCTACGAGGAAATCCGCACCGGCGGGCAGATTTACGCCCGCAAACGCCTCTTCGGTTACATCGAGGGCACGTTGACTTATACCAACGAGGTGGTGGACGTGCGCAATGTCAGCGCGACTGCTCCGCCTCAGATCATCGCCTTGGCAGGGCAGACCAGTGTTTCCAAACTCAGTTTCTCTCTCTTGCGGGACTTCCGCGACAAGATCATCAATACCACCCGGGGCAATCGCATCGAGTTTATCACCGAACTGGCGGGTGGGCCGCTTAGCGGGGATGTGAATTATTACCGGATCGAAGCGCGCGGCTCGCAATTCTATCCAGTGTTCAGCTTCCAGAATCAGGTATTAGCCTTGATTGCCCGAAGTGGCGTGGTTGAGAATTTTGGGCGAAGCTCCACTGTGCCTTTCTTTGATCGTTATTTTCTGGGTGGACCCCAGACCCTGCGGGGTTTTGAATTTCGCACCGTCGGTCCAAAAGACAGCGCGGGCGAACCGCTGGGTGGCAAGACTTACGGCTTCTTCAGCGCCGAATACTCTATCGACGTGGTAAAGCCCATCAGGTTTGCAATATTTTATGATGCGGGCTTCGTGAATTCCGATTCCTATGATTTTAGTCCCGCCAATTACAACGACAATTTCGGATTTGGTCTTCGCCTTTTTGTCGCCGGCGCACCCTTAAGCTTGGATTTTGGTATTCCCCTCCGCGGGGATAAGTTTAACGATAAGGGCAGTCAGTTTAATTTCTCCTTCGGCACTCGTTTCTGATTCACCACTATATCCATGAATAATATCATCCGTCTCCTCCTTGGTTTGGTTGCGCTCGGCACATTTACCGCTGCGCTCCAAGCCCAACCCGCCGTCAAGCTAGTCGTGGTCGACATGATGTCGCTGTTCGACAAGCATTATAAGACGGAGGAAATCAACGCCAAGTTCAATGACGTCGCCCAGAAGGCCCAGGAGCAGCTGGACGAAATGAACAAACAGATGCAGGCCGTCGCTGATCAGTATAAGGAATTGCTGGAGCAATCCAAGAATACCGTCCTGACGGCCGATGCACGCGGCAAGGCTGAGAGCGAAGCGCAGAAGAAACTGGAAGACTTCCAGCGACGCCAGGCCGATGCCCAGAATTTCCGCAACAGCACGCAGCGTTCCTTGCAGCAGCGCATCAAGAACCACCGCGATGTCCTCCTGGAGGAAATCGCCAAGGTGGTCGTCGACATGGCCAAGCGCAAGGGCGCCACGCTGGTTCTCGATCGCTCCGGCCCCACTATGCTCGGCATTCCCGGGATCGTCTATTCCGATCCAGCTTATGACATCACCGATGAGGTGATGCAGGAGATAAACAAGGATCGTCCGCCGGCCCCCACTGCGCCAGCCCCCACGGCTCCTTCGTCCACGCCACCGGCGGGCAGCAACGCCCCGGCCCAATTCACGGTCCCCAACGTTACGCCGGCCAAGACCGAACCCAAGAAACCGTAAGAAATCTTGCCAAGCCCTGTTCGACAGAACAGGGCTTTTTTGTCGCCATGCAGGTCGCTTACACCTCCGCTGAGATTGCCGTCATCGTCGGCGCCCAACGCACCGCCGGCACAACCACGCGCACCATCGGCGACATTGCCTCGCTCACGACGGCACGGGCCGGCGACCTGTCCTTCCTCGGCAACGCGAAATATAAGGCGCAGGTTGCTGACTCGCTGGCCACGGTGCTGCTGCTGCCGCCAGACTACCCGGGCGAACCCCGGGCCGGGCAGGTTTTCCTTTACGTCGACAATCCCTCGGTCGCGCTGGCCAAAGTTTGCGCCCGCATCGAGTCAACCCTTTGGCCCAAGCCGCCGGCCGGCATCCATCCGAGCGCAATCGTGGCGCCGACCGCCCTCATCGACCCCACCGCGCACATCGGCCCGTTCTGCGTGATCGAGGACGGCGTGTCGGTCGGTGCCGGCAGTGTGCTGCAGGCCTCGGTCTTTGTCGGTCGCGATGCCCGCATCGGCAAAGGCTGCTTCGTGATGCCCGGCTGCTTGATCGCCTCAACCTGTTCCCTGGCCAACCGCGTGCGGCTCCAGCCCGGCGTGGTCATCGGCTCCGACGGCTTCGGTTATGAATTTGTCCAGGGTCGCCATGAAAAAGTCCCGCAGATTGGCACGGTCGTCATTGGCGATGACGTCGAGATCGGAGCCAACTCCACCCTTGATCGCGCCCGCTTCAGCCGGACCATGGTGGGGGAGGGCACCAAGATCGACAACCTGGTGCAGATCGCCCACAACGTGGTCATCGGCCGGCATTGCATCCTCTGTGCGCAGGTCGGCATCTCGGGCAGCACCACTTTGGAGGACTATGTCATCATGGGCGGCCAGGCCGGTCTCGGCGGCCACATCACTCTCGCCAAGGGCAGCAAGGTCGGGGGTGGAGCCGGCGTCACCTCGAATGTCCCGGCCGGGGCTTATGTAAACGGCACCCCCGCCATCCCCTTTATGCTGGAGCGCCGCCTGGCGGTCCTGCACCAGAGGCTGCCCGACCTCTTCAAGCGCGTGGCGGCACTGGAGAAAAAACCAGAATAATCTTCCCGGGCTTCCCGTTCTCCATTACTCAAGCCGCGATATGAGGGACACGAGGCTGAAAATCTTTTCCGGATCATCCAACCGCCCTTTGGCGGAGGAAATATGCAGGAGCATCGGTGCCCCGCTCGGAGAGGCCACGGTCAACTGTTTCCCGGATGGCGAATCGTTCGTAAAGATCAATGAGAACATCCGCGGCGCGGATGTCTTCATCATCCAGTCGACCTGCCCGCCGACCAACCATCACCTGATGGAATTGCTGATCATGATCGATGCCGCCCGCCGCGCGTCGACGCACCGTATCACCGCAGTGGTGCCGTTCTACGGCTACGCCCGGCAGGATCGCAAGGACCAGCCCCGCGTTCCCATCACCGCCAAGCTCGTCGCCAACCTGCTGGTCGCCGCCGGCGCGAACCGCGTGCTGACGATGGATCTCCACAGCCAGCAGATTCAGGGATTTTTTGACATCCCCGTCGACCACCTCTACGCCTCGCCCGTCCTTTTCCAATACTTGGCCACTAAGCGCAGCAACAAGCTCGTGGTCTGCTCGCCCGACGTCGGGGGCATGAAGATGGCTGCGGCCTATGCCGATGTGCTCGGCGCCTCCATTGGCATGGTGGCCAAACGCCGCACCAGCGCCACCACGGTTGAGGCCATCAGTATCGTCGGCGATGTTGCGGGCTGCGACGTTCTCCTCGTCGACGACATTACCGAGACTGCGGGCACGCTCACCGCTGCCGCCAAGATTCTCCGTGAAAATGGGGCCACCAGCATTCGCGCTGCCGTCAGTCATTGTGTGTTGAATGACATCGCCTACGAGCGGTTAAAGTCCGGCGTGATCGACGAACTGATCACAACCAATTCCGTCCCTGTCGACCCGCGCGGCCTGCCAATCACCGTGCTGAACATCGCTCCGCTGCTTGGCGAGGCCATCCTGCGCATTAACAGCAACGAGAGCGTCACCAGTCTCTTCAAAATCAAGGGTTTTTGAGTGAGGTTGCGGAACCGCCACTGCGGGTCATTGTCTGCTTATCGCCTCTTTTTCCACATGAGAAACAAGCTATTTGCCATCCTTGCCGCCAGTGGCCTCCTTGGTGTTTCGCTGCTATTCCTTGGTGCCGCCCGCGACAAGATTGAACGCAGCAAACCGGATATTAAGGTCGATCCCACCCCGGTCACCGATGGCCGCGCACCGGCGATTGCCAGTTATGCTGACGTGCTGGAGGGCATCCGCCCTGCCGTCGTGTCGGTCTATTCGACCAAGATTGTCCGTGAGCAGGTGCCGCAGATCTTTCGCGACATGTTTGGCAACGTGCAGGGCCGCGAGCAGCGCCTCAGCGGCCTCGGTTCCGGGGTAATCATTTCCGCCAACGGTTACATTCTGACTAACAACCACGTTGTCGAAGAGGCCGAGGAACTGAAGGTCCTTCTTAATGATGATCGCGAACTGATTGCCAAGGTCATCGGCACTGACCCGAAGACGGACATCGCCATCATCAAGATCGACGCGGGAAATCTACCGGCGGCCACTCTGTCCGACAGCGACAAGCTGCGCGTCGGCGATGTGGTCTTTGCCATCGGCAATCCGCTGGGCGTCGGGCAGACAGTCACCATGGGCATCGTCTCGGCTAAGAGCCGACGCGTGGGGATCCTTGACGAGGTGGCCGGCTATGAGGACTTCATCCAGACCGATGCCGCCATCAACCGCGGCAACTCCGGGGGCGCCCTGATCGACACCAAGGGCCGCGTGGTCGGCATCAACTCCGCCATCATCTCCAACAACCAGGGCAGCATCGGCATCGGCTTCGCCATCCCGATCAACCTCGCCCGCAGCATCCTGACCAGTCTCGTCGAGACCGGCACCGTCACGCGCGGCTACCTCGGAGTCTCGACCGAGCCGCTCGACACCTCCTGGCAGGAGGCGCTCAGCTTGAAACCCGACGTCAAAGGTGTCGTCGTCACGCAGATCAATCCCGCCAACGGTCCCGCGGCCAAGGCCGGTATTAAACGCGAGGATGTCATCACCGCTATCGATGGCAAAGCCATCGCCACGCGTGACGACCTGCGTTTCCTGATCGCCCAGACACCGCCCGGCACCAAGGTGAAGATCGCCTACCTGCGCGACGGCAAGCCGCTCACCACCGAGGCAACGCTGGGCCAACTTGAGGAAGGGAACGGCTCCGACGGAGAACTGCTCCCCGGCGTGAGCGTATCGCTGTTGAATGATGACATCCGGCGCGAGCTGCGGATCGAGGACGACATCAACGGCCTCGTCATCACCAGTATCACTCCGCAGTCGCGCTATACCGAGGTCTTTCCAGTGGGAGCCGTCATCCTGCAGATCAACCGCGTGCCGGTGAAGGATCTCACTGCGGCCAAGGGTGCCATCCGGCCCAACGCCCGGAACATGGCATATATCTATTACCGCGGCGTCTACCGCTACTTGTTTTTCGCCGCGCGCGGGTAGTAGCGGTGGTTCGCCGATTTTGACGGCACATCCCTGGTGCGCCGTTCTTCCTGGCCAGGGGCTCAACTTCCCGGCTTCGTTGCCGGCAGCTTGGCCAGCGATTCGGGCAACCGGTCGGCGGGGTAGGTGGGGTAGCTCATTTCGAGCAGCGACCACAGCGGCACGGAAAACTTCACCTGCCCGGCACTACGGTCGACCAGCACGGCCACGCCCGCGCATTCGCCGCCGGCGCGCCGGATGATGTCGAGGCATTCCTGCACGCGGCCGCCGCGGGTGATGACATCCTCCACCACCAGGATTTTCTCACCCGGGGTGATCATGAATCCGCGCCGCAGCACCAGCGCGTTGTTTTCCTTCTCGGGAAAAATGAAACGACACTGCGCGCGCCGGGCCACCTCCTGCCCGATGACCAGCCCGCCCATCGCCGGCGCCAGCACCGTGGAGAATTGCAGCCCGCGCAAACAGGCATGCAACAGCGCCCCCAGCCGCTCGACCTCGGGCATGTATTGACAGACCTGTGCGCACTGAAAGAAATGCCCGCTGTGCAGCCCGGAGCGGAGGACGAAATGCCCCTGCAGCAGCGCCCGGGTGCGGGTGAAAATGTCGATAACTTCCTGTTGCACGGCATCCATGCGCGGAAACGTGTGGCATTCCCCCGTAAAATGGAATTCATTTTCTCCCGGTATGCCCATGAATGCGACAATGCCCGCGCTGGAGGACGAACTCGGTGATGTCCTGGAAAAGGCTATCCGGCATGTCGGTCTTGGTCTGGAAATGGTCGCGACCACTGCGGGGGTCGAGCTGGGCAGGATCAAGGACGCACTCGATTACCGCTCGGAGCTGACCACCTCCGAGCTCGGTCGTCTGGCCGGCGTGCTGCATTTAAACGAGGTTGGTCTCTGCGCCCTGGCCCAAGGACAATACCCCAGTCCGGAAGCCGGCCGGCTGCCATTCCGGCTGCACCCGTTGCGGATGCCTTACGGCGTGGGAGTGGCCAATGCTTATCTCGTCACTACCGGCGGCGATTCCGCCGTCTTATTCGATACGGGCGCAAGCCATGCCGAATTGCACCGCGCCTGGCCAGCCAGCATCACCCGGCTGGATGCCGTCTTTGTCACCCACTATGAAGCTGAGCACATCGGAGGACTCGACACCGTCCTGCGCGAAAGTGGGCTCGGTCATTTCTACGGCCCCCCCACCGGCCGCTGGCCGGAATGCCGCGGACTTGGCGAAGGAGAAAAAGTGGTGGTGGCTGGACTGCAAATCACCGCCCTGCATACTCCGGGTCACGCCCCCGAGCACAATTGCTACACCTTGGGATTGGTGGGGCCGGCCGGCCCGGGCGATCTGTTGATTTCCGGCGACCTTATCTTTGCTGGCTCTTTGGGCGGCGGGTATTTCTGCTGCAAACGGCAGCTCGCCCACGCCCGGCGGGTGCTGGAAAATCTGCCCGACAACATGCTGGTGGCGCCCGGGCACGGGCCTTTGACCTCGGTCGGCATCGAGCGCCGTTTCAATCCGTTTCTCATCTGAAGTGGTCGGGGCGGCGAGATTCGAACTCGCGACCTCTACGTCCCGAACGTAGCGCTCTACCAGGCTAAGCTACGCCCCGATCCGGCAAATGAGCGGCCAACAAACCCGACGGGTCGGGCGGTAGCAAACAAATTCTTGCCTCCGTGTTAGCCGTCGCACCTCCCGGGAAATAAGATGGCCGCCTCATTCATCGAGGCGGCCAGGGATCGAGGGCGGTGTTATCGAGATTATTTCGTTGGCGGCGGTGGCGCTGGCATGGCGGCGACGGAACTGTCCGCCACTTTTTTTGCCACCATTTCTACCATGCGCTGGATCTCGATCTCGGCGTTGCGGCGGGCGATTTTTGCGAACTCAACGCGCTTCGCCAGTTCAAAGGTCTCGCGGTTGAGTTTCTCCTTCTGATTCCGGAGATTATTGATCTGGAGCTCAAGGTCGTTCGCCTCCTTTGAGAATTTGTCGGAGTCGGCGAGATTGGTTGTCACATCCTCTTTCAGTCGGTTGATGCCATCTTCGTATTTTTTGCGCTTGTTCTCGGCTTTTTCGCGTTCCTCGCGGTCGCGGTCCTCCTGGCGCTTCCGGGCGTCAGCCTCGGCCTTGGCTTCGATCTCTTTTTTACGGTGCTCTTCGTCGATGCGCACGCGGGCGACTTCCTCCTGATGGGTCTTCTCCTTTGCGGTCATCTCATTAAGGGCAGCCCTGTAGAAGAACAGGAAGACCACCAGGAGGGTAACCGGAACGATGATGTAAAATTTGTTCATGGGTGACGCGGATTAAAGTGGTTCAGCCTTTACTGGCGGCCTTTGCCGCGGCTTCGGCGGCAACCCGGGCCGCCTCGGCGGCCGCGATCTTGTCGAGCAAATCATAGTAATACTTGGCATTGGCCTCGGCCTGTTTGACGTAGGTCTTCAGGAAAGACTCCTCGTCGAGGTGGCGCTTGCGCTCGTCCTCGATTTTCTTGATCTCCTCCTGCACGCCAGCGAGTTCCTTTTTGAGGCGGTCCACTTGCTCACGGAAGCGCTTTTTCTCGTCGAAGGTGCGGGTGCGCTTGTCCTCCAGATCGAGCTGGGCCTTTTTGTCCTCCTCTTCGCGTTTCTCCTTCTCAAGGCGCTCCTGCTTGCGTTTTTCCTGTGCGCCGATGGCATCCTTGATGGCTTGCTCGCGCGCGGCGATGTCGCGTTTCTGCTTTTCCTTGAGCTCGACGGCGGCGGCGGCCTTGCGCTCGACGATCTTGGCTTCGTAACCTCGGTTGAAATTGTAGAAGATGCCACCAAAGATCAGGCAGCCGACCAAGGGGGCGATGATATAGACTTTATTCATGGTGGAAGGGGAGATTGCTTTTGGCGGGTTAGAATCGGCCCAGCTTGGCTTCGCGTTCCTTGATGGCCTCTACTATGGCGGATTTCATCTTGGCGGCCTCCTTCACCCCCTCGGGGAAGGCGAGGGCCTTGTTGGCTGCCTCCAAGGCTAGGTCGAATTTTTTTTGCTCATAGCCCAGATAGGCAAGGAAAAGGTAGGCTTGGTGGGGCTTGTTACTGCCGCCATGGGAAACGCAAAGCTGCAAGTTGGCGATGGAGTCGTCGGCCTTGTCGAGGGAGTAATAAATCTGGGCGATCTGGTAGTATATCTGGCCGGGGCGGGACAGGACTTTGGTCGCGTCCTTGAGCATTTCAATGGCCTTGAATTCGCGATGCAGCTGCTGGTAGGAATAGGCCAGCAGTTCCCAGTTTTTCGTCTCGTTTTCAATCACTCCGTTCTTGAGTCCGGTTTCCAGCAGCTCGGCGGCATGCTCAAACTGGCCGATGTTGAAGTAGAGGCCGATGAGGTTGAACTGATCCTTGGAAGAATTCATATGCCCGTAGGTCTGGGCCCTTTCCATGGCCAAGATCGCGCGAATGTCCTGCGTCTGGGTGAGGTAGATGGCCGCCAGCTGCTGCCAGTAATTTTTCACCTCGGGCTTCTGTTTGACGAGCAGTTCGAGGTATTCCGCTGCCTCGGCGTTGCGGTTCAGTTGCTGGAGGCAGGCGAGCTTGAGCAGATAGAGGTTGTCCTTGGGGCGGGCGCCCAAGTGGAAAGCCGCGTCGGTCTGCTCCAGCGCCCGCTTGACCATCTCGTTGTCCGGGTGATCCTGGTTCTGCACCGCATGGTTGTAGAGGAGCGAGGCGTAGAACATCAGGGACTCGACCGTGGGTTTTTTTGTAGTCTTCACCCAGCGGGACATCCCTTGCTCGGCCTTGTCGTAGTAGCTGGCGACCAGCACCGGATTCTTGACCGTGGTGGCCTCCTGATAATAGAGCTGGGACAGGTAATACACGATTTCGAGCGTGGCCTTCTCCTCAAAATAGGTGGGACTTTGCGCATCGGATAGTGCGACGGCTCGCTCGAGCGGCTCGATGGCCGCCGGGTAGTCGCCCTTCTGCAGCAGCAGCTGTCCTTTGACCTGGAGGATAATGGCCGCGTCAAAGCTCTTGGCCTCGACCTTGGGCAGTTGGGCGTCGAGCACCGCGATGCCGGCGTCCCAATTCTTGGCGTCGGTGAGCGGCTTGATTTTCTGCAGCTCCTCCGAGGTCTTGTCGTTGAGACTGTAATCGCGTTCCACCGCCAGTCCGGTCAGCGCCAGCAGGCAGGGCAGGAAGGCGGCGGCCAGATTTCGGCGAAGAAGACGAAAGGATGGGGGCATGGCGCGGGTCATTCGTCGGAAAGGTTGAAGGCGATGGGCACCATCATCCTGGTGTTCACCGAGCGGCCACCCTTGCGGCCGGGACGAAACTTCCATTTCAGGACGGCCTGCACGGCGGGTTGCTCAAATTCGCGCTGAGTTGACTTAATGGCGTAAGCTTCAACAACGTCACCGTTACTGCTGACAATAAAGGCGACCGAGACTTCACCGCTGATACCGGCCCGTCGCATTTCAAAGGGATAACTAGGCGGCCCTTGGAATTTGGCGACCGGGGCCTGATCGAGATTGGCGATGTCGAAGAGATCCTTCATGCCCTTGCCGAGCTGCGAGCCCGGCCGACTGACGGGAATGACGACCGCGCCTTTGTTCGCCGTAAGGCCGGGTGGCGGGGGCGGCTGAATTTGCTGCACGAAGGCATTGACCGGCACGACCGTGGGCAAGTCGACGAGGCTGGGCGGCGCCAACTGGTTGACCTGTTCGTCGTCCTGCTGCTCCTCGACCTTTTCCTCTTTGTCCGGCTCGATCGGCGGCATGTCCATCTGGAGCAGCTCGGACTTATCCTCGACGGTCTTCTTGGCCTGCGGCTTGGGCGGCTGAAAACCGTAGAGCACGGCCAGATGGAAGGAGACCGAAACCACTATGCCGATGATGAGATCTCTGCGCATGTCGTCGAGCGTGGGTTATTTGCCGGTGGGGCGGGTGCGGGTTTCAATCGAGAATTTCTCGATGCCGGCCTTGCGAATCTCATCGAGAACGGTGATAGTCGCGCCGAACTTGGCGCGCTCATCGCCGGCGACCATGATCCGGGGATCCTGTGTCTGGGTCTTGTAATAGGCGATGCGGGACGGGAGCTCCGACATGTCGATCAGCTCGCGATTCCAGAACACCGCGCCTTCGCCCGAGACCTGAATGGTCACCATGTCATCCTTGTCTTTCGGTTGCATGGGATTGGGATTGGGCACCGGCAGGTCGACCGGCACCGACTGGATGCGGTTGAGTGAAAGAGTGAAGAGCACGAAGGTGGCGAGCAGGAAGAAGATGACGTCGATCAGCGGGATGATCTCGATGCGCGCCTTCTTGCGGTGCGGGACTTTGATTTGGGTTGCGCCTTCCATGGGGAGTTCGTCCGGGGCTGATTAGATAACGCGTGGGACTTGAGTTTCTTAGTTCTGCCGGACGCGGGTCTCGATGAATACTTTTGTGAACCCGGCCTTGCGGGCCTCGTCGAAAACGTAGATGGCTTGGGCGAAAAACGCCCGTTCGTCGCCGTTGATCAAGATGCGGCCGTCGGGTTCTTGCGCCTTGTATTGGACAAGACGCTGAAGGAATTCGTCGAGGGTCACGGGATCTTTGTCCCAGGCGAGGGTGCCGTCGGAGGTAACCGAAATGGTGTGTGAACCGGTCGGATCGCGGGGGATGCTGGTGGTGGAGCTTGGCAGCAGCACGCTGAGGCCGTTGGACTTGTTCAGCGAGAGGGTGAAGAGCACGAAGGTGGCCAGCAGGAAAAAGATGACGTCAATGAGCGGGATGATCTCAATGCGTGCCTTCTTGATTCCACCAACGCCTTGACCGTCGCCACCATGCATAGCTGGATTGGGATTGGGAGTTGAAGTGTGGGGTGATCAGCCGCCGTCCGCCTTAGTGGGGGAAGGGGGCGGTGCTCTCGGACTTCTTAATGAGGATCGTGAGCATGTTGGCCGCGTCCTCCACTTCGAGGCGGGCCTCCTCGAGGCGCGCGTTGAGGTAGTTGAAGGGCAACAGGCCGGACACCGCGACGGCGAGACCGCAGGCAGTGGCGATCAGAGCCTCGGCCACACCACCAGTGATTTTGCTGGCGCTGGAGGCGATGTCGCCGGAGCCGAGGGCGCCAAAGGTTTCCATCATGCCGGTGACTGTGCCCAGCAGGCCGAGCAGCGGGGCGGCGGTGATGCAGGTGTCGAGCGTGGGCAGGCCCTGGCTGAAACGCTGCAGCTCCTGATTGGCGGAGCGCGTGAACGCGTTGGCTAGCGAAAACTCCTTGTGGGTAAGGGCGTAGGTCAGGATACGGGCGAGGTAGTCCTGGCTCTTCTTGCCTACCTCGACGGCGCCCGCGATGTCGCGGCGCTCGACCCGCTCCATGATCTGTTCGACCACGGCGGGCTGGCGGCGGCCGTTCTCGCGCACGATGAACAGCAGGCGCTCGGTCGCGACAGTGATGAGGAGGAAAGAGACGATGAGAATCGGCCACATAATGGGACCGCCGTGCTTGAACAACTCCATCGGAGTTTGATTCATCAGGAACGCCAGGGGCAGGGATACTGTGATCATGGTGCGATTTTTGGGATTAAGTTTTGCGGGAAATAATCAGGAAATAAAGCCGTGGCCACGACCGGGATCATCCAACTAGGCGGGTCAAAAAACTGGTCGCTGCCGCGGGAGGGCGGGGGTAGGGGATACGAACGGAGTCTGCTGAGCTATGCGCAAGGTGACAGGCTGGAACTTCAGGGGAGGCGGGATGTTGTTTGGATTAAGTTTGGGCTGTCAATGCGCTTTCTTGGTTCGGGGATTTTTTTCGCGTGGCTGCCCGACTAGGACTCGAACCTAGACAAAACGAGTCAGAGTCGTTTGTGCTACCATTACACCATCGGGCAGTAAACTAAGGATTGGCCAAGCAGAGTGGTTTATCACGGAATACCGGCATTCCATCGTATAGAATGGAGCCGGCGACTGGACTCGAACCCGCAACCGCCTGTTTACAAAACAGGTGCTCTACCATTGAGCTACGCCGGCCAGGCGCACTGTTCACCGAAACGAGGAAAGATTGCAAAAAACAAAAACTGGTGGCTCCCCGGGGACTCGAACCCCGAACCAATTGATTAAGAGTCAACTGCTCTACCATTGAGCTAGGAAGCCAAAAGGGAAAGTGGCAAACGTTAATATCGGTCCTGCCATGTCAACCCCTTTTCCTCTCTGAAAACCACGACCCGGCGCAGTTTTCCCGAGCGAAAAACACCCGCGTCTCACACGCGCCCACCGGCCCACGCCGGCACCGCCAGTTCGTGCAGTAAACGCAGCCCGGGTGGCGCCGCCAGCAAGCGCGGCACGGCATTGATCAACGATGCTACGGTGGCATCCTCGCCGGCCACCCCGCCGTTCACCATCACATCCAAGCCAGGGTTCCCGTGGATGATGATCCGGTCATGCGGTTGCGGCGCTTCCAGGAACATGCGGATATCGAGAATGATCTTCGGACGGCTGTCCATACTGCCGGTCGCGCGCTGATGGATGCCGCATACCTCTCCCGCTTCGACCGTAAAAAATTTCGTCTGCATGCGGCGATCGGCCACGACCGGTTCGCCGCTTTCTTCAATGGCGGCGAGTTCCCAGCCGAGTGCGTGCGCCACCAGTGCGACCGATTCGCGCAGTCCGGCATGCCCGGCCCGGCCCGCCTGCAATTGCAGCAGGAAACCCTCCGGACGCTGCCCGCAGCCGATCTTGGCCTGCAGTGGCCCCCGCCGCGTCGCGGCGTCGACCACCCGTTCCACCTCGATGGTGTCGACTGAGCGGCACACGCCGGTCAGGCAGATGGGCAGCAGGTCCATCACAAAACCCGGGTTGACGCCGGCGGCCACGACGCGCGCCTTGGTGTGCCGGCACAGGGCATCGTATTCCTTGACCATTTCGGGGTATCTTAACGCGGGGAAGATCAACTCCTCACATGTCGAGGCCGCGCTGACGCCGAACTCCAGTGCGGGGCGCAGTTGCTCCAGCGTCGCCCGGGCGCTCGACGAGGCCGTGTGCAGGATTACCTCGGGTTCGTTCTCGCGGAAAAGTTCATCCAAGCTCGACGCTACGCGCAGCCCATCGAGCACCGGCAGCCCGGTTAGCTCCACCAGCGAGCGGCCGGCCTTCGCCGGATCGTTGTCCACGGCGCCGATCACCTCCAGCCAGGACTGAGCGGCAGCCAGCCGGAGGGATTCCAGCCCGATCGGACCGAGGCCGAACTGCGCGATTCTCACCTTTTTCATGCTGGTGCAATTCAGCCCGGCCATCGCGGCGATGTAAAGCGTGGCCGTAACCTGCCGAACCGGGCGGACCCACCCCTCGAACCTGAAGAACAATTTCCCCTTGCCAAGCGCGGGCCGCTACTCTGTTTTGCTCCGCTCCATTCATGCAAAAGACCAAAAAGTCCGTCGCCAAGCGCTTCAAAGTATCCGGAACGGGTAAGTTGATCCGCCGCACGCCTGGTTTCCGTCATTTGCTGGCCGCGAAAAGCACGAAGTCCAAACGCCGTGCTTCCCGCGACAAGCTGGTGGCCCCCGGTCACGCCGCGCCCCTCCTGCGCTGCCTGCCCACCGGCCTCCGTTGACCAGCGCCCAACCATAACTGCGCCAGGCGGGTGATCCTTAACGAGACGACCCGCCGGCCCCCAACCAAAACCAAAACATGCCTCGTGCCACAAACTCCCCCGCGTCGCGCAAGCGCCGCAAGAAAGTGCTGAAATATGCCAAGGGCTATTTCGGCAACAAATCCAAGCTGTTCCGCTACGCCAAGGAAGCGGTCCAGCATGCCTGGCAATACGCCTACATCGACCGCAAGAAGAAGAAGGGCAACATGCGCGGCCTCTGGATCGTGCGCCTGAACGCCGCTTGCCGCGCCGCCGGCATCAGCTACAGCCGCTTCATCGAGGGCCTTAAGGCCGCGAACATCCAGCTCGACCGCCGCCAGCTCTCTGAGATCGCGATTGCCGACGCCGTGGCCTTCACCGGCCTGGTTAAACGGGCCCAGGACGCGTTGAAGGCGAAGACGGCCGCCGCCAAGGCCTGAGCCTGCGCCCAGCGCAGGCCGGCTAACACAAGCTCGCCTTCCGGTTCCCAACTCCTTTCTCTGTCGGACGGGCCGCCTTGCGCCCGTCCTTTTTCTTTCCTGATGCAAGAAAACCTCACCGCTCTTCTCGCCAAGGCGTCGGCCGAGCTGGCCGCGTTGCGCACGCGCGCCGAATTCGAGGCCGCCAAGGCCCGTTACGTCGGCCCGCACGGCGAGTTCACAGTGCTCCTGAAACAGCTCGGCACGGTGCCGAAGGAGCAGCGTCCTGCGATGGGCAAGCTCGTCAACGAGGCCAAGGCGCAACTCCAGGCGCAGCTCGACGCCGCGCTCGCGCGCATCGCCGGCGCCGAGATCACCGCGCAGCTCGGCCCGGCGGTCGACCCCACGCTGCCGTCGCCCGATGCCGGCCCCGGCACCCGCCACCCGCTCACACTCGTGCGCGAGGAGATGTGCCGCATCCTCCGCAAGGCCGGCTTCACGGTCGTCGAGGGGCCCGAGGTCGAGACGGAGTTCTACAATTTCGACGCGCTCAACACGCCCGCCGACCACCCGGCGCGCGATACGCAGGATACGTTTTTCTTCCCGGAAAGCACGCGCTTCGGCAACATCGTCCGGAAGGTGCCCGGCGAGCGCTGCCTCCTGCGCAGCCACACTTCCACGGTGCAGATCCGCGCCATGCTCAAGGGCCCGCCGCCCCTGCGCGTCGTCTCGCCCGGCCGCGTCTACCGCCGCGACACCACCGACGCCACGCACAGTGCCAATTTCCATCAGATCGAGTTCCTCTACGTCGACCGGAATGTCACCGTGCGCGACCTCAAGGCGCTGCTCGACTACCTCTTCGCCTCGCTCCTCGGCCGGGATACCCGCACGCGCTTCCGGCCGCATTACTTCAGCTACACCGAGCCGAGCTTCGAGGTCGATCTCTCTGCGCAGCACCTGCCCAAGGTGAACAAGGAATGGATCGAGATCGCCGGCTGCGGTATCGTCGATCCGGCCGTGTTCGAGGCGGTCGGCTACGACCCCGCGGTCTGGACCGGCTACGCCTGCGGTCTCGGTCTCGAACGCCTCGCGATGCTCCTCTACGGCATCGATGACATCCGCTATTTCTACCAGAACGACGTGCGATTCCTGCAACAGTTTGCCTGAGTTCCCGACGTGAAAATCTCTCTCAATTGGCTCAACCAATACGTCGCGCTCGACGGCGACGCCGTCGCCGATCTCACGCACGCCATCACCTTTCTCGGTTTCGAAGTCGAGGGTGTGGTCGACACCCACCTGCCGCCGCTGCCGCACGTCGTCGTCGGCGAGATCCTCACCCGCGCCAAGCATCCCAATGCCGACAAGCTCTCCGTCTGCACCGTCGACGTGGGTCCCGCACACGGCGGCGCGCGCACCATCGTCTGCGGCGCGGACAACTGCGACCCCGGCAATCGTGTGCCGGTCGCGCTGCCGGGCGCCGTCCTCCCGGGCGGCTTCGCCATCAAGCAGTCCAAGATTCGCGGCCAGACCTCCGACGGCATGATGTGCTCGCCCGACGAACTCGGTCTCGGCGACGACCACTCCGGTCTGCTCCTCCTTGACGGCCGTCCCGCCATCGGCACATCGCTCAACGACGCTCTGCCCGGCGGTGACACCATCTTCGACATTGAGGTCACGCCGAACCGGCCCGACGCCCTCAGCCAGATGGGCATCGCGCGCGAGCTGGCCGCCTGGTTCCGCCGCGACCTGAAGTTCCCCGTCATCAAGTTCCGCAACGAGACGCACGGCCACCGCCCCGACATCCTCGCCGACATCCGTGTCGAGTCGCCCGAGGACTGTCCGCTCTACATCGGCATCGCCGTCGCCGGCGTGAAGATCGGACCGAGCCCCGCGTGGATGCAGGAGCACCTCAAGGCCGTCGGCCTGCGCCCCATCAACAACCTCGTCGACGTCGGCAACTTCGTCATGCTTGAGCTCGGCCAGCCGCTGCACGTGTTCGACGCAAAGAAGATCAGCGGACACCGCATTGTCATCCGCCGCGCCGCCGACAGCGAAAAACTCATCACCCTCGACGGCAAGGAGCGTCAGCTCAATAGCCGCATGCTCGTCATCGCCGACGAGTCCCGCCCGATGGTCGTCGCCGGCATCATGGGCGGCGCCAGCGCCGAGGTCGACGCCACCACGACCGACATCGTGCTCGAGGCCGCCTATTTCCGCCCGCAGTCCATCCGCTGGACGTCCCGCCAGCTCGGCCTCGCGTCCGATTCCTCCTACCGCTTTGAGCGCGGCGTCGATCCGCACGGCACGCTCGAGGCCGCGCGCCGCGCCATCGACCTCATCCTCGAGACCGCCGGCGGCACCGTCGTCGGTCCGTCCTTTCAAATCGGCGGTGACCGGCCCTGGCAGCGCGAGATCAAGGTCACGCCGGCCTTCATCCGCGCCCGGCTCGGCTTTGACATCGCCGACGATTTCATCCGTGAGGCGCTCAAGGCCCTCAACCTCGCCATCGTCGGCGAGAGCGAACTGGCCGACGGCTCGCCCGAGTGGACGGTCGACATTCCCAGCTACCGCGCCGACCTCGACCGCCCCATCGACCTCGTCGAGGAGGTGCTCCGCCTCTATGGCACGGACAAGGTGCCGCCCGCGCCCGCGGTCGGCCCGGCCCTCGTCGACGGCGACGACGATCCCATCGCCGTCTTCAACGGCCACGTCACCGACTACCTCGTCGGCCAGAATTTCCACGAGTGCGTCAACTACACGCTGCGCGCGCAGCGCGAGCTCGCCACCTGGGTCTCTGCCGCCGCCGCGCAGGAACTCGCGCTGGCCAACCCCTTCGTCGAGGACATGTCGCACCTGCGCCCCTCGCTCGTGCTCTGCCTGCTCGATTCGCTCCGGCTCAACCAGTCGCGCGGCGTCGCCGCGGCGCGGCTCTTTGAGACCGGCCGCGTGTTCATGGAGATGAACGGCACCGTGCACGAATGCCTCGGCGTTGGCTTCGTCCTCTGCCACAATCCCAAGGATCGCGCCTGGCTGGCACGGCCCGCGCCGGATTTCTATACCACCAAGCGCCACGTCGAAATCCTCGCCGGTCTCGCGGGCCTCGATCTCGCACAGCACGAGCCGCATTCCGTCACCGGCGCTTATTGGGGCTGGCAGGAAGGCCAGTCCGCTGCCGTCGGCGATCTCACCGCGGGTTGGACCGCGCGCTTCGGTTTGCTGAACCTCGCGATGGTTCGCGCGGCGGGCGTCGAGGGCAAGGTTTGGGCCGGCATGCTCGCCCTCCTGCCCGGGAAACTCACTGCCGCCACCGGGCACCGCCGCTACCGGCCGTTCAGTCTTTTTCCGGCCGCGTTGCGCGACATCGCACTCGTCGTCGACGCCGCACGCCCCGCCGGGGACGTGCGGCGCCAGTTGCTCAAGATCGCACGCGCGGCCGCGGGCGGCGCTTTCAGCGTCGAGTCTGTCGAAGTTTTCGACCTCTACGCCGGCCAAGGCCTGCCCGAGGGGAAGAAGAGCTTGGCATTCGCGCTCTCCTTCCGCTCGCCCGACCGCACGCTGACCGACGACGAGGTCAACGCGGCCTTCACGAAAATCCAGCGGGACATCGCCGCCGACGGCTCGCTGAGCGTCCGCTGCTGACCGCCAGCGGCATTGTCACCTATTAAGTGACAATTCCCTCCGGGGCCGACCGGCGAATGTCACTTAATAGGTGACAATCGCCCAAGAAGGCCTTTCCGACCCGGTCGGTGAATCCTGTTCGCACCGACCTTGCGCCAGACGCAAATGCAGGCATATTCCCGCGCATGAAAGCGAATTCTCCGATGTCGCGCCGCGAGGCGCTGAAGGTGCTGGGGGCGGGTGCGGTGGCCGCCGGCCTCGCCGCAGTGACGGGAAAATCCTTTGCGGCCGATGCCGCCGCTGCTCCTGCCGCTCCAGTTGCCGCACCCGCGGGTTCGCTGGGCTGGGAACTGCCACCGCTGGGCTTCGCCTACGGCGCGCTCGAGCCGCACATCGACGCGCGAACGATGGAGATTCACCACAGCAAGCACCACCAAGCCTATATCACCAACGCGAAGAAGCTGCTCGAGGGCCATCCCGATCTCCTTGCGGCGGGCCCCGAGGCGCTGATCCGCGACTTCGCGCAGGTGCCCGAGGGCATCCGCACCGGCATCCGCAACAACGCCGGCGGGCACGTGAACCATGCGTTCTTCTGGAAAGTTATCGCGCCCGACACCGGCGCCTCCATCGGGCAGCTCGGGGTCGCCATCGCCGGCGCATTCGGGTCGATGGACGAGTTCAAGAAGCAGTTCTCCGCCGCCGCCCTGAAGCGCTTCGGCAGCGGCTGGGCGTGGCTCGCGATGAAAGGCGGCGCGCTTCAGGTGCTCTCGACGGCCAACCAGGATTCACCCCTCAGCGACGGCGCGCACCCGGTCATCGGACTCGATGTCTGGGAGCACGCCTACTACCTGCACTACCAGAACCGCCGTGCCGACTACGTCGCCGCCTTCTGGAACGTGCTCAACTGGACGCAGGCTGAGCGAAACTACCACGCCGCTCTGACAGGCTGAACCACCGGAACGGATCAGCCGCGACTAGTAAGGCAGCTCGGACTTACTCGCTTGAGCACTTGCCTACGGGCGCAATATGGGGAACGGCAA
>JAHFTD010000101.1 GCA_023269565.1 Opitutaceae bacterium | reverse complement strand
TTTTTCGCCGAGCTGGTGGAGATTTTCGGCGTGCCGTGGTCGGTCGGTCAGATCTACGGCGTGCTCTTCGCCTCGCCGCAGCCGCTGAGCTTTTCGGACATCGTGGAGCGGCTGGAGATCAGCAAGGGCTCGGCCAGCCAGGGCCTGCAGCTGCTGCGCTCGCTGGGGGCGGTGAAGGTGGCGCCGGGTGCGGAGCCGCGGCGGGAATACTTCGAACCCGAGCTGGGTCTGCGCAAGCTGCTCGGCGGCGTGCTGCGCGAACGCGTGGAGCCGATGCTGCGGGCGGGAGGTTCGCGCATGGTGCGGCTGCGCCAGCTGGCCGGAGCAAATGGAGACGGGGGATTTTATTTTGACCGGGTCAAGCAACTGGAAACGTGGCGGCGGCAGATGACTCTCATCCTGCCGGTGCTGCGCACCCTGCTGGGCGCACGACCCCGCTAAAGGCAACTCATGCCCGGGTGCACCAAGCCCTGGAAACAACCGAGCCACCCGTCGGCCACGGGAAGTGGCGGGGCGAAGCCGTGCCGGCTGAGCAAACCCGAAGGGAGGACAAGAGGCAGATGCGCATCAATCTGATTGGCGGCAGCGCCTACTCGACCACCGGCGGCATCCAGGCCATGAACCGCCAGCTCGTGCGCGAGTTGGGCGCGGCCGGACTGTTACGCCAGGCATTTTTCCTCTGGGATGACGCCGAGACGGCCGGGGCCGAGGGGGCGCGGCTGGCGCAAAAGGGCACGGTGCGGCTCTTCGGCTTGAAGCGGCTGTTTTTTGCGTGGGAATTAATTCTTCACGCGTTTCGGCACCCCGGCGACGTGTGGCTCTGCACCCATGTCAATTATGCGATAGTGGGGCTGCTGGTAAGTTTCTGGCGGCCGCGACGCGTGGCAGTGATGCTGCATGCCGTGGAACTGGACTTATACTTCGGCCCATTGAAAGCCTTCGCGCTGCGAAGGGCGGGGCTGGCCCTGGTCGTGTCGAGATACACCGGGAAAAAAGCAATCAAGCTCGGCGTCCGACCCGAACGAGTGCAGGTTCTCCTCAACGGGGTCGATGATCCCTGTCCCGACGGCCAGCCAATCCCACCTGCAGGCGAGAAGAAGATGGTGCTGTTCGTCGGACGCATGGACGAGCGCTACAAGGGACAGTTGGAATTGCTGGATGCGATGCAGCTGCTGAGCGCGCGCCACCCTGATCTCCAACTGGTCTTTGTCGGCGGGGGCCGCTCGCTCGATGAATGGAAGGTCGAGGCGCGCACCCGCGACCTGGCCGACCAGGTGGAGTTCACCGGACGGATTTCGGATGAGCGGTTGCAGCAGATTTACGACCGGACCGCGGTATTTGCGATGCCGAGCGAAAACGAGGGCTTCGGCCTGGTTTACGCCGAGGCGATGGCGCACGGCGTGCCGTGCATCGGCAGCGACCGCGATGCGGCGGGCGAGGTGATCCTCGACGGGGAGACGGGTTTTTGCGTGCCGGCGGGAAATTCCACCGCCCTGGCCGACGCGATCAGCACCCTGCTCAAATCGCCGGCTCTGCGGGAAAAAATGGGCCGGGCCGGTCGCCGGAGGTTCGAGGAAAAATTCACCGCCAGTCAATACCGGCGGCGACTGCTGGCGACGATGCGCGACTGGCAGACGGCCCTGCCTGGAACACCTTAACATGAGTTTACTCCCATGTGCGGCATAGCGGGCATCTGGACCACCCGGATTGAAACAGCCGAGGCCAGACGGCTGGTCACGGTCATGACTGAGGTGGTGCGGCATCGCGGGCCGGATGACGATGGCGTGGATGTCGTCTCCGATCCGGGTGCCGTGGAAGGTGCACCCCTGGTGGTCTTCGGCCACCGGCGGCTGGCGATCATCGACCTCAGCGCGGCGGGCCACCAGCCGATGATTGACCCGGCCACGGGCAACTGGATCACCTTCAATGGCGAGATCTACAATTACCGCGAATTGCGGGAAGACCTGGCGGGCCGGGGGCATCTATTCCGCTCGGCGTCGGACACGGAGGTCATCCTCAAGGCTTATGCCGAATGGGGCGTGGGCTGCTGGCGGCGGCTGCGCGGCATCTTTGCCTTCGGCCTGTGGGACGTGCAATACCGCGAATTGCATCTCGTGCGGGATCACCTGGGCATCAAGCCCCTGTATTTCGCCGCATCGTCGCAGGGCATGATCTTTGCCTCCGAGGTGAGGCCGATCCTCGCGGTCGACTGGGTGCGGAACCGCCTGTCACTCGACGGGCTTGTTTCCTACCTTAAATATGGGTCGGTGCAGGAACCCTGCACGATGGTCGCGGAAATCGAGTCGCTGCCCCCGGGCCACTACCTGACCTGCGGTCGCCGCGGACAGACCAGTGTGCGGCATTACTGGCGGGCGCAGGAGTGCATGCTGCGCCACTGGGCGCGGCCGCCGGCGGCGGGCGACGTGCTGGGTGCGCTGGAGGACAGCGTGCGCCGGCAATTGATCGCCGACGTCCCGGTGGGGGTCTTCCTCAGCGGGGGCGTGGACAGCACCACGGTCGCGGCGCTGGCCGCCCGGGCGCAACCGGGCAGTGTGCGCACCTTCTGCATCGGTTCCGAAGTGCCGGAGCTGGATGAAAGCAAAGAGGCGGCGGAGACGGCGGCCTACCTCGGCTGCGAGCACAGCACCCTGATCCTGGAGGGACAACTCGTGAAAAACCGGCTCGAGGCGGCACTGAACAGCTACGACCAGCCGAGCCATGACGGGATCAACACCTATTTCATTTCCATGCTGGTGCGGCAGGCGGGCATCAAGGTGGGGTTGTCCGGACTCGGCGGCGACGAGCTCTTCGTCGGCTATGAGGGTTTTCGCAAGGGCCTGGCCGTGGAAAAGGCCGGCCGGCTGCTGGAGTGGTTTCCCGGGGAAATCCGAACTGCCCTCAGCCATCTGCTGGCCGGTGCCAGCCCGGTGGGCAGTGCGGTGGGCGGGGCGCTGTCGGAGATGCTCGAGCCCGGTCTGGCCGCGCCGTATTTTGCCGGCCGCACCTTGTTCAGCCGCTGGCACACGAGGGAACTGTTGCGGCGCGAACTGCTGCCGGGCGAACTGACGGGATCCGCCTGGGAGAAGCGCGAGCACGTGCTGGCAGCCCAGGCCCGCGGGATGGCCCCGGTGAACCGGGTGTCTTTTTTTGAACTGCAGACCTACATGCTCTCCACCCTGCTGCGCGATTCCGACCAGATGAGCATGGCGCACGGCTTGGAATTGCGCGTGCCGCTGATCGATCCGCAGCTGGTGGAGCAGGTGCTGCCCATCGCGGTGGAGGAAAAAATGACCGGCGGAGAGAGCAAACGGCTCTTGCACCAGGCCCTCGCGGGCTTGCTTCCGCCCCAGCTGAGGAGCAGACGCAAGCGGGGCTTCACGCTGCCGTTCCAGCAATGGCTCCTGCGCGACTTGGAGGACAGGGTGGGGCCGGTTTTCCTCGCGCCGCATCCCAGCGGGCCGTGGGAGCCCCGGGTTTTCCGGAAAGTCTGGGAGGACTTCCGCCGCGGGCGCGTGGCCTGGTCGCGAGTGCTGACCCTCTTCATCCTCGAAAACTGGCTGCGGCAGAACAAGGTCACCATTTGAAAACAGGCGCGGCAGAAGGATCAACCGCCCATGGCTGAAAGCATGGAGGGCAGTTTTGCCGCGGACTGGCTGCGTGCCGCCATGCCGGCGTTCGTGCGCCGGCACCCGCACTGGTCACGGCTCGAGCCGTGGCTGGTCAAGCTGGGGACGTTTTTTGCCGGACAGGGTCTGGTGCAGGGGCTGTCATTTCTCAGCAGCTTTTTCCTGCTGCGCTGGATGAATGTGAAGGAATACGCGGTGTTCACCCTGGCCTTCAGCGTCCAATGCATGATGGCCAGCATCGTCGATCTCGGCTTCAGCGGCTCGATCGTCGCCTTGGTGGGGGCGCGGGTGGACGACCCGAAGGTCGTCGGCGGCTACATGGCGGCGGCGCGCTGGTGGCGGAATCACCTGATGCCGCCGGCCTTCGCGCTGGGCGCCGTGGTTTTCTACATTCTCGGCTCGCGGCAGGGCTGGCCGCTGTGGCTGATTGCAATGCTTACGGTGCTGACCATGGCAGGTGTGTGGCTGAACGTCCTCGGCAACCTGCACATCGCGCCGCTGCTCACCCGGCAGCGGATCGGCTGGATTCAATGGGCGCAGATGCTAGTCGCTGCGGTCCGACTCGCCGGCTACGGTCTCGGTCACCTCACCGGCGTCCTCGTCGGTGCGCTGGTGACGGCCCAGAACAGCGCGCTCATCGGCCTGACGGGACTGCTGTATCGGCGCGAAGCCCTGACCTTGGCGGAAGAGCCGGCGCAAAGCGAGCCCGCGCTCCGGGCGGAGATGCGCAAGTTCATCTCCCCGCAGCTGCCGACCATGATTTTCTACATGTTCCAGGGGCAGATCATGGTTTTTCTCATCTCCCTGCTGGGGCAGACGAAGAACATTGCCGAAGTGGGCGCGCTCTCGAGGTTGCAGCAACTCTTTGCGGTGTTGCTCCCGCTCATCACGTGGATCGTGGGACCCTATTTCGCCAAGATCGATCACGCGATCATCGGGCGGCGTTTTGTCCTGCTCACGGTGGGCATGCTGGCCTTCGTCTCGGTTTCCGGAGCGGTGGCGTATGGCGTGCCGGAGCCCTTCCTGTGGATCCTCGGTCCGAACTACCGGCACCTGCGGGCGGAGGTATTCTGGATGGTCCTGAGTGCGGCGGTGGCGATTGTCGCGGCGGTTTATCACAATGTGGCCTACTACCGGCGTTGGATCACGCTCGGGGTCACGTCGGCGCATATCGCCGTGGTTACCTGCGCCATGGCGGGCACTGCCGCGCTGGTCGATGTCTCCACGGCCTTGGGCGTGGTGCAAATCGGCCTCGCCGGTGCGGTCGCGGCGGTTTTGATCCCGGTGGCGACGTGTCTTAGATATGCACGCCGGGCAAGCTGAGATAATGCAGGATCACTGTTCTGAGAAATCAAAGGAGTTAACAATGTCCGGTCAGAAGTCTTCCCGGTTGCCTTCCCTAGACGGATGGCGCGCGCTCAGCATATTGTTGGTTCTGGGTGAGCACAGTGCGCATGTGAATGGATTCCCACGTGGTCTTACAAAGGTGTTTCACTGGGGGTTTGACGCGAATCTCGGGGTAAGGACATTTTTCATTATCAGCGGGTTTCTTATTACTTGGCTGCTACTGGAAGAACATGAGCGAACGGGGCAAGTGAGTTTGACGCATTTTTATTTAAGACGTGGTCTGAGAATCCTTCCGGTTTACATCGCTTTCATATGCACGCTAGCTGCACTTCAGTATTTCACCCCCTTTACACAACCAGTAAATCTATGGCTCGGAAATGTCACTTTTACCACAAACTTTGTCAGTTCTGACAGGGATTGGAATACGAGCGGCCATTTGTGGTCACTCGCTGTGGAGGAACAATTTTATCTCCTGTGGCCAAGTATATTTGTCGTTCTTGCGCTCGCACAAAGCTTGCGCAGAGCATTATGGATTTTAGCGATACCCATCTGGTTCGCCCCGATTGCGCGTATAATCACATATTTTGAATTGGCCCCCGCGATTCTTAGGCCGTTCTTCTCGCTGTTTTCATTTTTGAATTATTTCGATTCGTTGGCGATCGGTTGCATTTGTGCCCTACTATGGATGCATAGGAAAAACGCGTTGCGGGAGCTGACGACACGCCAGCCGAGGATCGTCTTCTATGGTGCGCTGGCATTGATTATCGTCCCCTATTGTATGGGTCGATTACGTATATGGGGGAGTATCACCGTGCCGTTTGGCTGCTCATTGCAGGGACTCGGCATAGCGACCTTAGTGATGCAGAGTATGATTTCCCCAGAATTTGGCTTTTCCCGCTTCCTTAATCAGCGGATATTTTCGCAAATAGGAGTGCTCTCTTATTCTATCTACATCTGGCAGCAAATTTTCAGCACGAAGCCGGTAGAATTTGGCTTGGGCAATGTCTGGTGGATGAGTTTCCCCTTCTGGCTGATATCCGTCCTCGTCGTTTCGCTCGTCTCCTACTATGGTCTGGAGAAGCCATTGTTTGAGCTCCGCGCACGTTTGCGGAGAACATGAAGAGCAACACAGCGTTTGTCCGATCACAGATTAGGCTTTAACAATGCGATTATTTGCGGCCATTCGACATGCTGTTAATCCACATCACTTCTACGGTGGATTGTGGTGCGCCAATTTTTATCCCGCGCTGCGGCGGCTTGGCGGTGAGATTGTCGAAAGCCGGGTGGACCTCCTGCCGGCGAGCCGTTTCATGCACATCGCGGGGAATTTCACCCCGGAGGAATTGGCGGTGCGAGCGGACATCACCGCCCGCATCCTCGAAGAAGTGAAGACGGCGCACGCCCGCCAGCCGGTCGACTTGTTCCTGTCCTATTTCTACAACTCGCATTTCGACCCCGCCGGGTTCGAGGAAATCCACCGGCTGGGCATCCCGACGGTCAATTTCTATTGCAACAGCATCTACCAGTTCGGGCTGGTGGCGGAGATTGCCGCCAAAGTGCAGTGGTCATGGCATGCGGAGAAGGACGCGCGGGCGGCGTATCTGTCCGTGGGTGCGCGGCCCGTCTGGGTGCAACTGGCGGCGGATCCGGACGTTTACCGCCCCATGGAGGGATTGGGGCGGAAATCGGCCGCGGTCTTCGTGGGGCAGCGTTACGCGGACCGGGACCGCTGGCTGGCGGCCTTGGTGCGGGCAGGCCTTCCGGTGGAAATCTACGGTCTGGGATGGGGAGCACCGGATAATGGCACCGGCAATGACAAACTCCGGGCAGCCGAAATGGAGCATCTCGGTCGGGCAGTGCCTGTGCCGGGCTCAGCGGGCGCTTATCTCGCGGTCATCCGCGAGGGCATTCGTTCCGCCGGTTTCGTGCCGACAATCATCCGGACCTGCCGCCAGTGGCGATACCGCTCTGAATCGCACAGACTGACCCCGATTATCGCACCATGCGCCCGGGGCCCCATCCCTTTTGACCGGCCCGTGACGGAAACATTCAACCGCCACGAGGTCGTGCTGAATTTTTCCAACGTCTGGGCGGATGGCCGTCCCGGTTCCCGGCTCATTCCCCACGTGCGGTTGCGCGACTTCGAGGCGCCCATGTGCGGGTCCACCTATCTCACCGGACATACCGATGAAATCGGTGAATTCTACGAACTGGGAAAAGAGATCGAGACCTACCGCACCGAGGAGGAACTGATCGACAAGGCGCGCTATTACCTCGCCCACGGCACCGCGGCCGAACGCCTGCGCGTCGCCGCGTGCCAGCGCGCGCGCCGCGACCATACCTGGGACCGACGCTTCCAGCAGCTTTTCGCGAACATCGGGGTGCAGGCATGAGGATCGTGTCCGGGCCCCTCGCCATGGGATCATGAATAATCCACCTTTTCTTTCGGTCATCATCCCCACCTTCAACCGCGCCAGCCTGCTTCCCGCGGCGGTGACCTCGGTGCTGGGGCAGCAGGGCGGGATCGGAGTGGAGCTCATTGTGGTCGATGATGGCTCCACCGACGGCACCATCGAGTATCTGAAAACCCAAGCCGGCCGGCTGCGGTAT
>JAHFTD010000019.1 GCA_023269565.1 Opitutaceae bacterium | reverse complement strand
GCGAAGTGGTGCGGCAGACGCGAAGTGGATGCGAGGGAGGATAAGGGCAAATCGGCGCAGCGCCGGTTTGGGGCGCAGCCCCGAGCGGAGCGAGTCAATCCCCCTCTCTCTCCGCCATTTCCCTCTTTTCCTGTCGGGCACTGTGCCGCCCCGGGCGCTTCACGCCCTTGACATTAAATCGCCGGCCCGCGCCAATCGGGCATGACCCGGCCGCCGACCATCCCATGAAAGTTTACCCCAACATCCTCGAGGTCATCGGCCGCACGCCGATGGTGAAACTCAACCGCGTCGCTGCTCACCTGGGTTGCAACGTCTACGCCAAGTGCGAATTCCTCAACCCCGGCGGCTCGCTCAAGGATCGCATCGGCAAGGCCATGGTCGAGGCCGCCGAGCGCGAGGGCCGCATCAAGCCCGGCGACACGCTCATCGAGCCGACCAGCGGCAACACTGGCATCGGCATCGCGCTCGCCGGCGCCGTGAAGGGCTATCGCGTCATCATCACCATGCCGGAGAAGATGAGCCGCGAGAAGCAGGTCGTGCTCGAGGCGCTCGGCGCCGAGATCATCCGCACTCCCACCGAGGCCGCGTTCGACTCGCCGGAGAGCCACATCAGCGTCGCCCGCCGCCTGCAGAAGGAACTGCCCAACGCCCACATCCTTGACCAATACGGCAATCCCCACAACCCGCAGGTCCATCATGACACCACCGCGCAGGAGATGATCGACGACCTCGACGGGCAGGTGGACATGGTCGTGATGTCCGCCGGCACCGGCGGCTCCATCACCGGCGTCGCCCGGCGCCTTAAGCAGCACAATCCGCAGTGCCGCATTGTCGGCGCTGACCCCGTGGGTTCCATCCTCGCCGGCGGCACCTACGTCGCCACCTATAAGGTCGAGGGCATCGGCTACGACTTCATCCCCGACGTGCTCGACCGGAGCCTGATCGACGAATGGGTGAAGACCGAGGACCAGCCGTCGTTCCTGCTCGCACGCCGCCTCATCCGCGAGGAGGGCCTGCTCGTCGGCGGCTCCAGCGGCTCCACCCTCTTCGCCGCGCTCCAGGCCGCCCCGCGCCTCCAGTCCGGCCAGAATTGCGTCGTCGTCCTCGCCGACGGCGTCCGCAACTACATGACAAAATTTATCGACGACAAGTGGATGCTCGACAATGGATTCTTCGAGACGAAGCGCGTCGAGGGCCATGTGCGCGATGTGCTCGTCGGCGGCCGCCCGCCGCTCATCTGCGCGAACGACATGCAGTCTGTCCAGCAGGCCATCACCATCATGCGCGAGAAGGGCATTTCGCAACTGCCCGTCACCTCCGGCGGCGTGCTCGTCGGCATGGTGACCGAGGTCAGCCTGATGGAATACCTCACCTCCGGCGCGGGTGCGGGCTCCTCGCTCGTCTCCAAATGCATGAACCGCCAGCTCCCCGTGGTCGGCGCCGCCACCCCCATCGCCACGCTCCAGGAATTGCTCGGCAAGTCGCAGGCCGTCGTCGTCGTGGACGACAAGCGCCAGCCCGTCAGCATCCTCTCCCGCATCGACCTCCTCGACTACCTTTCCACCCAACAGTCCAAGAAAAAATAATCCCATGGGCTTCCTCACCGACTCCATCCACGCCGGCCAGCAGCCGGATCCGACCACCGGCGCCGTCATGATGCCGATCTACCAGACCTCCACCTACGCGCAGGAGGAACTCGGCAAGCACAAGGGCTACGATTACGGCCGCACCATCAACCCGACCCGCGTCGCCCTCGAGAAAAACCTCGCCGCCCTCGAGAACGGCAAACACGGCCTCGCCTTCGCCTCCGGCCTCGCCGCCACCACCGCCGTCTCGATGCTCCTCAGCGCCGGCGACCACGTCATCGTCACCAACAACGTTTACGGCGGAACGTTCCGCTACTTCGACAAGGTGATGCAGCGCTACGGCCTCACCTTCTCGTGGGTCGACACCTCTGATCTCGCCAAGATCCGCGCCGCCCTCACCCCGGCCACGAAGATGATCTTCGTCGAGACGCCCACCAACCCGATGCTCAACCTCACCGACCTCCGCGGCGTCGCCGAGATCGGCCGGCAGCACGGACTGATCACCGTCTGCGACAATACGTTCATGAGCCCGTTCTTTCAACGACCGCTCGAGTTCGGCATCGACCTCGTCCTCCACAGCACGACCAAATACATCAACGGCCACAGCGACGTCATCGGCGGCATCGTCGTCACCCGCTCGGACGAACTCCATACCCGGCTGCGCTTCCTGCAGAACGCCGTCGGCGGCGTCCCCGGCCCGATGGACTGCTTCTTCATCCTCCGCGCCACCAAGACGCTCGGACTCCGCATGCGCCAGCACGACGCCAGCGCGCGCCAGGTCGCCGCCTTCCTCGCCTCGCATCCGAAGGTCAAGAAAGTCTATTACCCTGGGCTGCCCACGCACCCGCACCACGAGCTGGCGAAAAAGCAGATGAGCGGCTTCGGCGGCATGGTCTCCGCCGAGCTCGGCTCGCTCGAGGCCGGCAAGCGGTTTGCCCGCAGCGTAAAGCTTTTTGCCCTCGCCGAGAGCCTCGGTGGCGTCGAGAGCCTCCTCTGCCACCCCGTCAGCATGACGCACGGCTCTGTGCCCGTCGAGGACCGCCTCAAGTTCGGGCTGACCGACGGCCTCGTGCGCTTCTCCGTCGGCTGCGAGGACGTCGAGGACATCATCGCCGACATCCAGCAGGCGCTGGAGCAGGTCTGACCAGCTCCCTTACGCCCATGTCCTCGCCCACCACGGCCGCCGGCCGGCATTTTCTTTTCCTCGTCACCAGTGCCCGGCGCAAAGGGAACTCCGAGCACCTTGCCCGTCATGCCGCAGCGGTGTTGCCTGACGGTTGCAAGCAAACTTGGCTCAACCTAGCCGATCTGCCCCTACCCGCCTTCGATGACCTCCGCCACGCCTCGACGGAAGCGTGGACACCGGCGATCGAGGGTCCGGCGCGCACGCTGCTCTCCGCCACGCTCGAGGCCACGGATCTGGTGATGATCACACCCGTTTACTGGTATTCGCTACCCGCCGCGGCCAAGCTCTACCTTGACCACTGGTCGGCATGGCTGCGCGCACCCGGCTGGGATTTCAAGACGCGCATGGCGGGCAAGACTCTCTGGGGCATCAGTGTCTACAGCGACACCGATCCGCGACTCGCCGGGCCGCTCCGTGATTCGCTGCAATTCACGGCCGAATACATGAAAATGCGCTGGGGTGGTTTACTACTCGGCCAGGGCAACCGCCCGGGCGATGTGCTCGGCGACCACGCCAGCATAGTCGCAGCAGGACAATTTTTCCTCGGCCCGCCCGCCGTCTGAATCTCATCCGGGGCGACGGATATCATCGCAAACAACGAACAAGCGCCGGAGCAGGTATGAAGCAGATCAAGGTCCGCGGACCAACACGCCGTCCTTCATCACGAGCCGCACCTTCCGCAACGCTGTTATCGCCTTGGTCGGATCACCGTCCACCGCGATGAGGTCGGCGAGCAAGCCCGGAGCGATGCGGCCAATCTTATCGGCCAGGTGCAGCACGCGGGCGTCGATGGATGTCGCGGCGCGCAGCGCGTCGAGCGGCGCCAGGCCGTATTCGACCATCTTCTCCAATTCGAGGGCATTGTCGCCGTGGGCGAAGACGCCGGCATCGCTGCCGCTGGCGATGGTGACGCCGGCGGCGAGCGCCGCCTGGAAGGACTCCTTCGCGCCGGGCCGGTCGCCGATCGCAGCAAGAGTGGGCACGAGGGCGACGCCGTGTTCCTTCATCAACTGGAAAACCTCCCGCGTGCCGGCCGTGCCGTGCTCGATGGTCTCGACGCCGGCTAGCACGGCACGCCGCATGCCCTCGGGCGTAGTCGCGTGCGCCGAGACGGACCGGCCGCTGCTGCGCGCGGTTTCGACGATGAGTTTCAGTTCCTCGAGGGAAAACGTCGGCGCGGCTTCGTTGGCCGGGCCCCAGCGGTAGTCGGCATATACCTTCACCCAATCGGCCCCGTGACCGATCTGATCGCGGACGACCCGCACGAGGCTGTCGCCATCAGCCTCCTCCGCCCCCTGCGGCACGGACGATTCGGCGGCGTAGCCTTTCGGGCCGTAGCTACCGGTCGCGACGACGGCCTTCGTCACCACGAGCATCCGGGGCCCGGAAATGATCCCCTGCTCGACCGCCTGCTTGAGGCCGACATCGGCATAGCCGGCGCCCTCGGTGCCGAGATCGCGGATGGTGGTGAACCCAGCCAGCAAAGTCCGGCGGAGGTGATTGGTCGCGCGCGCGACACGCAAGGCGACCGACTCGTGCGCCACCTGGTCGTTCCAGGAGGTTTCGCTGTAAGGATGCAGCAGGACGTGCGAGTGCGCGTCGATAAGGCCGGGCAGGAGCGTCATGCCCGGCAGCTCGATGGTTTGCGCGTCCGTCGGAGCCTTGAGTTCGGCGAACGGCCCCGCGGCCACGATTTTGTCGCCGGTCACGACGGCTCCCCAGCCTTCATGTATCAGCTGCCCATCGAACAGCCGGGACGGCTTGAGCAGAAAGGAATCGATGGGAGCGAGAGAACGGGCGGACAGCGAACAGACGGACAGCAGAGCGAGGAGAAGAATGCGCATGGCGGCATTCTCGCCAGAGTTGCCACCGTGGAAACAAAAAACCGGACAAGCAACTACGCGTCGCGATGGACCGTGGCGGGCGAGAAGGCGGGCAGGCAGACGGCAAGGTATTCGGCTCCGTCGTGGTGCGGTGAGCTGTAACGCACCCACTCGCCCGGCGGCGTGTGCACGGCCTGGCCGGCCCGCACCGTGAGCGTGCCGCCCTTGGTTTCCACCCGCAGCTCGCCGCGGAGCACGACGGTGTATTCATCAAACTCGGGCGTCTGCCCCGGCTCGACCCAGCCGCCAGGGCTCTTCATGCGCGCGATGCTGGCGGCACCGGTGCCGCTGTTCACGCGGCCGAAGAATTCCTCGATGAGCTTGGGCTTGTTGCCGGCGGCTTCGATGACCGTGGGTTTGCTGATGAGTCGGGCCATGGGAAGGGAGGAGTGTAGGGCGGGATCGCTGATCCCGCCGGGTGATTTATTCATGGCGGGGTCGGCGACCCCGCCCTACAATAGATGTGCTTTAGGAAATCATCACACCGCGAAGGTATCGTAATGTCTACCGTGAAGCTCAATACCGGTAGTGCTCGGGCTTGTAAGGACCCTCGACCGGCACGCTGAGATATTTGGCCTGGTCAGGCGTGAGCTTGGTGAGCTTGGCGCCAATCTTCTCGAGGTGGAGGCGCGCAACCTCCTCGTCGAGGTGCTTGGGCAGGCGGTAGACGCCGACCTTGTAGTTGTTGCGATTCTTCCAGAGGTCGAGCTGCGCGAGCACCTGGTTGGTGAAGCTGGTGGACATGACGAACGACGGGTGGCCGGTGGCGCAGCCGAGGTTGACGAGGCGCCCCTCGGCGAGCAGGTAGATCGTCTTGCCGTTCGGGAAGGTGTATTGGTCGTATTGCGGCTTGATCGTGATCCGCTGAGCGTCGGCCTTGTTGAGCCGGTCGATCTGGATCTCATTATCGAAGTGGCCGATGTTGCAGACGATGGCCTGGTCCTTCATCCGCCGCAGATGCTCGAGCGTAATAATGTCGCGGTTGCCCGTCGCGGTAACGTAGATGTCGGCCACCCCGAGGGTAGACTCGATCGTGTTAACCTCGAAGCCTTCCATGGCGGCCTGCAGGGCGTTGATGGGATCGATCTCGGTGACAATGACGCGAGCGCCAAAACCCTTGAGAGAAAACGCCGAGCCCTTGCCCACGTCACCGTAACCGCAGACGCAGGCGACCTTGCCGGCGATCATGACATCGGTGGCGCGCTTGAGGCCGTCGGCGAGCGATTCGCGGCAGCCGTAGAGGTTGTCGAACTTGGATTTGGTGACGGAGTCGTTGACGTTGATGGCGGGCACGCGGAGCTTGCCCTTCTCAAACATCTGGTAGAGGCGGTGCACGCCGGTCGTGGTCTCTTCGGAGACGCCGCGCCAGTCCTTGGCGAGGTTCGTCCAGAATTTGGGCGACTGCTTGTGGACGCGCATGAGGAGATTCTTGATAACCTGCTCCTCGTGATTGTCCGTGGGAGAGTCGACCCACTTGTCGCCGTCCGCGAGTTCGCAACCCTTGTGGATGAGCAGCGTGACGTCACCGCCGTCGTCGACGACGAGCTGCGGGCCCTCGCCTCGGGGGAACGACACGGCCTTAAGCGTGCAATCCCAGTATTCCTCGAGTGTTTCGCCCTTCCAGGCGAAGACGGGTGTGCCGGCCGCAGCGATGGCCGAGGCCGCATGATCCTGCGTCGAGAAAATGTTGCACGAACACCAGCGCACGTCGGCGCCGAGATCCTTCAGTGTCTCGATGAGGACGGCGGTCTGGATCGTCATGTGCAGCGAGCCCGTGATGCGGACACCCGCGAGCGGCTTTTTCGGGCCAAATTTTTTACGGCAAGACATCAGCCCGGGCATCTCGTGCTCGGCGATGGAGATTTCCTTGCGACCCCAGCCGGCAAGTTTGATGTCCTTGACGTGAAAGTCGGCGGATTTGGAAGAGGTTCTGGCCATGGTGATGTGGTGGAAAGAGTGGAAACTTACCTGAGAGCGGCGCGGAGGGCCGTGATGCGATTGGTCAGCTCCCAGGGGAGCCCGGTCTTGCCGAAGTGGCCGTAGTTGGTCGTCGTGCAATAGATGGGACGGAGGAGGTTCAGCTGGGCCACGATGTCGGCGGGTTTGAAGCTGAAGACCCGGTTCACGGCGCGCGTGATCTTCTCGTCGGAAATACTGCCGGTGCCAAACGTCTCGACGCGAACGGAAACGGGCTTGGGGTGGCCGATGGCGTAGGCGAACTGGATCTCGGCGTGGGTGGCGAGCCCGGCGGCCACGATATTCTTGGCGACCCAACGGCCCATGTAGGCAGCCGAACGGTCAACCTTGGAAGGATCCTTGCCGGAAAAGGCGCCGCCACCGTGACGCCCCCAGCCGCCATAAGTATCGACGATGATCTTGCGGCCTGTCAGGCCGGTATCGCCCTGCGGGCCTCCGATAACGAAGCGACCGGTCGGGTTGATCAGAAACTCAGTGCGGCGCGTCAGCATGCGTTTCGGCAGAACCCTTCGGATGACTTTTTCGATCAGATACTTTTCAATGGCGGCGTGCGAAACGTCAGCCGTGTGCTGAGTGGAGATGACGACGTTGAGCACTTCGGCGGGCCTGTCGTTCTCGTAGCGGATCGAGACTTGCGATTTGGCGTCGGGCCGGAGCCAGCCAACCGCGCCGGACTTACGCAGTCGGGTCAGCTCGCGACCCAGACGGTGCGCGAACATGATCGGCGCCGGCATGAGCTCGCGCGTCTCCTTGCAGGCGTAACCAAACATGATGCCCTGGTCGCCGGCGCCCTGCTCGGCGGTTCTCTTGCCCTTCGCCTTCCGGGCATCGACGCCCTGCGCAATGTCGGGTGACTGGGACGTGAGGTAATCGTTGATGAAGACCTTGTCCGCGTGAAAAACGTCGTCGTCGTTGATATAGCCGATCTCACGGATGGCAGCGCGAACGATCCGGCCGAGGTTTAGCACCTGATTGATTGGCCTCCGCCCGATCTTCGGGATAGTAATCTCGCCGGCGAGGACCACCAGGTTGGATTTGACCAAGGTCTCGCAGGCCACGCGGCTGTGTCGATCCACCGCGAGGCAAGCATCGAGCACACTGTCCGAGATCAGGTCGGCGACCTTGTCGGGGTGACCCTCCCCGACCGACTCGGAAGAAAAGACGAAGGAAGTTGCCATGGAAAAACAAGAAAAGTCGGGGTGCCGCACCACCGCAAGTGCAATATATCGTTATATCCGGATTGCCTGATGCGATAAGTAGTTAGCGATCCTGCCACAGAAAAAGCTTAGCCATGAACACCGGGCATGGTAGCAGGGTGCTTGTGCCTCAGCTGTTCCCATTTCGTGGCCTGCTCTTCGCCCTGTCGGCCTTTGGATTAGTTGCGCTGGCACCGGCTTTGGAATGGAAGTCCCGAAAGGCGGAGCTGGTGCCTCGTCCCTTCCAACCCACGGTCGATGCAGTATTCGAGTTCCGTAACGCCAGCAACGGCCCCGTGACAATCCGGGATATCCAGACGAACTGCGACTGCCTCAGCGCCGCGACCGACCGCCGTATTTACCAGCCGGGCGAAAGCGGCCGAGTCACGGCCATTTTTACGGTGGGCGACCGTTTCGGTGTCTACGAACGCACCATTTCCGTGGTGACGGATGAGACGGGGATTGGTCCCATTAAGCTGGCGGTCCGCACCGATGTGCCCGAATTGGCGGAACTCTCCCCGCGGACTTTGGAATGGACGACCGGGAGCACTGCCAAGGAGAAAATCATCCAAATCACACCCGCCCGAGGCCTGTCCATCATGTTCAATCGCGCCGAATCCACGAACGACTCCTTCACCGTTTCTCTGGATGAAATCGAGCCGGGCGCCCATTACCGCCTGCGCATCACTCCCAAGAGCACGGTGCCGAAGGCCAATGCCGCCATCCGTGTGCACGGCCGCGATAAGGAAGGGCATGAGATAGTGGTCAGCGCCTACGCGGATGTGCACTGAGGCGCCCGCCTCGTGCCCTCAGCGAAAATATCCGCGCTGCTTCTCACTGACAGGCAGCCCGACTCGCTCCATCACTTGCAGCAAGTCCTCCCAAATGGCGCGCTTTGAGCGGTTGCTCTGGTTGCGCAAAATGTAGGATGGATGGTAAGTCACCATCACCGGTTTCCCGGCGAACTGGTGCCAGCGTCCGCGGATATCACCGAGTGCCTTGAACGTCCCCTGCCCCAGCAGTCCGCCCGCCGCCGTCGCTCCCAGCGCAACGATGATCTGCGGTTCGACGATCTCGAGCTGGGCGCGCAGGAACGGCAGGCAGAAATTCAGCTCCAGCGACGTCGGCGGACGGTTGCCATATTGCATGCCGTCGGAATTCGTGGCCATCTCGGGGCGCCAGTTCATGATGTTGCCGATGTAGACATCCTCGCGCCGGAGCCCCATGCCTTGGATCATACGGGTGAGCAGTTGCCCGGCCGGGCCGACAAACGGCTCGCCCTGCATCTCCTCCTCGGCGCCAGGCGCCTCGCCGCAGAAAAATATTTTCGCGCCCAGACTGCCGACACCGAGCACGATCTTCTTCCCCGGGCGCACATGCGCCCGGCAGACTGGATGATTCAACACCAGCGCGTGCAGCGCATTCCACCGGGTCTGCTTGTCTCCGGCAGGCAGTTGCACCAACGGCGGCTCGGTCGGAATGGACAGAGGCTCGCCCTCTTTCCCCATACTAATCGTCTTTTCTGTTCCCGCCTCGGCCCGCGCTTGCTCGACAACCACTGCCTCCCGAAGCAATGCGAGCGTCTCGTCGCTCACACTGACCGCCCGCTGGCCCCCGGACTTGAGGCGCCGGAGTTCATCGGTCAGGGCCAACAGTTGGTCGCGAATAGGCATCGTCAATGCTTCGCCAGGCCGGTCATCTGCCGTTCAAGATATTTTGCCAGCAAGTCGTATTCGAGGTTTACGTGCTGCCCTGCGCTTTTGCCGGACAAATTGGTCACAGCCATCGTGTGCGGGATCAGCCAGAGGGAAATGGCTCCGCCGTCGACCTCGGCCACGGTCAGCGAGATACCGTCGACAGCGAGGCTGCCCTTGTAGACGAGATACCGGTTGAATTCCTCCGGCGCGCGCACGCGCAGGTAGTGGTCATTGCCGCGCGGTTCGAGAATTTCGACCAGTCCCGGCGCGTCGATGTGCCCGGTGACGAAATGTCCGCCGACCCGGCTGCCGTAGCGGAGGCTGCGCTCCAGATTGACGGATGCGCCGGGCTGCAGTTCGTTGAAGTTTGTCAGCCGGCGCGTCTCCTCCAACACGTCGAACCAGAGATTGCCCGCGTCATGCCGGGTGAGTGTGAGACAGCAGCCGTTCACCGCCACGCTCTCGCCCACGGTCACTCCCGTCGGCACCAGTTCCGCCGCGATCTGCAGTTGCCAGGCAGCGGCGCCCGGCGCGAACCGCACCACGCGGCCTGTTTCTTCAACAATTCCGGTGAACATGGTCAGTTGAGTTTGGCGCGCAGCACGGTAGTCTCGCCACCGCGGCTGACCAGCAGCACGAATTGCGTGCGGCCGGCATCATTCTCGATGGCCGCGAGTTTCCGCAACGCCTGGTCGTAGGTCTTCATTTCCTCGCCGTCTATCTCGCGCACCCAGTCGTCGGGACGCAAGCCGGCGGTGGCGGCGGGGCTGTTGGGCTTGACAAAATGCACCATGACGCCCCGGCCCTCCGCCGGCTTGATGCGCTGCACGACACTGTCGTTCACGAGGAATTCCCGCGCCGTAAAGCCCAGCCGCTCGTAATAGGTGCGCGCGGCTTCGCGGACCATCCGGGGTTCGTCGCCGAGAGTGACGGCGATCTCCCGCCGCTCGTTGCTGCGCAGCACGGTGAGCGCAATCTTGTCGCCGGGTCGGTGACGCAGGATTTCCTGGCCGAAATAAGCTGCGCCGATGCGGTCGGGTTTGAAGTGCGGCAGGGGTTTGCCGTCGATCGCCAGCACGATGTCCCGCTCCTGTAATCCGGCCTGCACCGCGGGCCCGCTCTCGAGCAGATCGCTCAGCACCACGCCGGATTGGTTCTCCAGCTTGAGGAACTTGGCTACCTGCGGATCGACGGGCTGCAAACCATAGACCCCCAGCCAGGCAATCGGGCGGCCCTGCACGTCCTGCGGGATGCGGCCGAGATAGGGCAGCACTTCCGCAGCGAGCAGCACCACACTGCTTTCCTCGACATTGACCAGCATGACCGGGGTGGCGTTCTGCGTGTGGGAAAACAGGAGATAATTCTGCCCGAAGGGTGTCTGCGCCAAGCCCACCAGGCGCCCGTCGCGATTGAAAACAGGCAGGCCGGGGCCCGCCACATCGGCAAGGAGGATGGCGGTCTGCTGCGGGAGACGCGTGATTAGTCCGACCTTCGCGCTGAGCAAATACGGCTGGCAGTCCTCCTCCTTGGCGCGCAAACCGATGCCCCAGAGTTCCTCGCCCAGCGCCGGTTCGCCGCCGGTTCCCACCCACCGGGTAATCGGCACCAGCTGGGTGCGCAGTTTCTCCTCGACCCGGAGAAAATGCCAGCCAGTGAACGCATCCTGGCCGAGGTAGCTGGCGGTGAACGGCTCGGCGCTGTCGGGCCGGTAGACCTTGAAATCCTTGAACTGGGCGGGGGCGATGCCGGGTGGAATCGCCGCGCCCGGCAGGATAACGGTGCCCCGGTCGTCAATCACGCTGCCCAGCACAAACGTGGGTCGCCGTTCTATCTCGGTTTGCACAAAAAACTCCGCCGCGACGACGGATTTCAGGCGCTCCCGAAACAGCTCGGGGAGCGGCGAGGCACGGCCGACCGCCAAACCGGCGAGCAAACTGGAGAGCGCAAAAAAATATCTCATGGTTTGAAAACGTAGAATGAGATTCGATGGCCACGCTGGGCGTCGACCAGCAGCGTTTCGGGGTGGGCCGCATAGGCATCGTGGATTTTCCGGAGTGTCGCAAGGTCGGCGATTGTCTGGCCGGCGACCTTGGTGATAATGTCGCCACGCCCGAGGCCCGCCTCAGCCGCCACATAGCCGGGCTGCACGCCAAGCACGATGACGCCCGTGGAGTCGGCCAGCTGGTTTTCGCGCGCGTAGGCCCGCGAGACCTTGCGGACGCTCAAACCCCATTTCTCGAACGCCCATTCCTCACCCACGTGGCTTTCCAGTTGTTCGGTGACGACATTTACGTCCAGCGGCTGGCCGCCGCGCAGGACCCGCAGCGCGACCTTGCTGCCCACCGGTAGACGCGCAATCTGGTCCTGAATCGGCGGCAATTGCTCGGGAAATCGTCCGTCGACTTTAGCGCCGTTCAGTGCCAGCAGCACGTCGCCCGGACGCAGCCCCGCGCTGGCGGCGGGGGAACCGGGATCCACGCTGTTGATCAGCATGCCGGTGTTGCCGGGCAGTGAGTAGAATTTTTCCAGATCCTGCAGGACGCCCGGCACGAGCCCGATGTAACTGCGGATGATGCGGCCGTGTCGCACCAATTGGTCCGCCACACGCCGCGCGACATCCGAGGGGATCGCGAAGCCGAGATTTTCCGCCCCGATATAGGTGCGTGCGTTGATACCGATGACGCTGCCGTCTTCGGTCACCAGTGGGCCGCCGCTGTTGCCGGGATTGATTGCCGCATCGGTCTGCAGCCAGGTGTTGTAGGACCCCGTCTCGTAGCCGCGGACGCCGCGGCTGTCCTCAAAGTAGCGGCCGGTGTTGGAGATGATGCCCCGCGTCACCGTGCGCGTGAGTCCGTGCGGCGTGCCAACGGCATAGACCTCCTGTCCGATATGGAGGGCGGCGGAATCGCCAAACGGGGCGTGGGTGAATTTCAGGCCGCGTTTTTTCACCTCGCCCAAGTCGAGTTGGAGAAGCGCAAGGTCAGTCCAGTGGTCCCAGCCCACCAGCCGGGCGCCCACGCGCTCGAGGCTGGCCAGCGTAATGGAAATTTCCACTGCCTGAGGACTGACGACGTGCGCATTCGTGAGGATCAGGCCCTCCGGCGAAATAATGATCCCCGAGCCAACACCCCCGGTAAAGCGCCGGGTGCCCTCGTCGAACACCACCTCGCGGACATCGATGCGCACCACGGCATCGAGCAGGCGGTTGAACCCGCGGCTCATGGCTCCCGGCGCGGCGACCGCGAGGGCGAGACAAAAAAGGCTGCCGAGGAACTTGCGCATGATTGACGGTGATGCTGTTTCCCGCAAAGTGGCGGGTTTCATGTGAAGCCTACCAATTGCATAGAATACGACTTTCTCAAGATTGAGCCACATTGGCAAAGAATCTGGGAGGAATCCAAGGCCTTTCGCGCCTTCGAGGACCCGGCGCGCCCGAAATATTACGTGCTGGACATGTTCCCCTACCCGTCCGGCTCGGGTCTGCACATCGGCCACCCGGAGGGTTACACAGCCACGGATATTCTCGCCCGCTATAAGCGTGCCCGCGGCTTCAGCGTGCTGCACCCGATCGGCTGGGACGCGTTCGGCCTGCCCGCCGAGCAACACGCGGTAAAGACCGGCACACACCCGGCCGCGAACACGCAGAACAACATCGTCAATTTCCGCCGCCAGATCAAGGCACTCGGCTTTTCCTACGACTGGGACCGTGAGGTCGACACGACTGATCCGCGGTATTTCCGGTGGACGCAGGGGATTTTTCTGCAGCTCTTTCGGAAAGGACTCGCCTACGTGGACGAGCGGCCGGTGTGGTGGTGTCCCGAACTCCGCACGGTGCTGGCCAACGAGGAGGTGATCGACGGCAAGTCCGAAGTCGGCGGCTACCCGGTCGAGCGCCGTAACCTGCGCCAGTGGGTGCTCCGCATCACCGCCTACGCTGAGCAGCTGCTCGAAGGGCTCAAGCACGTCGACTGGCCCGATTCTACCAAGCGCATGCAGGAGGCCTGGATCGGCCGCAGCGAGGGTGCAGAGATGGTCTTCCAGTTGGAAAGTCCGGCGCAAGGCGAATTGCGCGTTTTCACCACACGACCTGACACGCTATTTGGCTGCACCTACATGGTCGTCGCGCCCGAGCATCCGCTCGTGCCCACGCTGACCGTGTCCGCCCAGTGCGCAGCCGTGGAAGCCTACCGCAAAATGACTGCGAGCAAGAGTGACCTCGAACGCACGGACCTGGCCAAGGCAAAAAGTGGCGTTTTCACCGGCAGCTACGCCCTCAACCCGGTCAACGGCGCGCAGCTGCCAGTCTGGATCGCCGACTACGTGTTGATGGGCTACGGCACCGGCGCCATCATGGCCGTGCCGGGGCAGGATCAGCGCGACTGGGATTTTGCGAAGCTATACGACCTCCCCATTATCCGCACGGTGCAGCCGACGGCCGAATTCAAGGGCGAGGCGTTCATCGAGGACGGCCCGGCGATCAATAGCGCAAGCACGGAGCTTTCATTGAACGGCCTGAACATCTCTGACGCCAAAACGAAGATCATCACCTGGCTGGAACACAGGAAACTCGGTGCGCGTCGCGTAATCTACAAGTTGCGCGACTGGCTGTTCTCCCGGCAACGCTACTGGGGCGAGCCGTTCCCGATCGTATGGGTCAGCGAGGCAGACTACCGCCGGCTCGCCGCGCAGCGGCCGGACTTGCCGGTGGAGCCGGTTACGTTTACCGAAGGCGGCCTGGCCCAATTCGCCCTGCCCCTGCCCGAGACCGCGTTGCCCCTGCAGCTGCCTGAAGTTCATTCCTACCTGCCGAGCGGCACCGGTGAGAGTCCGCTGGCGAACGAGACTGACTGGTTGGAAATCTGGTTTAATGTCCTGACTGGCGAAGCGGTGCCCGCCAGCCGCCCGCAGCCCGATGGACCGACATGGGTGCGGGCGCGCAGGGAGACCAATACCATGCCGCAATGGGCCGGCTCATGCTGGTATTACCTCCGTTACCTTGACCCGCAGAATGCGCACGCCATCGCCAGCGCCAAGGCTTTGAAATACTGGGGCGTCCCCGATCTCTACGTCGGCGGCGCGGAACATGCGGTGCTGCACCTGCTCTACGCCCGCTTCTGGCACATGGTGCTGTTCGACCTCGGCGTGGTGCCGCAGCGCGAGCCCTTTCAAAAACTATTTCATCAGGGCATCATCCTTGGCGAGGACGGCCAGAAGATGTCCAAGAGTCGCGGCAACGTAGTGAACCCGGATGACATCATCGCCGCCTACGGGGCCGACTCGCTGCGACTCTACCTCATGTTCCTCGGACCACTTGAGGCCATGAAACCGTGGAAACCGCAAGGCATCGAGGGAGTGCATCGTTTCCTGCGCAAAGTATGGCGCGAGTGCCTCGACAATAATGGAGAGCCGAATACGCGGATCCGATTCACCGCCGACGTGCCCGAGGAGACCGAGCGGCTTTTCCACGAGACGGTCCGTAAAGTCGGGCACGACATCGAGACGTTACACTTCAATACCGCGATCTCCCAGCTGATGATTTTACTCAACGCACTGCAGAAACTCCCGGCGCTCCCTCGTCCGATGCTGCTAGATTTTCTGCGCCTGCTTGCTCCTTTGGCCCCGCACTTGGCGGAAGAACTGTGGGCGCGCCTCGGGGAAAACCGCTCCATCATGTCCGCCGGCTGGCCGGCATTCGACGTGGCAAAGCTGGCGAGCTCCACAATAACGATTGTCTTCCAAGTGAATGGCAAATTTCGCGGCGATGCCAAAGTGCCTCCTGACAGCAGCGAATCGGATTTGCTAGAATTAGCCCACCAGCACCCCAAATTAATTCCTTATTTGGCAGGCAAAACGATCAAGCGGAGCATTTACGTGAAGGGGAAATTACTTAACCTATTAGTATGACGTAAATAGAATAATTATTCATGCTGGCATTTTTCTTGAAATAGGGGTTATACCCTAATTAAATACAGCTTACGAAAAGAATACCCGTTATTTTTGACGGTGATTATCTGCGTCGTTACCATGAAAGCTACCCATAAAATCCTCGCTGCATTATTCACGTTCGCACTGATATTTCCGAGCGGGGCCTACGCGCAATTGCAACTCGGCAAAAAAAAGGGCCCCACCAGCAAACTCTTTCTTGCTGAGTCCAAGGGCAAGGGAACCATTCAAACCGGGGGAAGAATCTACGAACCCAAACAGGCCTCGGCATTTGATGCCCCGGGAACCATCATCGAAACTAAAGGAGAGGCTTATGATGCATTCGTCTACTCCAACGGCACGGGCATGTATATCGATGCAAATACCCGCGTGGAAATAGACCGGTTCGTGCAGGAACCTTTCCAGCCGGATCGCAACAACGCCGAGGCCGAACCTTCCATCTCGCAAAGTGACGTGTTCATCGCCGAAGGCTTTGTCGGCATCTGCACCAGTCAGCTGGTGTCAGGCACCTCGATGATCTATTCGACCCCCCAAGCCTCGATCAACATCCGTGGCCAGAAGGTCGCAATGCAAGTGACGGCCGAGGAAACCATAGTTTATCTTCTGGAGGGCGACGTCACCGTGCGTTCCGGCAGCAAGGATGTCGGTGGCACCATCCTCCACCCGGGCGAGCAGGCCGTGGTGCGGGCCGGCACGGCAGATTCTCCACCAACTATCACGGTCAGCCCCATCGACAAAGACCTCCTCAGCAGTCTGGACGACCGCGTCGCCGTCGCCTGCAACGCCAAAAAAACCGTCTCATTCGAGACCGGGAATGATGTCACAGGCAATGGTGGTGAGACACAGATCATCGCCAATCCCACGGTTCCGATGGCAATGCCGACCGGCCTTATTGTCAGTCCTGATCGCATCCAACCCGGCGGGTAAGCGCTGCCGATCTGTGGGCTCCGCACATAAACTACTTGGGATCGTGGCCATTCTCTCCGTTTGGCTAGGCCGCCCTCCGGAAGCCGGGGCGCTCTTGAACATCGATGGATCACGCAACCAGGTGTTCGTCTTCGGGTCCGTTACCTTTGGCTATGACTCCAATGTCTTCTACAATGCGGTGGCGCGGGGCGACTACAGCACCACCGCCCGGATCGGGATGGAGTTGAAGCGCCGGGCTGGCATCATCGCCGTGAACGCAAATTTCGTTGTCGATTTTCAGCGTTTCGGCTCCCTCCACCACGAATCCTCCAACAATCCGAGTTTCTACCTCGAACTCAACAAGACTAGTGGCCGCACCACCGGAGCTTTCACTCTCAATGCCTTTCGCATCAGCCGCGCCGACGGAGCGGTGAATCAGCGCACTACATCCTGGAGCTATCCACTCGGATTGAACATCAAGTATCCCATCAACGATCATCTCTATGCGACCTTTGCATCCAGCTACATCCACCGGCGCTATGAGGATCTCTTCAGTTTCGCCAACTATACCGACTATACCGCCGGGCTCGATCTCTTCTACGTCTTTACCTCGAAACTAGACCTGTTTGCTGGCTACCAGTATCGTGATTCCAGCACCACCTACCACACCGCCGCCCACGATCATACTTTCAGTCTCGGTGCCTCCGGCGGCCTGCTCCCGAAGCTCAACGGCACGGTCCGCTTCGGCTATCAATACCGCGACAGCATGGTCAGCTCCGGCTATCAATACCCCAACCTGGGCAACGGCTCCGATACTTTCAGTCACTTGAGTTCGGTTGTCGCCTTAACTTGGAATATCACTCGCAAATTCACGGTCCACGGCCAGGTTGCCCGGGATTTCATGACCACCGCGACCGCCGATAACGTCGATAACTTAGTGGCAACCATTCGCGCCACTTACGTGTTTACGCGACGATTCGAGGTCGATGCCGGCGCGGGCTCTGGGCGCAACCAATTTCTAAACCGCATCGGCCCGCACCGCCGCGATGAGTTTTTCACTTGGGATGTTGGCGCCCGTTTCACCTTCAATGAGCACCTCAAGATCGGTGGGAATTATTCTTTCCTTCGCAATCGCTCCACCCTCAGCAATTCGGACTTCCAGCGTTCCGGTTACTCCATAGATATCTCCAGCCGTTTCTAGACTCCCATGAAAAATCTTTCCCACCTGATCCTCGGTTTGCTGCTGGCCTGCTCCCTCTCGGCCCAGTCCAACTCCGCAGCCCAGTCGCCCGACTCCAAGAAAAACTACGTCCACACGCTGACCCTCGCCGACCGTGTTCGCATCAGTGTCTATCAGGAGGACGACCTGACGACGATGGCCCGTATTGATGCCCGGGGAAAAATCAACCTTCCCCTGATCGGGGAAATCAATCTCGGCGGACTGACCGTGGTGCAGGCGCAGGAGGCCATTCAAGGCGCCTACAAAGAAGGACGCTACCTCCGGGCACCCCAAGTGACCGTCAGTGTTGAGGACTACGCCGCACGCGAAGTCTCCATCCAGGGGCAAATCCGCAACCCCGGCCGTTACGCTCTGCCCATTGAGTCAACCTTCACGGTCGTCGAACTGGTTACCAAGGCCGGCGGCATCACCGATATCGGCAAGGGCACCACGGTCTCCATCACGCGGGTCTTCCCCGACGGCACCAAGAAAGTCTTCGTCGTCGATGTTGAAAACGTCATCAAGGGCAAGAAGGGGAACAAGATTGAGGATAATACTCTCCTGCTCCAAGCCGGCGACATCGTCTATATCCCCGAGCGCCTTATCTAATTTCCCCATGTCCAATCTGACCCCCTCCTCTCCGGCCGGCGGCAAGCCCGCACCTGTTTCTCTCCACGGCAACGACGAGCAGATCGTCGAGCGCCGCACCCTGCGTGATTATTATGTGATCCTTCGCGAGCGCCTTTGGCTCGGGTTGCCCATCGCCCTGCTGGTCGCCGTCTCCGTCGGCTATTACCAGGCGCAGGAAATCCCCATGTATCAGAGCCAGGCCACGCTGCAGTTTGAGCGCGCGGAGCGGATCGTCCTTAACGAGCAGGTGGTCGATCCCTCCGTCCGCTCCGAGATGGATCTCGGCACTTACATCCAAATCCTCAACAGCAGCCGCCTGCGCACGATGATCGTCCAGTCCCTCACCCCGGAGGAGATCAAACTGCTCCAGCGTCCCTATCTGAAAAACCTGGCGCCAGGTGCCCAGCCGCCCACCGCCGCCTCTCTGCTCGGCAATTTCCGCGCCGAAAGTATTCGCAACAGCTTTCTTATTAATATCACCGTCCAGAACCGCGATCCCGACGGCGCCGCCCTCATCGCCAACCGCGGCGTCGAGCAGTTCATGCGCTACCTCATCGAGAACGTTGGCGGCAAGAATGAGTTCGCCGTGGACTATCTCCGCACCCGTGCCGAGGAATTGCGCAAGGAATCCGAGGCGGCCGAGGCCCGTTTGCAGGAATACAAACGCCGGCACAACCTCGTCTCCCTTTCCGCCAGCGTCGACATCGTTGCCGACCGCCTTAGGGCCGTCAACTCCGCCCTCACCGCCGTCCGGCTCGACCGCCTCAACCTCGAGGTTCTTCTCCGGCAGATTGAGAAATTCCGCAGCGCGGGTGGCAATCTCCTCGAGGTCTCCTATATCGTCAAATACGGCAATATGGAGGCACTGAAAACCCAGCTGGCCGACCTCACTAAGAACCAAGCCATTCTCAGCGAACGCTACCTGGAGCGTCATCCCAAGATGATCGACCTCGCCAACGCCATCGAGGTCGTCACCCAGCAGATCACCAAAAACATCGAGCAGGCCATCGCCGATCTGCGCACCCAATTCTCCAAGGTCACCGACTCCGAGCAGTCCTACGAGCGGGAATACCGCGAAGCCGAGAAGGACCAGCTCCGCCTCGGCGAGCTCTCCGTGGAGTTCAAGAGCCTCGAGAACCAGGCCCAGGTCGCCAAGAATAACTACATCCAGATCCTCGACCGCCTCAACCAGACCACCACCGCCAAGAACCTTGAGAACATCCCCGTCAAGCCGCTCGACCGCGCCCTGCCCGCGGGCTCGCCCTACGCCCCCAACATCCGCAACATCGCCAAAACCTGCGCCGGCATCGGCGTGCTCGTCTTCTGCGGCATCGCCATCGGCCTCAGTTTTCTCGACGACCGCGTGAAGAGCGCCTGGGACGTCGAAGGCTTCATCGGCGTCCACCTCCTCGGCATCATTCCGGAGCTGGCCGACGTGCCCGACTCCGAGAAGCATTCTCTCGTCACCAGCAAGAAGACCACGCCCGGCTCCGAGGCCTTCCTCAGCGTCTACAGCGCGGTCAAGATCCAGTCGCAGCTCGATTTCCCAAAATCCATCCTCGTCACCTCCACCATTCCCGGCGAGGGCAAAACGATGATCTGCTGCAATCTCGCGGCCTCCTTCGCCCGCCACGGCAAGCGCGTGCTCCTGCTCGACTGCGACCTCCGCCGGCCGATGCTGCATCGCCACTACAAGCTCACCAATGAAGTCGGGCTTATGGCTTGGTTCGAGGCCGGCGCCAAGCTTACCTCCGATCCATTCGCCGATCCCGCCCTCGGCATTACCAAGGTCGACGATAATCTCTCCCTTCTTCGTTCCGGCGGTCGCTCCAAGAGCCCGACCGAGCTGCTTGAGAAACCCGTCTTCGGTCAGCTCATCGAGTCACTTAAGCATCACTTCGACCTGATCGTCATCGACTCCCCGCCGATGGGCGCTGTCACCGATTCCCTGCTCATCGCCTCCCGCACCGACGAGATTATCTACGTGTGCCGTTTCAACCGCGCCTATCGCAAACACATCCGGCTCTACATCAAACAACTTCGGGAGGGGAAAAACACCCTGCTCGGCGTCGTGCTCAACGGCCTCTCGCCCCGCCGCATCGAGTATTACAGCAATTACCGCTATTACCGCAGCTACAAGAAATACTACGGCGCCCAGTCCTGAGCCGCGCCACCTGCGCTCGCCCGAGGCCGCACACTTTGTGCGGCCTTTTACTTGGCCCGCACCGGACGATATGCCACCGTCCGCCCGATTTCTTCCTTCTTCCCTCTTCCCGCCGACTTCCCCACTCTTCCGCCGTGGCCTTCTCCGCCTTCCTTCCGCAATATTTTTCCGCTGACCGTCCCGTCGCCCTCATCGCCGGTCGTGGCGATTATCCGGCGGTTACCGCCGCCGCCATCCGCCGCGCCGGCGTGCCGCTCCGTCTCATCGCGATGGACGACGAGACCTCCCCCGCGCTCGTCGCCGGTTTTCCCGCCACCGAACGCGTCACCCTCAACGTCGGCCAGGTCGGCAAAATGCTCGACGCCCTGCGCGACTTCGGCGCCGGTTCCGCCCTCATGGCCGGCCAGGTGAAACCCAAGAAACTCTTCCACGGCCTCACCCCCGATCTCAAGGCCGCCCAGATTCTCCTCACCCTCAAGCGCCGCAATGCCGAGACCATTTTCGGCGCCATCGCCGTCGAGATCGAAAAGCTCGGCGTCACCCTCCTCGACGCCCGCGCTTTCATCGACGATCAGCTTGCCAGCGCCGGCCCGATGACCGGCGGCACATTCCCCATCGAGGCCGAATACCTCCAGCACGGCATCCATCTCGCCCGGGAGATCGCCCGGCTCGACATCGGCCAGGGTTGCGTCGTCCGCAAGGGCACCGTCCTCGCCGTCGAAGCCTTTGAGGGCACCGACGACATGCTGCGCCGTGCCGGCACCTTCAAGACCGACGGCGCGCTGTTTGTGAAGACCGTCAAGCCCGCGCAGGATTTCCGCTTCGATGTTCCGGTCTTCGGCCTGCGCACTCTGCAGACTATGCACGAGGCCGGCCTGGCCGCCGCGGCCCTTGAGGCGGGCAAGGTCATCATCCTCGACAAGCCCGCCGTCCTCCAGCAGGCCCACTCCTGGGGCATCGCCCTCCTCGGTTTCTAGGTCGGGTGGTTTTTCTGATGAGCGGCGCCCGGCTTGCACTTTCCCCGCCCCTGCGCAAATTCCCCCTCATGCAACCCGACGTTGTCGAAGTTTCCATCAAGAGCCTGATGCCTACCGCCAACGGGTGCGCCGTCTTCCTCGGCAATGACGCCAAGACCTTCGTCATCTACGTCGATCCCTCCGTCGGCAGCGCCATCTCGATGACCATGAATGGCGTCAAGAAGGAGCGCCCGCTCACCCACGACCTCATCGGCCACATCTTCCTCGGCTTCGGCATCAGTCTCGAGCGTGTCATCATCAACGACGTCAGCGACGGCACCTATTTCGCCCGCGTCATTCTCCACATGCAGAACGAACTCGGCCGAAAATTTCTCGAGCTCGACGCCCGCCCGAGCGACTCCATCGTCCTCGCCCTCCAGCAAAAGCGCCCGATCTTCGTCTCCCGCCAGGTCTTCGAGACCGTCGAGGACATGACCGAGATCCTCGAGCGCGTGCTCAAGCAGCAGAAGGAGGATCAGAAAGGCGAGGAGGAACAATAGGCCGATGCCGGCGCCCATCCGCCTCCTCCCCGCCGGACATCTGCCCGGCCAGCCGCTCACCGCGCTGGCCCCCATGCAGGACGTCACCGATCTGCCTTTCATGCGCGTCATCGCTCACTACGGCGCGCCCGATTTATTTTTCACCGAGTTCTTTCGCGTCCACAGCCAGTCGCGCCCGGAGAAGCACATCCTCCGCTCCATCGTCGAGAACCGCACCGGCCGCCCGGTCTTCGCCCAGCTTATCGGTGAGCACGTGCCCGACATGGTCCGCACCATCCGCGAGCTGCTGCCGTATCCCGTCGCCGGCATCGACCTCAACCTCGGCTGCCCCGCACCCAAGATCTACAAGAAGAACGTCGGCGGCGGCCTCCTGCGCGATCCGGACAAGATCGACTCGCTCCTCGGCGCCCTGCGCGACGCCGTGCCCGGCCTCCTGACCGTGAAGATGCGCCTCGGCTTCGACTCGACTGAGAACTTTGAGCGTGTTCTCCACCTCATCAACCGACATTCCATCGACCTCCTCAGCGTCCACGGCCGCACCGTGAAGGAAATGTATCGCAGCGAGGTGCACTACAACTTTATTGCTGCGGCCGTGCGCACGGTCCGCTGCCCGGTGCTGGCCAACGGCAACATCACTTCCGGTGACAAGGCCTCCGTCGTGCTGGCTGAGACCGGCGCCGCCGGTGTCATGCTCGGCCGCCATGCCATCCGCAATCCCTGGATCTTTCGCCAGACGCGCGAAAAACTCGCCGGCCAACCCGTGACGCCCGTCACCCTTGCCGACGTGCGCGACTACATCGGCCGGCTCTACCGCGAGACCCAGCAACCCGGCGTCCCTGAAGGCGCGCATGTCGCCAAGATGAAAAAATACCTGAACTTTGTCGGCCAGAGCGTGGACGCACAGGGCGCGTTCCTGCACGACATGCGCCGCGCCATGACTGAGGCCGAACTTTTCGCCGTTGGCGACCGCCACCTCCTTGCCGAGCCGGCCCGCCTTTTCGCCTCGGAGCCCTATCCAGGCATCATCGCCCGCCCCAACTGCGAGACCCCGGTCGAAAGCTGCTCGCTCGACTCGGTGACGGCCTGATTGAACGCCCTCTCAACCAAACGCGATTACTCGCTCTGGAATTTCCCTGCCGACGATCGGCCCAGTCCTTGATCATTTGATCAATCACCGAACAAGGCGGCAGCGCTAGGATCCGGTAGGCGTTGTGCTGCTACCTGCCGCGCGCGGCAAGCGGAAGGTGCTCGGGCCGAGCTTTCTGCTTGGCGCGGATAGTAAGGACAGATAGTAATGGCTTGCCTACGGTGTTTGGCCGTCGGCGCCACCACGATGAAAGCCCATGTGCATCCCAGCACCCCGGAGGATCTCCGGCGTGACATCGAGGAAAAACTGTTCTGCATGGCCGGGCGTTTTCCGGCGGTGGCGACGAAGAACGATTACTACCTCGCCGTAGCCTACACCGTCCGCGACCGCATCCTGCACAACTGGGTGCGCACCGCCGAGGGCTATTTCGAAAAAACCAGCCGCACCGCCATCTATCTCTCGGCCGAGTTCCTCATCGGCCCGCAGTTGGGCAAAAACCTTGTCAACCTCGGCCTTTACGGGTCGATGGCGCAGGCGTTGCGCGCGCTCGGGCAGAACCTCGACGACGTCCTCGCACAGGAAGAGGAACCCGGCCTCGGCAACGGCGGGCTCGGCCGCCTCGCCGCGTGCTACATGGATTCGCTCGCCACGCTCCAGATCCCCGCCATCGGCTACGGCATCCGCTACGAGTTCGGCATTTTTCACCAGGACATTCGCGACGGCTGGCAGGTGGAGAAGAGCGACCGCTGGCTCCGGCTCGGTTATCCATGGGAGATCGCGCGGCCCGAGCTGGCCTTCCAGATAAAACTCGGCGGCCGCACTGAACCCTACACCGACGGCGACGACCGCTACCGCGAGCGCTGGGTGCCCGGGCGCGTCGTTCTGGGCACGCCCTGCGACACGCTCGTGCAGGGCTACGGCGTGCCGACCGTCAACATGCTGCGCCTCTGGAAGGCCGAGGCGCACGAGGCGCTGGATTTCCAAGCCTTCAATGCCGGCGATTACACCCGCGCAGTGCATGACAAGGTCGCCTCGGAAAACATCACCAAGGTCCTTTACCCGAACGACGAGGGCATGGCGGGCAAGCAGCTCAGGCTCGAGCAGCAATACTTCTTCGTCTCCTGCTCGCTGCAGGACATGATTCGCATCTACCGGCAGCGGGAGCCGAACCTGAGTCAATTTCATCTGAAATACGCCGTCCAGCTCAACGACACCCACCCCGCCATCGCCGTCGCCGAGTTGATGCGCCTGCTCGTCGACGAGCACGGCCTCGACTGGGAGCCGGCCTGGGAGGTCACACGGAGCACCTTCGGCTACACCAACCACACACTGTTGCCCGAGGCGCTCGAACGCTGGCCGCTGCCGCTTTTTGCCCGCGTGCTGCCCCGCCACCTCGAGATCATCTACGAGATCAACCGCCGCTTCCTCGACGAGGTGCGCGCACGCTTCCCCGGCGACGACGGCCGGGTGCAGCGCCTCTCCCTCATCGACGAGTCCGGCGAGAAATACGTCCGCATGGCCAACCTCGCCTGCGTGGGCAGTCACGCCGTCAACGGCGTCGCCGCGCTGCACACCACCCTCCTTCAGCAGACTGTGCTCAAAGATTTCTATGACCTCTGGCCGGAGAAATTCTCCAACAAGACCAACGGCGTCACGCCGCGCCGCTTCATGGCCCTCGCTAACCGCGGCCTTGCTCAGCTTCTGAGTCGACGCATCGGCGACGGCTGGATTCGCGACCTGCCCCAGCTCCGCCAGCTCGAGCCGCTCGCCGGCGACAAGGGTTTCCAGACTGAGTGGCGCAAGGTGAAGCTCGCGAATAAAGTCCGGCTCGCCGTTGTCATTCGCGAAGCCACCGGCATCACCGTCGACCCGGCCACACTCTTCGACATCCAGGTGAAGCGCATTCATGAATACAAGCGCCAGCACCTCAACTTGCTCCACGTCGTCACTCTTTACCACCGGCTGAAAAGCAATCCGCGCCTCGAGATCACGCCGCGCACCGTGATCTTCGGCGGGAAGGCCGCGCCAGGCTACTTCATCGCCAAGCTCATCATCAAGCTCATCAACTCCGTCGCCGCCGTGGTCAACGCCGACCCCGCCGTGCGCGACCGGTTGCGCGTGGTCTTTTTCCCCGACTTTAACGTCAAGACCGCCCACGATATCTACCCCGCCGCCGACCTCTCCGAGCAGATCTCCACTGCGGGCAAGGAGGCCTCGGGCACCGGCAACATGAAATTCTCGCTCAACGGCGCGCTCACCATCGGCACGCTTGACGGCGCCAACGTTGAGATCCGCGAGGAGGTTGGCGCAGAGAACTTCTTTCTCTTCGGACTGGATGCCGGGCAGGTTACCGCGCGCAAAGCCAGCGGCTATAACCCGCGCGACGAACTCGCCCAGAACGAGGAGCTGCGCGCGGTGCTCGATCTCATCGACTCCGGGGCGTTTTCTGGCGGAGACCGCGAATTGTTCCAGCCGCTTCTCCGTCCCCTCCTCGACCACGACGACTATCTGCTCTTTGCTGACTATCCGTCGTATGTCGCCGCGCAGGAAACGGTCGGGCGCACCTACCGCGCCACCGCGAAGTGGACACGCATGTCCATCCTCAATGTCGCGCGCATGGGCAAGTTCTCCTCCGACCGCGCCATCCAGGAATACTGCCGCGACATCTGGCACGTCGCGCCCGTGACGGTGGCCTGAGACACTCGCTACGGTTCATCACAGTTGCTCCAACCGTAGCTGACTGAATTCGGCGAAGTCGTCGTTCACTTGGTTGAGCACACGCACGCCGAAGCCGATCCGGTGTGCATTGGCCGGCGCGCGAACGCGAACCGTTAGAGCGACTCCCACCGTCCAATCCCCGATTGGCAGCCGCATAGTCCGGCCGAGTCCGAGGTAACGTCCCGCACTGTCGAGGAAGATGACCATAAGGAATGTGTGGTTGCCCGGACTCACCTTGCCGCGCACATGCGCCGTGGCGGCGTAGAGCGCGCCCGGCTCCGCCGCATGCCACTGCGCAAGCGTCTCCTGCTTGCAACCCTCCCAGCGCAGCGCGTTCTGCGCGGAGCCGGGAACGAGAGATACTTTCCGCAACTCCACCGGCTCGCCGTAACCCTGCCATTGACCGGCCAGCGTCCAATTAAGCGTCCTCGAGTCGAACCCAGGCGTCAGCCGCACTGTCTGCAGTTCTCCGTCGAGCGCCAACGGCCGGCCGGCCGGCGCCACGGATTGTTTGCCCAACGCGGTTACTTCGGGGAATTCGCCGGTCAATTCATTCAAGAGCTCTCCGCCCTCTGTTTGCAGGCGCGCCACCGCGGCACCGAGTGGGTTGTTGCGCAGGTATTCTTCCGGCAAGCTGCCGCCGAGCGCCAGTGGATATCGCGTCTGCAGAGCGGCGAATATCCCAGGCAGCGCCGTCCTCGCCTGCCGATGGCGCCGTGTGTCGCGTGCGATGCGCCTGGGAGAGGAGGCCGGATCGAGCACGTCGCGCGCCAGTTGGTCGCGCAACTCGCAGAATTCGATGAAGGCCTCGCTCGCCGCGAATGCGGCGCGGACAAACTCCACGCGTTCGCGCACCTCGCGTGATTTGGCAAGCGCCGCGGCGGCCGTGAGTCTCTGCCGAAGCGCGAGCCGCGCCGTCGCGGGATAGAGCAGATATTGGTGTTCGTCCTTGTAATATTTCAGCCAGTAAGCCGGGCGGGGCTGGGCCAGCCACTGGGCATCGCAGGTTTCAAAATACTCGCGCATCGGCCCGGCGGCTTCTTGCCAGAACTCGCGGTAATAGGTGTCGAGCAGCCGAAATGGATCCTGCCGCGCGTCCCACAGCAGTTGCGCGGCGAGCCAGAGCTTGGGGCCGTCGAGCCCCCAATTGGGATGCGTCTCAGCGAAAAACGCCCGCACGCCGGCCTGATGGGCATAGGGAATCGATTGCGCCACGGTGTAGAGGGTCGGTCGCGGCACGAGGAAAGGCGCGCCGTAGTAATAGTCGTAAATACCGACCTCGCGCGGCCCGGCGGCCAGCCAGCGCGCGATGAGTTGCCGGTCCTCCGCCGCGTTTGCCGGGTCGAACCACTGGCTGCGATCCGCGGTCAGGTAAGGCACCACATTCGGTTCCACCCGAAATCGCGGGGTGTCCTCCGTCCAGTAGTAGGCGTAGGTGGTGAGGTAGCGGTCGGGATGCGTGCGGGCGACCTCCGCCGCCACCCGGTTGATGAAACCGAACAGGAGATCCGAGTAATCGGGCCGGCCGCGGAAATATCGCGGCGGGTCGAGCAGCTCGCGCGTGGCCGTCGATTGGTCGAAGCGGTAGCTGTCATTAATCGCCAGTGGAACGGACAGGCGCGTCGGGGATTCATCGAGCCAGCGATTCAGCACGGCGGCGGCGTGCCCCGCCGCGAACGGTGCGGTGAAATTCGGCTGCCAGTTATGCTGCTTCTCTTCTCCGGGGAAAAAGGACCGCCCGCCGAGCACGGGTGCGAGTTCGGGATGCTGGCGTAAATCTTCGGGTTGGAAAACCGCGCTCATGCTGTGCCGATGCTCGAAGAGCACCTGCAACCGGTTGCGGGTGGACCACTCATTTTCTACCGGTGAAACAAATCCGCCTAAATCGCGGGAGATAAAGGAGGGAATAATCGATTCCGTCTTGTCGCCGAGGATAAGTGATTCGCGTCGCGGCACGTGTTCCCCGAGCGGGCCGGGCATGAACCAGTGCGCGCCCAGTTCCTTTTCCAGAAACCAACTGACCGCTGATTCCAAGGTCTCAGACGTTTTGCTCATGATGGTCAACCGGCCTGCGGCAATGGAATAGCTGACAGGAAAAGACAGGGCCGCCCTCGTTGAACTATCCGGACGGACGGATAGAAAGATTCCCCGGGCCCGCGCGCCTATCTTCCCGTCCAGCTGAATCGGAAATGTCCCCGGATGCCAACCCGACGCCGTGGCCAGCGTATGCTGAAGCAACCGGGCCGCCCGCATCCCGCCTTCCCCCGCCTCCTGCTCAATATAGATCGGGGCTCGATAGCCAGCACGGTCAAAAGCGATGAATGTCGCCGGTGGCTGCGCCTCGTCGCGCTGCCAGCAGATGAACATTGCGCCCAAACCGGTAAATACCGCAAACAGGACAAGATGCTGCCTGCTCTCGTTCACAATGGTGCGGTCCGTAATTCAGGCACCGGCCCGGCGCCGGGCGTCGGCTTCGATGAGCGCCTTGAGGACGTCGAGCGTGGCCTTGGCCTTGGCCTTGGCCGCGGGCAGGTCGGCGGCGCTGGCGGCCGGCTCCTGCGCGAAGAGGTAGAATTTCATCTTCGGTTCGGTGCCGCTGCCGCGCGCGGCGAAGGAATAGCCGTTGGACAGGGTGACCACATAAAGATCCTGCGCCGGGATTAGCTCGCCATCGGCATCGTGAAATTTCTCGCGCCCGAAGTCTTGGAACCGTTCGACCCGCACGCCGCCGAAGGTCCGAGGCGGATCGGCGCGATAGTCATCCAGGATTCGCCGGATCTTCGCGGCGCCGGTGGCGCCCTCGTAGTAGAGGTTGATCACGCCCTCGAGGAAGAAGCCGCAACGGAGGTAGATCTCATCGAGATACTCTGGCACTGTAAGCTTGCGGGCCTTCACCCAAGCACAGAGTTCGGCGAACATCAGGCAGGCAGCGTTGCCGTCCTTGTCGCGCAGAAAATCGTTGGGCAGGTAGCCGTAGCTCTCCTCGGTGCCAAAGAGGTAGAACGTGCTGTGCTGTTGCAGGAGTGCGGCGCGCTCGCGAAAGGGAGTGGCGTCGTAGTTGAAACCGGGGCTCATCGCCGCGGCCAGTTTCTGCTCGTAGCCGCGCATCTTGGCCGCGATCCATTTGAAGCCGGTAAGCGTGTTGATAACCTTCACGCCGTGCGCGCGGCCGATGGCGTCCTGCAGCGGCGTGGTGACAAAAGTCTTGATCAGACAGGCCGCAGAAGTGCCGGCGCGGGGAATCCAGCCGAGCTCCTTGTATTTCGTGACGCGGTAGTCGGCCAGCAAGGCACCGATCTGGTTGCCGGTCAGCAGCTCCATCCGCCCGGCGCAATTGCGCACGGCGGCACCCATGCGGTCGCCGTCGGGATCGGTGGCCATGACGACTTCGTGTCCTCCCTGCTCGGCCAATGCCACGGCGCGCGCGAGCGCCTCGGCGTTCTCTGGATTCGGTGACTTGACGGTGGGAAACCGCGGATCAAACGCCGCCTGCTCGGGCACCTCGGTGACCTCGACCCCGGCGTGGAGCAGCAGCGGCACCGTGGCCACGCCGCCCACTCCGTGGATGCTGGTGTAGACTGCGCGCAGCTTCGCCTGGCGCAACGTCGCCGGATCGATGACCGCCTGCGCCGCCACGGCGAGATAGGCGGCGTCCGCCTCGTGCCCAAGCGTCGTGACCTGGCCGAGATTTTTCCCGAGAAATTCAAAGACGGCGGCCAGCGGCACCGCGTTGACTTCGGCGATGATACCCTGGTCGTGCGGCGGGACCACCTGCGCCCCGTCGTCGAAGTAGGCCTTGTAGCCGTTGTCGTGCGGCGGATTGTGGCTGGCGGTGACAACGACGCCGCAGTGCGCATTGAGCCAGCGGACAGAATAGCTGAGCTGGGGCGTCGAGCGCGGGCCGGCGAAGACGAACGCCTCGCCGCCGAGTCGTGTCCAAGCCGACGCGGCCAGTTCGCAAAAGTGTCGGGAGAAATAGCGGACATCATGCGCGATGACGAGGCGCGGCCGGACGTTGCCACCGCGACTGGCAAGGTGGCGGCGCACATAGCGGTGCAGCCCAAGGGTGGCGCGTAGCAGCGTGAAATCGTTGAGCATGTTGCTGCCAACCCCGGCGTGCTCCGGGGCCCCCAGCGGGTCGGGTCGCCCAGTCTCGACGGCGGCGCAAACCGCGCCGACCGTGCGGCCGCGCATGCCGCCGGTGCCGAATTCAAGGTAGCGGTAGAAGCGGTCGTTCAGCTCGCTCCACTCGCTGCGGTCGACAAGCTCGGCGATGCTTTGCTGCGCCCACGGGGGAAGGCCGGCCTGCGCCCAGACAGAGAGGTTCTCGCCAACGGCCGGTAGCAACTGTCCGGCCGCGACGGCGGCTTGGATTTGGGCAAGCAAGTTCGCGGTCATTCGAGATACATTCCGGTGGAGACAACAGGCGGGGGCGACAATTTATTCCAAGCCTCGAGAAACGTCGGCTCATCGTAACCGAACAGCGGCGACACCTCGATGGGCAGGGAGGGCAGTCCGGTGGCGTCGGTTTCGATCCCGACCCCGGCGGCCCGAAACCAGCGGGCGAACTGCCGGAGCTGGTCTTCCCGCGCGGTGCGGGGTGAATCCACGCCCTCGGCGTTTTTGACCGGGCTGAACTCGTCGGCGCGGCTGGTCTCGACGAGTTGCGGGTTGCGCGCGAAGGACAGCGCGTCGAAGACGAACATCTCGAACTTGATGCCGTTGGGCCGCTCCGGCTCCACTGGACGGCCGGCGGCATCAACGCCGGAGATCTTCTTGTCGGCGCGGTGAAAGGACAGCGCGGCGCCATCGCCTCCCGTGGCCATCCTCCGGGCGAACTCGCGGGCGAGGATGTGCACAGCGATATTGCCCGCGTCGAAGCGCAGCCGACCGTCGAGGGTGGTCTCGCGCTGCATCGCCGGGGGCATGTCGCTGTATTCCACGACACCGAGCTGGCCGGCGCCGAGGCAGAAGAGTCCGACTTTTTCCTCGGGATATACCTTAGGCACCATCTTGCTCGACATCTCCGAGTCGCCCAGCAGGTGGAAACCGAGAAACGCCGGGTCGATGCAGCGGACGAGAGGGTTGTCGACTTGGAAGTAGCTGAGCGTATCGACACCTTCCGACTTCAGCAGATCAAGCGCACCGCTGCGGTGCAGCGCCCGCAGCGAGCCGCCGTGCCCGTCGGGGTTGAGCGCGATGCCGCCGATGGTTTCAAGGAGGATTTTCCCGGAGAAATCCACCGCCGGCATCCTTCCCTGGCGGAGGAAATGAACCCGGTTCCGATCCAGGTTGAAGAAGCGATGGGCAGAGAAATAATTTGCCGTCTGCTCGTGGTTGGCGTGGCTGGTTAGGATGAACCAGTGCAGCGGCCGGCCGTAGTGGCGCCCCGCCGCGGCGATTTTCTCGGCGAACACCTGGAAGAGCGACTTCCCGCGGACCGGCGTGATGGCGAAGGTGCCCTTGGGTCCGTCGAAGCCGAGCCGGGTGCCCTGTCCGCCGGCCACAGTAAACGCCGCCACATGACCGCCGCGCAACGCAGCCTCGCCGGCCGCGCGGGCGCGGTTCCAGGCGGTGACATTGCCCCCGCGGCCGGGCAATCGCGTGCAGGGCGCAGGTTGGAGCTCGTTGAGCCGCAGCGCCGCGGCGCCGCCACCGACCCCGAGTGTGCGATGCAGGCTCTCGATCTCGGCGAGTTCAATTTCGGCGGCCTGCGCCAGCAGGTCGGCCCGCGAAGCGGAGTCGAGTCGCTCCCAGAAGGCGAAGACCTGACCCTGGCCGGCACGCTGGTAGGCGGCGATGATTTCGTGGGCATTCATGCGAAGTCAGCGCGACTCCTCGAAGCGGAACACGAACTCCCCGGCCCGGGCGTAGCCAAGTTTCTTGCGGATGATGCGCTCGACCAGCGCGGGATCGTGGCGCAATTCGTCAAGGTATTTCTCCTGCTCGCGGAGACGAATTTCAGCCGCGGCGAGCCGGCGGTGGTTGTCCGCCTCCTGTGCGCGCAGCACGGTGAGGTCGCGGTGCAACTGGATGAAGAAGGCGGCCGCCCAGACAGTGACCGCGACGAAAAGCGCGGTGAAGGTGCCGTTGATTAGTTTGCTCCAGTTCACGAGGGGCGGTAAGGATGATAAAACTGCGACCCAGCGGCCAAGCAACTTTTTTCAAGGCAAGTGGACACGGTTTTGGCGTGCTTTTTCGGCGGTGGCTCAAATACTCGGCGGGCGATGTATCAGAGCTACTACGGCTTCACGGAGATGCCATTCCACATCACTCCGGATCCCAAATTCCTTTATCTCAGCTCCACCCATCAGGAGGCCCTGCAGCACCTGAAATACGGCGTGGCGGAGAAGAAGGGGTTCATTGTGCTCGTCGGCGAGGTCGGGTGTGGCAAGACCACCTTGTGCCGCCGGTTCCTCAACGAATTGAATCCGGCGCATTACGACACGGCGCTCGTGCTCAACCCGCGGATGACCGAGACGCAGATGCTGAAGGCCATCCTCACCGAGCTGGGTGAGACCAAGCTGGCGCGCAGCAAGAGCGACCTCGTCGTCCAGATGAACCGGGTGCTGCTCCAGAAAATTGCCGCAGGCCGGGAAATCGTCCTGATCATCGACGAGGCGCAGAACCTTTCGTTCGAGGTGTTCGAGCAGGTGCGCCTGTTGTCTAATCTGGAGACCGACAAGCAGAAGCTCCTCCAGATCGTGCTGCTCGGTCAACCGGAGCTGAAGGAGAAGCTGGCGCGGGAGGAGCTACGACAGCTCCGGCAGCGCATCCTGGTGCATTACGAACTGCGTCCGTTCTCGCGTGAGGAAATGGATCATTACATCCACCACCGGCTGACCCTGGCAGGCGGCATGGGCCGGCCGCGTTTCACACCTTGGGCCCTGCGCCAGATTTACCAGACCAGCCGGGGAATCCCGCGTATCATCAACAACCTTTGCGACAAGTCGCTGCTCGCGGCCTTCATCCGCGACTCCGAGGAGATCACCTTCTGGGACGCCCGGCGCGCCTCCAAGGATCTGGAGCGGCTGACCGACTGAGGTTCCCATGAGCCTGATCAACGACGCCCTCAAGAAGGCCCAGCGGCAACGCACCGGTGAACCCGCGCCGCTACCGATCATGCCGGTCGGCGACGACACCCCCGCCATGCGCGTCACCAAGCGGGCCAAGCCGGCGGGCTTCAACGCCCAGATGATGAAACTGGGCCTGGTCGGCGGGGGCATCGGCTTGCTGCTGGTGGTCGGGGTGCTGGCCTGGTCGTTTAGAAAGCCGGCTCCACCGGTCCGCCCCGACAGCACTGCCAGCGCTCAAGCCCAAACCACTCCGCCGAAACCGGCGGCGAGCGCTGCCGCTGCCACCGGCACAGCGGTCACCACCTTCACCCTGAACATCCCCGAGCCGGCACCCGCCAAGCCCGAGGTCACGCCCCCGGAGCCGGTCAGAAAAACTGAAACTCCGATTAAGCCAGCGGAGACACCCGTCAAAACTGTGGAAATTCCCGTCAAGCCGGCGGAGCCACCGGCCAGACCGGCGGAGCAGCCGGTCAAGCCGGCCGAGCAGCCAGTCGCGCCTGTCGTTGTTGCCAAGCCAAAGCCTGACCCGCACGCGCTCGCATATATCGACGGCCTGCGCGTCACAGGCATCCGGGCGGCCGGCGCCGACAGCAAGGTGCTGATGAACGACCGCGTCTACCGGATCAACGACGTCATCGAACGCCAATACGGCCTCAAGCTAATCAACGTCACCGCCGGCACTCTCAGTTTTGAAGACCAAAACGGTGCCACCTACCTCCGGAATTTCTGAGCGGCTGCCGCCGCTGCCATCCGCATTGTCCAATAGCTTTGCGCGCCGGAAAGAAAAGGCTGGGTGCACATTGAAAGTGCCGCGCAAGACGTAATTGCTGCGGGAAATAGCAAACACCCGAGGGGGGCGCTACATCCTTCTCGACGAATCCGCCTCCGCCGGCCTATCGTGGCCCGCGTGAAACCCAACCAGCCATTCGATGTCCCGCCACCGACGCTGGTCGAAAAATTTCGCGCCGGCAACCAGCGCCTGCCGTTGCATCCACGCGAGAAGAGATTGGTGGGCTTGCTCATCATGCACCTCAGTTTTCTCCCGTGGGCCTTGGGCACCATGCAGGCGTGGAGCCAGAT
>JAHFTD010000100.1 GCA_023269565.1 Opitutaceae bacterium | reverse complement strand
TCGGCGGAGCGTAAGGCATTGAGAGCGGCGGGCATACCTTGGCAATCCGCTGATTATGCCCGTAGTCAGATGTTGATCCTGGGTCTCAATCTCAGAGGGGGGTGTTCGGGGGGAAGGGGAGGGGTCGCCTCCTTTCATAATACGGGGCGTATCTAAACTTTTTCGGTTCGCGTGTCCGGGGGATCGAGGGTGACGCGGTGGGTCGGACAGGTTCGGAAATCGTGGGTTTGCCGGGGTGCGCGCGTTGACGGGCAGGCGGATACGCTGAAATGCTCCACGTGGAACGCAGGCGCGGCGGCGCGCGGACGGGTTGGCCCGTGGGATATAATGCGCGCGAGGGGTTGGGCGTGCGTGACGCCGGGTCGCTTTTGGGGGTGAAAGCGTGTGAGACGGGCACGCGCTACGCGCGAAAGACAGGCCCCTCCGTAGGTTCCCCGAGAGCGGGAACGGAGCCGGCGGTTGAGCTCGAGGTGATCGAGCGTGGCCGCGCGGCGGCGGGTAGCGGCCGGCGGTCAAGCCGGCATCGTCCAGGTTCGGACCCGACTTGTCGCAGAGGAGGCGCACCCCTCGGCTTTAGACGGTTCAAGCGCTTTCAGTATCGGTCGGAACGGGACAGGTGGGCTGCACCCGGCGCGCGGCCGGGCTGCAGGTGGACCCATGGCGGTTTATGGCGATGAACCGCGGAACCCGGCAGACTCAGGGGGTGAGCGCCGTGGACTGTGCTGACGGACTGTAAAAAAAGGACGGGGAGTGATCAAGCTCCCCGGCGGGTTATTAGCCGCGCGGTGAAGACCCAGCCGAACTAGACCGCGCGCGCTACCTCACTTGTTTCCTGTCGGAGAGGGCGTCCGACTGCCACGATCGCCTATGCCGGGGAGCCGCCGCTTGCGCGGAGCCGGATCCCCAGGTAAGAAATCGGTTCCCTACTCTCACGACGACCGAAACCATGAATAGGAAACGCGCCGCTACCATCGGGAAATTGGTTGCAGGGGCTGGATTTGAACCAGCGACCTCCACGTTATGAGCGTGGCGAGCTAACCGGGCTGCTCCACCCTACAAAAAAACGAAATGGTCGAGTGGCTGGGATTCGAACCCAGTTCCCCAGCGTCACAGGCCGGTGCTCCGCCAACTGAGCCACGCACTCGAGGGGTGAAAAGAACGAAGCCCGGACCGCTACAACACGGCGCCGGGCTTCAAAGTGGGGACGACCCCCGGGAAATTCTTTGCTGACCGCCTCTGGTTGTAGACAGGGACTTGGCGACAGATGCACCCGGCGGCGGCGGCGCGCAAGCAAAAAGTTTCGGGCTCGCGTTTTTCCGCGCCGGTGGTGAGGTGGAAACCATGTGGTATCTCTTTCCGCCGCTCGCCGTCGTCTGGGCTCTCGCCGAGATCGAACGCAGGCGCGCGCACCTATGGATCGCGGACGCGACGGCCGGCCTATGAACCGCCGCAACTTCCTCGTTGGTCTGTTCGCCATCCCTGCGGCCGTCAAGGCGCTGACCAGCGCCAAGCCCGAGGTGAAGCCCAATATTATTCGGCCGTCTGACTTCCCGTATGACGGGCCGCGCGTCTGGGTTGCCACCGACGACCTAGGGTGTTCGCTCACGCGCGCCACATTCAAGCCGCTCAGCCCGCAGGATTTTGCCATGCTGGCTCAGGGCGACGCGGAGGACGAGAAGATCAACGCGGTTTTCGCTCGGGTCTACGCCGCGCGCGGGAAGACCTCCAAATGTCCATGAACCGTCGTAGCTTCCTGTTTTCTATTCCGTTTCTCGGGGTCGCGCTGAAGGCGATGTGCGCGCGCGACGACACCTATCGGTGCGTCATCACCCCGATTACAAAGACTTACCAGCTGCGTTCGATCGAGTGGCCGGAGAAAGAGCTCAAGACGCGGTGGATCCAAACGCGCCGCACGACTTGCTGCACGAGCCCCGAATACCTAGACCGGGTCGAAGTCTTGCTGGGGATGCCAGGTTCTGATGACTGGCGCGCCGCCTATCGGCGCATTATCCAGCGGCGTGTCGAGAAAGAGCGCCGCATCCCGGCGCCGGCTGCCTGGCACGGTGATGGCTGAAGGCGAACCGACGCCGCAGACCAGCGACTTTCGCTGGGGCGATCCGCGAGAGGACGGCACGCGCTACCTCTACATCCGGCTGCCGAACACGTCGGCCGTGGCGTTCGACGCGCTGAAGTGCTTTAACGGGCCCGACCGCGGGATCCCGCGCGAGTGGGGCTGGGACGGGAACGAGGAACGGCCGACGCTGGTGCCGAGCATCCTGAACGAGCGCGAGTGGCATGGCCACCTGCAGGAGGGCGAACTGCGGACCTGTTAGTCGGGAATCTAAATTTAGGCTTATAGGTTAAAAGCCTATACGTTGATTCTGGCGGCCAGTTTAGACAACTCGCCGCCTTCCCGGAAAGACATCCGGTGCAGTTCATCGAACGACTTGCCGCGCGGCCGACCCTTGCTCTTGGCGCCATTGATGCGCGCGGCGCGGATTTGTGCGGCGCTCCGGGGTTCCCCGACGAGGGAGCCTGGGCTAACGACCCAGTGACCGAAGGCGCCATAACCGAAACTCGCCTGACGGTTGCCGCCTCCGCCGAGTTTGGCGGCGTGGAGGATCAGCTTGACCGGTCCTTTGCCCAGGTAGCGGCGGGCGACGACGAAGCACAGCTGGCCTTCCTTGAAGTCGCGGAGCACGCCGCGGAACCGGATCGGTTTCTCGAGGGTCGCGCTCGATGGCGCGCCCGGATATTGGGGCGGGAGGGACCGCCGGCGTTTCTTAGGCATGCCGAACCGATAACCCGGCGTCGGGTTATGTCAACAACCGGGGCACAAGTTTTTTCAATTCGGCGTTGACAGTGGGGCACGGTGGGGCATTCACTCGCCGGCGTTGGTGCGTATCCAATGATTCCTCACTCGAAAACTTTCCCTTAACTGGGCCGCTGCGTCGGCCCGGATGCCCGCCTAGCGGGATACGCCTTTCGGGTCGGCGCGGCGGAATTTTCATCTGATGCCCTGCTACGTTGATCCCCTGTTCGTCTGGCCGGCGCGGAACGCGCGTGTGCACCGCGTCGGCGCGCGGCACGGCCACCAGTGGTGCCACCTCTGGGCGGACACACTCGAGGAGCTGCACGCGATGGCGAAAACCGTCGGCATGCGGCCGGAGTGGTTCCAGGACAAGCCGGGTTTCCCGCACTACGACCTCGTGCCCCCGCGGCGCGAGGCTGCGCTCGCCGCCGGCGCGATTGAACGCGACCTACGTGAGCATCTTGTGAATAACCCACGTAACCCATGAGCATGTCGTGGATTAAGGTGAGGACAAACCTGATTGCGGACCCCAAGGCGATCTGCATCGCCGAGGAGTTGAACCTCGATAGGTATGCCGTAATTGGCCGTCTGATAGCGTTTTGGGCATGGGCTGACGAGTATTCAGTCGATGGTAACGGTCTCATCGTTACCAGTTCGTTCATCGACCAGCAGTTTCAGTGCATGGGACTGGCCGCGGCGCTCCGAAAGGTGGGGTGGTTGACCGGCCAGGAGGGGAACCTGACGATCCCGAATTTCACGAAGCACAACGGGAAAAGTGCTAAGTCTCGGTCACTTACGGCAGCTAGGGTTCGGGCTCATAAGAAAAAAGAAGGAGAGGGCGAGGGTAACGCTCCCGGCGTTACTCCCTCTTCCTCTCTCTCTCCCTCTTCTGTATTGGATGGAGGGGTGCAGGGGAGGAAGGCGCCGACAGTCGCGGAGTGGACGGAGTTCTGCCGCGGCGCGCATCCGGAGTGGAACCCGAAGGACATCGACTCAGCCTGGCAGCATTTCCAGTCGCAGGGCTGGAAGCGCGGCAAGACGCCGATCGCGGACTGGCGCGCCGCGGCGGAGAAGTGCTACGCGGGCTGGAAGGAGCTCGGGTCGCAGGGGAAGATCACCCCGCCGCCGGCGTGGGATGGACCGGACGGACCGCCAGGCTGGCAGGCGCATTTCAAGAAATTCTTCCCACCCGACCAATTCTCCTGCCCGCGATACGAAGAAGGACCGTGGCGCAACGTCCCGCGCGAGGTGCGCGCCGACATCTGGCGCGACATGACGAAGGGGACACCGCACGCATGAGAGACCCGATGACGGCGACGGCTCCCACCCGACCAATTCTCCGCTATCATGGCGGCAAGTGGATGCTGGCGCCGTGGATCATCAGCCAGTTCCCGCCGCACCGGACCTACATCGAACCATTCGGCGGCGCGGCCTCGGTCCTGCTTCGCAAGGCCCGCAGTTTCTCCGAGGTCTACAACGACCTGGACGACGAGATCGTGACGGTTTTCAAGACGGCTCGCGACGACGGGGACCGGTTGGTCCGGGCGCTCGAGTTGACGCCATTCGCCCGCGCTGAGTTCGAAAACGCATACGAGCCGACCGAAGATCCGATTGAGATCAGCCGGCGGACGATCATCAGGGCCTTCATGGGGTTCGGGACCGATGGCGTGCACTCCACCCACAAGACGGGATTTCGCGGCCGGAGCCAGAGGTCCGGCACCACGCCAGCGCACGACTGGCGGAATTTCCCGGAGTGCCTGCGCCTCATCTGCGACCGCCTGCAGGGCGTGGTGATCGAGCGGAAGCCGGCGCTTCAGGTGATCGAGAAGTATGACGACCCGAAGGCGCTACACTACGTGGACCCGCCCTACGTGCACGAGACGCGCAAGCGCGTGGACGCCGCGCGGGGCTACCGGCACGAGTTGAGCAATGAGGACCACCGGGAACTCGCGGACCAACTGCACCGCGTGAAGGGCGCCGTGATCCTGAGCGGCTACCACTGCGAACTCTACGACGAACTCTACGGGAAATGGGAGCGGATCGAGAAGACGGGTCCGTTTTCGGATGGCGCCCGGGAGCGCACCGAGGTTTTGTGGATGCGTAACATCACGCCGGATCTGTTCACGACATGAAGCCGCTCAGCTATCTTTCCGTTTGCGCCGGCATCGAAGCGGCCACCGTGGCCTGGCACGACCTCGGGTTTGTCCCCGTCGCCTTCTCCGAGATCGAAAAGTTCCCGTGCGCGGTCCTGAAACACCGGTGCTCGAAGGTTCCCAACCTCGGGGACATGACGAAGTTTCATCTCTGGCCGGAGCGATGCGACTGCGCCGGCAAATTCCCCCTTACTCCAGAATCCATCAAGATCGGCCACCTCAACGTCACCATCCATGTCTGCTCCAAATGCCAAGGCATCACAATCGACATTCTTGTGGGAGGAACCCCCTGCCAAGCCTTCAGCGTCGCCGGACTCCGCAAGGGCCTCGATGATCCGCGCGGCAACCTCGCCCTTGTTTTTCTTGCCCTGGTTAGACGCTATCGGCCCCGCTGGGTGGTATGGGAGAACGTCCCCGGCGTCCATTCCTCTTGGTCGGATGAGTCGGTCCGTGCTCCGGCTCAAACCGGAAGCGGCCGAGAAATTATTGAAGCTGCTCGACGAGACGCCGCCGCTCTTGGACTTCACATCGAAGGAGCAGGACTTGAAGCGCTCGGCGATGGAGCGTTTGAGGAAGTTGACCAGTCCAGTGATTTTGACTGCTTCCTCGGGGGCTTGGCAGAACTCGGCTACGGGTTCGCAACAAGGGTGCTTGACGCTCAGTTCTTCGGCCTGGCCCAGCGACGCGAGCGTGTGTTCGTTGTCGCGCATCTTGGAGCGTGGCAGCCTGCCGCCGCGGTTTTATTTGAGCCCGAGAGCCTGCGCTGGGATTCTCCGCCGAGCCACGGCGAGGGGGAAGGAACTTCCGGGACACTTACACGCAGCGCTCTCGACGGTAGCAGCCCGTGCGGAGGTGACGGACGAGAAGGAATGCTAGTGTCCGGACCGCTCGGCGCCGGCTCGAAGGGCAAAGGGTGGGCGGATGATGTCGAGCGCGCCGGCGCTTTCATACCCACGACTGTCGGCGCATTGACCGACGGTGCCCATCAGGGGGGGGGCTCAATGGCCAGGACGCCTACACCGGAAGAATTTTTGCCACGCGTCGCGTGGTGCCTGCAGGAGAGGGATGCGAAGGGCGCCGACTCGGACACCAAACCGGGTCACCTGATTCCGACCCCTCGAGGAGGTTTCCCTGACGACGGTAAACCCATTCCGTTCGACACGACGCAGATCACCTCGAAGGACAACCGGAGCCAGCCGAAGCCGGGTGATCCATCGCACCCAATCACAGCTGCTGGTCACGCGCCGGCAATCGCGTTTTCCTGCAAGGACAACGGCCGCGATGCCACCGAAGAACTCAGCCCGACGCTGCAATCGATGAATCATTCCGGCAGTCATGCGAATGGTGGCGGGCAGGTAGCGATTGCCATTCAGGGAATCGGCAAGCGCACCGGGAAAAGCGCGAAGGACGTCCAGCACGGCAGCGGGATTTCCGGCGCCGGCGACCCGATGTTCACGCTCAACGCCAGCGAGCAGCATGGTGTGGCGTTCAAGCCGAGCCATTACACGAGAGGTCGCGATGGAGCGCCATCGGAAATAGCCCCGCCGCTCATGGCCGATGCCGACAAGGGCGACAACGACACGGTCGTCGCAACCCTCACCGCAAATTACGGCACGCATTACGGCCGGTCGGCCGGTGCGAATGGAGGTGTGGCTGCGAATCAGTTGCAGGCCGAGGGAGGGATGGACGTCCGCCGGCTGACCCCGCGGGAATGCGAACGGCTGCAGGGATTCCCGGATGATTATACGCTGATCCCCTGGTCGGGAAAGCCGGCGGAGAGCTGCCCGGATGGCCCGCGATACCGCGCGCTCGGGAACAGCATGGCGACCACCGTGATGAAGTGGATCGGACGGCGGCTTCAGATTGTAGACGAGGCGCTTTACCCGTGAGATGTCAGGCCATACTCAGGAAAAGCGCGCGCGCCGGCGAGCAGTGCCCGTGGGAGGCTACGCGGTCCTGCTGGTGCAAAGTGCACGACCCGCTGATCATCGTTCCGAGGTTGAAGCGAAAGCGGGAACGGATTGTAAAGGCCCTAGCCGAGGTCGATGTCGCGATTGAGTCCTATCGGGAGCCGGATCCCATCGAGAACGCTTCATGACTTGCCGGCGTAGCGCCGGCCGTCAAGGGTGCGGCCATGCCCTACGGTCCCGTCAAAGCATTCTGGGTCGAACCCACCGGGAAGTTTCGCGCGCATGTGAAGCTGAAAGGCGAGGCGGAGCCGAAGAACCTGGGCGACTTCGACTCGGAGGCGCTCGCCGAATTGGCGACGCAGCCCTACTGGGACCGAGATGAGGCTGACCACAGCGGGCGGGCGCCGCTCTACCGGTTGCCCGACGGCACCCTGAAGGTATCGAACGAACTCCCGCCGGGAGCACTCTACGACGCCAGCTACCTCCACGACATCTACCCAATGCCGGACGGCATCTGCCTCGTGGGCGTCTGCCCGAACGGCCATCACTGGATCGTGGACAGCCGCGCCAGCAACTGCACGATGCCCGACGACAACGTGCACCGGTGCTGGATTCGCCATGGCGACCCGAGGACCGGCCCCGTGCACGTCGACAAGGAGGGACACAGCTGCAAGGCCGGCGCCGGGTCGATCATGTGCGGCGGGGATCCGGGTAGCGAGAAGCACTACCACGGCCACCTGCACAACGGCGAGTTCACGGCAGGATAGGCTTGACGAAGTGGGGCATGGCGCCCCACCGTGCAGCATGAGACTCAAGACCACCATCACCGCCAAGGGCGATCGTTCGCGACGGAAAGTCAAAATCCAGATCATCAGCGAAGCCCCCGGAAAGTATGAGTCCACCGACGTTCGTCACCGGCACAAGCTCACGGTCGACAAGGTTCACGCCTCGCTTACCGAGAACTTCCACGTCCAGGACATCGCCATCAAGTGAGCG
>JAHFTD010000099.1 GCA_023269565.1 Opitutaceae bacterium | reverse complement strand
GTCGACGACAACGGCGCCAAGCTCACCGAGACCATCGCCAACCTGCAAGACGTCACCGCCAAGCTGAAGAACGGCGAGGGCACCCTCGGCAAGCTCGTCAACGACCCCAAGCTCCACGACGAACTCCTCGCCACGGTTGGCGAGCTCAAGGGCGCCGCGGTCGACGCCCGCTTGTTCACCACCAGCGCCCAGTCCATCTTCACCGATATCAAGAACGGCAAGGGCGCGCTCGGCGCGCTGGTCTACGACGACGCCACTGCCAGCAGTCTCAAGATTACCGTCCAGAACATCCGCGAGCTCACCACCAAGCTTAACAACGGCCAGGGCACGCTCGGCAAACTCCTCTCGGACGACAAACTCTACCGCGACGCCCAGGGCCTCATGAAGAAGGCCGATGCGGCGCTCGACGGCCTCAACGACTCCGGCCCGATCACCGCCGTCGGCGTCGCCGCCAAGTCGCTGTTCTGATGCCCAAGGTTGTGCTCCACGTCCAGCCCGGCGAATACGCCATCTGCCGGCTCCTTCCCTCCGAGCCGGTTCCCCCGTGGGCCGGCTCGATCGGTTTCTCCGCCGTTGTGCGCACGGACGAAGAACTGTCCATTCTCTGCGCGGCGCCGCTCGTGCCGTCGGGCGTTCGTGCCGAGCATGGCTGGCGAATGCTAAAACTGGCCGGGCCGTTCCCGTTCGGCGCGGTGGGCATCCTCGCCTCTGTGCTTACGCCGCTTGCCGCCGCCGGCATCAGCTCCCTCGCCGTCGCCACGTTTGACACCGACTACCTGCTGGTGAAAGCCGACCAACTCGACGACGCCTGCCGCGCAATCGAATCCGCCGGCCATACGGTGCGCCGCGCCTGAACCGCTGGGGCGACACGCTGCGGCTCGAGCGCCGCAGTCAGGGAGTTGGCCTGGGTTGAAAAGGTGATGTATGCCGGAATTTTCTCCGGCACTGTGCTGGCCGGCCGCGCTATAGCTGTAGCCAAACGAGTCCGCCGGGCCAAATTTGAGCGACTGTTACCCTTCATGTAACCCATTCACCCCGCCACCGCCGTGTCCATCCTCCTCCAAGATTTCCAGGTTGCCCTGCGTTTCTTCGCGCGCCGCCGCGCAGCGTTTGCCGTCATCGTGCTGACACTCGGTCTCGCGCTTGGCGCCAACACCGTGGTGTTCTCGATCCTCAAGGCGTTCCTCTTTTCTAGCCTGAGCGTGCCTGAGATCGGCCGCGTGTTTGTTGTCAATCCCACCCGCGACCTTCCCGGCCGCGGTGCCGTGCAGTTCAACGAAGCCTACCCGAACTACAAACTGCTGCGCGAGCGCCAGCATTCCTTCGGCAGTCTCGCCGCCATCCACCAGAACGACATGAATTGGGAGGACAACGGCGAGGTGCGCCGGCTCCAGGCCTCGCGAGTGACGGCGGGGTTTTTTGCGGTGATGAACCTGCAACCGATCCTCGGCCACGCCTTCACCTCCCGCGATGAAGGACCGAGGGCCGCTCCGCTCGTGCTCATTGGCCATACGCTGTGGCACAGCTCATTCAACGGCGACCCCAACGTGGTCGGTCGCACGATGCGCATCAACGGCACGCTTCACACCATCATCGGCGTGATGCCCGCGGGCTTCGTCCAGCCCGCCCCGACGGATATCTGGCTGCCCTTCGATGTGCCGGAGTCATTCTGGAACTCCGTCGTCGGCGCCCGGCAGCTTACCGTCATGGGCCGGCTGGCCAACGGTGTCTCGACCCAAGCCGCTGCGGCTGAGTTGCGGGCGCTCACCCCGGTGATCGCCGCGAGCAACCCGGGAAACAAGGATTTCTATTATGCCGCGCAGACGCTGCGCGCCAACATCCTCTCCGGGGCGGATTCCATCGTGTTGTTCGTGCAGGCCGGCGCAGCGGTGCTGCTGTTGCTCGCCATTTCCAATCTTTCCTCGGTGCTCGTGGCGTGGGCGTTCGAGCGCCAGCATGAGACGGCGGTGCGGCTCGCGCTCGGCGCCAGCCGCGGGCAAATCGCGCGACAATTCATCGTGCAAAGCGTCGCTTTGCTCGGCGGCGGCGGCCTGCTGGGTTGCGCACTGGCGGTCATTATCCTGCCACTCGTGCGGGAGCTGAATCCGAATCCCGCGCTGGCGCTCATGCTCGCCGAGGCCCGCCTCGACGCGGGCGCGTTGGGCTTCACCGCCGCCATTGTCTTCGGCGCCGGTCTGCTCGCCGGGCTTTTGCCCGTCTGGCACAGCGGCCGCACCGATCTCGTCGATTCACTCAAGGCCGTGTCGCGCGGCGCCACGCTCACGCCCATGGCGTTGCGCTGGCAGAAAGCGATGGTGCTCGTCCAGACGGCCATCGCTGTCGTTATTCTCGCCGCGGCCGCACTCGTCGGCGCAAGTTTCCGCAACCTCTCGAGAGTCGACGGCGGATTTCAGGATGCCGGACGCGTCGTCCTGCGCGTGCAACTGCCCGACACCAGCTATCCCACCCCGGCGGCACGCGTGGCGTTTCAACGCGCTCTCGACGACAACCTCGCCCGCGAGCCCGAACTCGCTCGCTCCGGGCTGAGCTCGACCATTCCGGTCGGCGACGGCACCTGGGGCGCCCAGTTCCATGTGCAGCAGCCCGGCGGTGATTTCACCCAGGACCCTGCGCTCTTTCACGTTCGCCGTGTCTCCAGCAGTTATCTTGAGGCCATCGGCATTCCGCTCCTGCGCGGCCGGCAGTTCGATCAACGCGACCGGAGCGATTCGCCGCCGGTCACCATCGTCAGCCAAACGCTGGCCCACCGTTTCTGGCCGGGCGAAAATCCGATCGGCAAACGCCTGCGCCGGGTCAGCGGCAATATCGTGGCCGAAGTCGTCGGCGTCGTCGGCAACGTGATGGACAGCGGTTACAGTTCGCCGCCCGGTGAGACGGTTTATGTGCCCTTCGGGCAATGGCCCGTGCGCCAGCTTAACCTCGTGGTGCAACCGCGTAGCACGCCCGAGGCCGGACTCGCCGCGGCCCGCCGCGCGTTGAAGACCACCGATCCGACTCTCGCTCCCTACAACGCCGCTTCGCTCACTTCGCTCGTGCAGCGGGCCAACGCGCTCGCGCGTCTGCAAATGCTGCTGCTGCTCGGCTTCGCCTTCATCGCCATCGCGATCACTGCGCTCGGCAGCTACGGCGTGATGAGCCAGCTCGTGACCAACCGCGAGCGTGAGCTCGCCGTGCGACTTGCCGTCGGCGCCCCGGCCAACGCGCTCGGCCGCGCGGTGCTCGGGCAAAACGCGCTGCTTTCGCTCGGCGGCATCGCCCTCGGGCTCGTTGTCTCATGGCTGCTCGGCGGCGTGCTGCAGGGATTCGTCTTCGGCATCGCGCCGCACAATCCCGCACTGCTCGCAGGCGTCGCCGGCCTGACGCTGCTGCTCACGCTCGCCGCGACCGCGGTGCCGGCGTGGCGCGCCGCGCACGTCGACGTGCGCAGAGTCGTAGGCTCCTCCTAGCGGTCAGGCTCTCCTGTCACTGCTTTGGTTTACGCCGGTAGAGCCCGTCGAACGCGGTTTGCCAGGTATTGCCACCGTCGGCCGACTGTTCCCAATGTTGACGGACGGAGCCGTCGGCGTTGGGCGTCCAGGTAATGCGCTCGAGCTGGCGGGCGCCGTTGGGCTGGATGGTCTCGCCGCTCAACATCATCCGGTCATGATCGAGGCCGCCGTAGAGGTCGAGCACGCCGCCCGTGCTGTCCATCCAGCACTGGTGCCAGCGCTTTGTCGCGGCGTCGTAGGCGTTGACGCTTGAGCCGGTAAACGGCGACACGCTCCGCCAGTTCTCAAGCAGCACGCGAGCGTGGTGCGCGAGCGTGATGGAGTTTTCACCGGCCTTCTTGCCGGTCTGCTGATTGGTGACCTCCCATTCACCGACCCAGAAGTCAAACTGCCGGCACTCGGACGGAGGAGGCGACGGGGTCTGGGCCTGCATCAAAGGAAGCGAACTGAGCAGCAACGCAAGGAAGGGAGAGAGACGTTTCATGTTGGCTCAAGATTAAGGTTTCTTGCGGCGGTAGACGCCATCGAAGTTGTCGCGCCAGGTCTGGCCGCCGTCGTTGGAGACTTCCCAGTGCTGGCGCACGGTTCCGTCGGCGTTGGGCGTCCAGATGATGCGGTCGATAAGTTTGACGCCGCCCTTGCCCGGGCGGTCGCCGGTCAAGACCATGCTGCCGTTGACGAGTCCGCCGGACAGCTCGAGCACTCCGGAGCCGTTGCCCGCCCAAAACTGCTGCCAGCGGCGCTTGGCGGGGTTGTAGACGTTGATACTCTTGCCGGTCGAACCGGCACCGTCATCCCAATTCTCAAGCAAGGCGTTGCCCTCGGCGATGCTCTCGATGTGACTCTTGCCGCCGGGATTCCCTTGTTTGTCGACGACTTCCCACTCGCCGAGCCAGAAATCGAATTGGTGTGACTCGGGCGGAGGTGGCGCGGGGGCCGCGGCAACCGGGGCGGCCGCAGTGGCCGGCGCGGCAGCCGGTGCCGGGATCGCGGGGGAGCTTTGGGCGCGGAGCAGGCAGGCAAGCACAAGGCTGCCCAGCGCTGCGACAAGGAGACGGGCGGTGTTTTTCATGGGTTAAATTTGGGATTTTTTGCGGCGGTAGAGACCGTCGAAGCCCGGCTGCCAAGTCTTGCCGCCGTCGTTGGAATTTTCGAACTGCTGGCGCACGGTGCCGTCGGCATTCGGCGTCCAGGTGCCGCGCGTGAGAAAGATGGCGCCGTTGGCCTGCACCTGCTCGGCGACCATGACCATCCTGCCGTCGACGAGTCCGCCCTTGTATTCCGTCGTGCGCCCGCCGCTGCCGACCCAATATTGCTGCCACTGCTTGGTCGCGCGCCTGTAGCTATTGAGGCTCTTGCCCGTGCCTCCGCCCAGGGCGGGGAGCACCTTCCAATTTTCGAGCAGGGCGAAACCGCCGGCGACCACTTCGATCTTGTTGTGGGCGATGAGCTGGCCTTGCGAATTGAAAACCTCCCAATCGCCGATCCAGAAATCGAACTGGTGCGCCTCGGGGCCGGGCACCAGTGGCGGAGGAGGACTAACCGGGGCGGCGGTCTGTGCGAGACCCGCCGCGGTCAGCGCGGTGCAGATACACGGGAGGAGAACGAGGTGGTGCATATTCACGGGAAAAACTTTCTCACTTGGCTGGACGCTCGTAGATCGCGTCGTAGACCGTCTCCCAGGTCTTGCCGCCGTCCTTGGACCACTCGATCACCTGCCGCACTTTCTCCGCGGGCAGCGGCGTGAGGGTGGTCTGGTCGGTGATCTTGGTGCCGTCACGGCGCGGAATCTCTCCACGAAAACGAACCCCCCCGTCAGGGAACACCTCGACGAGTGCCTTCTCCTTGATGAAACCGACGTCGGTGACCCATACCTGCTTCCAACGCTTCTCCGGGCGGTAGTAATAAAACCAACTTTTGCCCTCGCTGCCGTCGGCGTCGGTCCAGTTTTCCTGGATGGCTGCGCCCTTGAGGAGTTTCTCGATGCGGTTGTGGCCGTCGCGCTGGTGGGTCTTGGCATCGTAAACCTCCCACTCGCCCAGCCAGAAATCCAACTGGTGATAGGCCGGATCTTGCTCGGTGGGCGGAGGAGAGCCGGCCGGGCTGGCACCAACTGATACCGCCGGAAAAATCAGGACGCCGAATAGAAGGATGGAGCAGAGGGCGGACTTCATGAGTTGAATGGCCTGACGGTCGTGGGCAACCGCCCGAGTGGGCGGTTTGAAGTCTTGCCGGTGCTCATGGGGAGACAACACGCAGTCGACCATCCGCTGCACAGCGGCGACCAACCGCCAGCCAAGGCCGATCACTCACCGGTGTTGATCAGCGAGGCCAGCTTGCTCCGGTAGGCGCGCCCTACCCGGATGGCCGATCCATCACTGGTCTCAAGAGCATGATCGCCGTAGTGAACCGGTTTTAGTTTACGCACATGCTCGACATTCACGATGGCTGACTTGTGCACGCGCACGAAGCGCGCGACATCCAGCCGGGCCTCCATGCGCGCCATGGTATCGCGGATCAGCACGGAATTCCTCCCGGCGTGGATCTTCAGGTAGTCGCCCTGCCCCTCAATCCAGACAACATCGGCACAATCGATGAAGTGCAGGTCGCCGTCGGCCTTCACCACGATGCGGTCGGGTAGACCGGTGGGAGCGGGCGCCCCTGATTGCGGCGGCGCCCCCCGGCGGAAATAACCCATCAATTCGTCGAGCTGCCGATCGATCTGCGCACCTTGCCGGGAGCGATGGAGGGACTTCGCCCGCTCCAGCGCGGCGGAAAACCGCCGGTTACTGAACGGCTTTAATAAGTAATCGATGGCGTGCAGGTCGAAGGCCTTGATCGCATATTCGTCAAATGCCGTGGTGAATATCACGATCGGCCGCTGGTTGGCGGGCATCTGCTCCAACAGCTGGATCCCGGACATGCCGGGCATTTGCACGTCGAGAAACATCAGATCGGGCTGCTTTTCCTTCAAGGCCTCCAGGGCGGTGCGCCCGTCGGGTGCCTCGGCCACGACCTCCAGGCTCTCGTCCTTGGCGAGCATCCGGTGGAGGCCGCTGCGGGCGAGCGGCTCGTCATCAACAATCAAAACACGGATTTTATTCATGGGATTTGCAGAGATAAGGAAGTGGCCGACCGCGGCACCGTGCGGGTCGGCACGCTGATTTTCACCCGCGAGCCCGCCGTGTGATCAAACTGGCACTCGATTGAGAAGTCCTCCCCGTAGGTCTTGCGCAGGCGATCGCGGGTGGTGGACAGCCCGATGTGTGCCCCGGCGTTGGTGTTAATCGCGGCAGGCTCGTCGGCGGGGTCATTGAAGACGGTGATATGCAACCGGCCGGCCGCGGAGCGGATTGTGACTTCAACCTTCCCCGCAGCCGTGCGCCGGGAAATCCCATGCTTGACCGCGTTCTCGACGAGTGGCTGCAGCAGCAGGCTTGGCACCGCCACGGAGAGGCACTCCTCTCCCACATCGTAGCGCACCTGCAACCGGTCGCCAAAGCGCACCTTTTCGATTTCGAGATAACGCTGGGTAAAATCCAATTCGCGGGCCAGCGGGACCTGCTGCTCGCGCGTGTTGTCAATCAGCCGCCGGAGGAGCGCGCTGAGCTGGGCTAGGGTCTCGACCGCGCGTTCCTCCTGCTTTTCCCGCACCAGCATGGCGACGGCATTGAGGGCGTTGAACAGGAAGTGCGGTTGCAACTGCTGCTTGAGGGCGTGCATCTGGGCGTCGAGCAACTGGGCGCTCAGCTCGGCCCGGGCCACCTCGGCGTTTCGCTGGCGGGCGTAAAGCTCGTGCACATGCCGCGCGCCGATGATCAGCCAGTAAATCAGGATATCGACGAAATTGCGCCCGTTGAACGAGAGAACCAGGTAGGTTGTGAAATCCACGTTTTGACGTGTGCTGTTTCCAGTGATCTCGTCGATCGTCAGCCGCAGCACATAGTTGAAGAGCATGGCAACGAGGCTCATTGCGAAATGCACGGTCAGAGCCAGCCAATCGTGGCGTCCTTGCAGCGGCAGTGCCCGATAGGTCCGCAGAACCAGTGGCATGCAAAACACCCAGATCGCTACCCGCAAAAACTGCGTCTCCGCCACCTCTGCCAGCGAGATTGGCAGTCCGCGGGGCACGACCGTCAGGTAAAGCTGGGTCGTCAGCACCAACCAGACGGCGGTCCAAACCAGGCCAATGAGCAGCCAGTATTTCCAATTAAACTTCACTTGTATCTGCAAGAATGCCGGTGGCCGGCGGATGACAAGCGCTTTGTCGCGCGTGGCGGAGGTGGCCGGCGTCTATGACACGCGGTTCATCGTGCCCCTGCAGCCGTTACTGACTCGAAAAGGGCGGTTGCTCGCATTTCCAGGCGCCG
>JAHFTD010000018.1 GCA_023269565.1 Opitutaceae bacterium | reverse complement strand
ACTGCTTGAACCCCTTCCGGGCCATCACGCTGTGCTGGACGGCGAACAGACCGAGCAGCGCCGCATCGAGCAGCACCGCCGGCCAGAGGGCCAGCGAGGTCGGGCTGGCGTCGATGGACCGAGGCACGAAGAGATTGCCGACAAACCCAATGGCGTAGAGGAAAGCGACCAGGAAGATCGCGTAGCAGACGGCGGCATAGGCCGCGGACAACAGCTTGTTCATGGATGGGGCAGAGGCCGGGCGCGTGGGATTACTCGCTCCTCTTGTTCCCGAGGGTAGTTACACTCCAACGCAATCGCAAGCCGGCGGATTTGGGATGTATACCCCAGAAGGCAGTCTTGCATCTTCCCGCCAGACATGGCCGGCCAGCCGGCGGGTCTCGCGTTCTCGTTTTCCTTTTGGCTGGGTTTGTGTTTATTGCCCGGCAATGAAAGTCTCCCGCCGCGCGCCCAACCAAATCGAAGCCAGTTTCGAGAAATTAGCTCGAAAGGTATAAACTAAAACGCCCTTCCGTCAGGAAGGGCGTGCAGCGAGGGAAAGCTGACCGGGAGTTAACTGATTATTTGGCTGATGCAGGTGCCTGCGGCGGGGCATCCTTCACTTCCAGGAGCTCGATCTCAAAAATGAGGGTCGCCGCCGGGGGGATGCCCTGTGTGCCCGCATCGCCATAGGCGAGATGCGGCGGAACATAGAGTTTAAATTTTCCACCAAGATTCATCTTTTGCAGACCTTCGAACATGCCGGCAATGGTTCCCTCGGGAAATTCCTTGGAAGGCATGCGGAGCAGCATTTCGATCGGCTCATTTCGGGACACCGAGCTGTCGAATACCTGGCCATTGATGAATGAACCGGTGTAATTCATCTTCACGATCTGCCCGGCTTTCGGGGAGGCCCCGGTGCCGGGCTTGATGGTCTCATAGCGCAGGCCACTGGGGAGTTCCTGGACGTTCTTGTTTTCCTTCAGTTTGGTGAAAAAGACGGCTGACTCGTTCAGGTTGCGCATGCGGAGTTTGGTGAGGAAATTGTCTTTCTTCTTGCCGAGCACCACCTCGATCTCGGGTCCGATGTTCTGGAATTCGGCCGGAGGCTGGTCGCCCGTGGCGGCGTGAGCCAGGCCGCGCGCCATGGCCGCCACCTGCTCGGGGGTGAATTCGAGGGCGTTAAGTCCCATCTGCAACCCGGCATACCAGCCGTAGGCCTCGAAGATCTGCGCCTCGGTGAACTTGGGAGCCGCAGGCACGGCCGGAGCCGCGACTACCGGCGGCTGGCCGGCGGGCGGATTGGCTACACCGGGGATGTTGAATTTGACCGGCTCCTCAGCCGAAGCGGCGACGAGCAGACCCGCACAGAGCAGGCCCGCCTTGAGTTGAGAGATGAATTTCATGGAGGGAATCGTGCCCGGTTGAGAAACGGCCCGGACGGTTTTGTGCCGTGGAAAGCGCGCAACTTGGCGGGTGCCCGGCAAAAATCAACCTCCTTTGGCGATGATTCCCCTCCCCGCGCCACCGCAATCCCGTCTTGTCAGCCTCTATCCGGTCTTTCATCCTGCTCAATCCCATGAACGAAAACCAATTCTGGCACAGCACCGACGGCCAGATTCTGACGGTCAAGCCCGCCCGGAACAGCGATACCGTGGCCCTCACTCTCGCCTTTTGGCCGCGCCATCCCGCCGAAATGGAATTTCTCAAGGCGCACCTGGCGGAACTCCAGTTCACCGAGCGCAGCTCACTCGCCCGCATCGGCATCGAGATGCTTTCGCGCAGCCCGGTCACCGTCGATGGCAACCGGCTTGCGATGGAAGTTGAAGCCTCGCTCTTCGATCCTAGTTTTCCCAATGCGTCCTACTGGAAAAAATTACTCCGCTCCGGCGTGCCCGTCGGCCGGCTCTTCTACGCCCCCGCCAGCGCCAAACTCTCCTCCACCGAAATCTGGGAGGCCGTGAAGGACAACCGCCTCAAGCTCCCCAAGACTCTCTCCATCGACAGCAGCGGCCGCGTTTTTTTCACACCGCATCAGGTCAGTTATACGCTCAACCCCCGGCTGCAACGCCTCAACTTCGAGCACATTGTGAGCGGCTTTGCCGGCCGCGGCTTCCTCGACAAGGTCCAGCTCCGCCACGACGCCACCCCGCTCGCCATCCCCCCGCGTTCCGGCATCCTCACCAGCTGCTCCATGTTTCTCAAGGAGCACTTTGTCGTCCTCAAACCTGGCGAGGGCAACTTCGGCCTCCACACCAGCGCGGTCCTTCTCGATCCGATCAAGACTTTCGGCACGAATGTCATGCTCGAGATCTACAACAAGGGTGACCAGCCCGTGGTAAATCCCATGGTCTCCGTTGAGGTCTTCCGCGCCCCGCCACCCGAGGATCCTGAGTTCAAGTCCCTCGCCAAGCGCCGCCAGCGCCTCCTCGCCACCACCGCCTCCCTCTACAAGTGCCTCGACGAATTCCCCGCCCGTGACAGCGGCGAGGCCCGCCCTCGGACCAAGGTCACCGTCCGCGGCCGGACCGCGACAATGGAAAACCGCGCCGTCGTCGTCCGCGCCAACGACGAGGAACTGAAGAAGCTCCTCGAGACCGAGGCTTGCCCGCTCGGCGCACGCACGATGATCCAGGCCCTCGACACCGCGCCTGACGGCGCCGACACGCTCGTCGTCGACTATTTCCCTGATCTGCTTGAACACATCGAGCTCGTCACCCGTCTTGGCGACCTCCAGCTCCGCCGCCTCATCTTCCGCAAGGCCTCGCGCACGCACGGCTATTTCCTCTCCAGTAGCGCCCACGCCCGGCTCGACACCTTCTACTCCCTCGGCATCCCCGTCTACTGGTATGACGAGATAACGAAGGACCTCTACCTTCACACCTACAAGAAAGGGCATGGTTTCTTTATGCGCGAGGAAATGGCCCGCCGCTTCCAAGAATGCGCCATCCTCGCCTTCTACGGCTCCGCCGTGGCCCTCGACGCCGACGACGCCACCCGCATCGCCTCCCTCGTCGACCAGCTCACGACCTTCATCGGCCCCAACATCGGCATGCTTACCGGCGGCGGCGGCGGCGTCATGCGCCTCGCCACCGAGGCCGCCAGCAACAAGGGCGCGCTCACCGGCGCCTGTTTCCTCGAACTCGAGGCGCAGCCGCCCGAGCTCGGCGTCGACTTCTTCAACACCTTCCAGGAAACCTCGCGACATTTCCGCCAAAAATGGTTCGAGGTCGCCGATTTTTGCATCTTCAACGTCGGCGGCGTCGGCACGCTCGAGGAAATCGGCATCGAGCTCTGCAACATGAAACTCGGCATCCGTCCGCGCACGCCCTACGTTTTCTACGGCGCCGGCTACTGGTCCGACCTCAAGCGCCAGTTCCAGACGATGATCGCCACCGAGCGCACCCCGGCCTGGATGAGTGACTATGTCCTCTTCACCGACGACCCCAGCGAAGTCGTCAAGTTCTACCGCAAGACCCTGCAGGTCCTCTGACGCGCCTCCGTGTGCATGAACGTCGCGATCACACCCGCTGTCCGGCAAAGAGCCAAAACAATGTTTGCCGCCTCCGATGCCGCGCTTGTTTGCGCCGCACTCGCGGCCGCCGACCTCCCTTTGATCAACAATAACGGCGAACGCGTCCATCTTGCGATCCTGCATCTCGCCGCCGGCGACTTAGCCCGCTTCCACGAGCAACTCGGGCTTGCGCAACGCGACTGGCGCGACGTCCTCGTCGCCGCCGGTTCCGCCTGATTATCACGTGTCCATTTCCCTTCCCTGCTCCGTCCTCGTTGTCGGTTCCGGCGGACGCGAGCACACGCTCGTTCGCTCCCTGCTCGCATCACCCGCCAGGCCGCGTGTGCTCTGCGCCCCGGGCAATGCCGGCATCGCGCAGGACGCCGCCTGCTTCCCCGTCGCGGCCGACGACATCCCCGGGCTCGTCGCGCTCGCGCAACGGGAAAAGATCGAGTTCGTCGTCGTCGGCCCCGAGATGCCGCTCTCGCTCGGCCTCGTCGACGAACTGACCAAGGCCGGCCTCCCCGCCTACGGGCCCAAGGCCGACGGCGCCCGCCTCGAAGCCTCGAAGGTCTTCACGAAACAACTTCTGCTGAAACACAAAATCCCCACGGCGCCCGCCGGCATTTTCACCGGGGTGCAGCCCGCACTCGACTACCTGAAAAAACGCGGCGCCCCGATTGTCATCAAGGCCGACGGTCTTGCCGCCGGCAAAGGCGTGATCGTTGCGCAGACGCCCGCCGAAGCCGAGTCCGCCGTGCATGACATGCTTGCGGGAAATAAATTCGGCGCCGCCGGCAGCCCGATTCTCATCGAGGACTGCCTCACCGGAGATGAAACCTCAATCCTAGTCGTCGTCTCCGGCCGCGACTACGTCATCCTGCCGACCTCGCAGGATCACAAGCGCATCGGCGAGGGCGACACCGGCCCGAACACCGGCGGCATGGGCGCCTACTCACCTGCCGAGATCGTCACACCCGCACTGCTCGCGCACATCGACCGCGAAATCGTGCGCCCCTCCGTCGACGCCATCGCCGCCGAGGGCATCAATTTCCGCGGCACGCTGTTTATCGGCCTCATGCTCACTCCCTCCGGTCCGAGTGTGCTGGAATACAACACCCGCTTCGGCGACCCCGAGACGCAGGTCGTGCTCCCCCGCCTTCAGACCGATGTGCTCGCGTTGCTCTGGGCCGCCGCCCGCGGCGAACTGCGCGGCCTGCAACTCGAAGTGCGGCCCGACGCCGCCATCTGCGTCGTCATCGCGGCCAAGGGCTATCCGGAAAAATTTCCCAAGGGCGACGTTATCACTCTTCCCGCCCAATTGCCGCCGCAAACCTCCATTCTTCACGCCGGCACCGCGCGAGATACCGCTGGCCAGCTGGTCACCAGCAGCGGCCGCGTGCTCGGCGTCACCGCCCTGGCCCCCACACTCCGCCAGGCCGCCACTCGCGCCTATGCGGCTTGCGAGCAGATCCAATGCGCCTCCAAATACTATCGCCGCGATATCGGCGCGCGGCAGCTTCATCGTCCATGAAACACCTGCTCCTTCTTTTCATCGTCCTCAGTTTTCTGTCCTCGGCTCTTGCCACCGCACCGGCCGACCTCGGCCAAGGTCTCGCCTATCTGCGAGTCCATTCGCTTGCCGCGGACTACCAATCGATTGACGCTGCCGTGCGCGACAGCCGCGCGCTGGTGCTCGATCTCCGCTATATCGACGCCCCTCCGGGCTCCCTCAAGACTCTGCAGGACTCGCTGGCCCGCCGGCCCGCCGCAGCGACACTCTTTGTTCTGCTCAGCCCGGCGACTCCGGACGGCCTCGCCGCCACCCTGCCCGCGAACGCCTTCACCCTTGGCATTCCGCAGTTGAACCCTGCTCCGAAAATCACCGTGCAACAAACGCCTGCGGCCGACCGGCAGGCTTACGACGCATTGGAAACCGGCACGCCGCTCTCCGCCCTGATCACCGGAAAGATCGAAAAGGAACGCTACGACGAGTCCTCGCTCGTGCAGGATTTCCGGAACGGCAATTCCAACCCCGCGCCTCCGCCGCTTCCCAATCCCACCACCGGGAATGCCGCCGCTCCCCCGGGCAAGGTGCCGCCGCCCACCGACCGCGTCTTGCAGCGCGCCCTGCACCTCCACCGCGCCCTCCTTGCGCTCCGCCCGCGGTAGCCGGCCGGCGGCCAGTCTTTGGCTTGCAGCTTACTGCTTACTGCTTACCGCTCTCAGGATGCCCGCGCCCGGCCACATTCTCCTCGTTTGCACGGCGAACATCTGCCGCAGTCCCATGGCCGAGGGGCTGCTGGCGCACGCCCTCTCCGCCCAGCCCGAGCCGCTCAAGTCCCTCCCCGTCGTCTCCGTCGGCATCGCCGCCCGCACCGGCGACCTGGTTTCCGAGAATTCCGTTCTCGCGCTCAAGCGCGTCGGTATCGACATCGCCGGACATTGCGCCCGGCCGCTTACCCAGGAATTGCTCGACGCCTCGCTCGCCGTCTTCTGCATGACTGAGTCCCACCGCGCCATCATCCAACTTCAGGCCGCGCCCGTCCCGCGCCACTTATACTTGTTCCGCCAGTTCCTGCCCGACCATCAGGAGATCCCCGATCCCTACGGCGGCCCGCTCAAGCTCTACGAGGCCTGCCGCGACGAGATGGTCGAGGCCGTCCCCGGCATCATCGACCTGCTCAAGGCCATCCTGCCGGCCAAGTGAGCCCGCACCTTGCCTCCTTCCTCTGAATTTATCCTCGTCCTCCCGTTCATGTCCTCCCCTCTCACCGCCCAGCCTCTCGCTCAGCTCGATCCCGCTGTGCACGCCGCCATCGCCGGCGAGCTCGCGCGCCAGCAGCACCATCTCGAGCTGATTGCCTCCGAAAACTTCACCTACCCCGCTGTCCTCGAGGCGCAGGGCAGCGTGCTCACCAACAAATACGCCGAAGGCTATCCGGCCAGGCGCTGGTATGGCGGCTGCGAGTTCGTCGACCAGATCGAGACCCTCGCCCTTGATCGCGCGAAAAAACTCTTCGGTTCCGAGCACGCCAACGTCCAGCCGCACTCCGGCGCGCAGGCCAACACCGCCGTTTACGCCGCCGTCCTTCAGCCGGGCGACAAGGTCCTCGGCATGAACCTCAGTCACGGCGGGCATCTCACCCACGGCAATCCCGCCAATTTCTCCGGCAAGCTCTACCGGTTTTGCCCATACGGCGTCCGCGAGGACAACGGCCTCATCGACTACGACGAGCTTGCCGCCACCGCACTCCGCGAGCAACCGCGCATGATCACCGTCGGCGCCTCCGCCTATTCGCGCATCATCGACTTCGCGCGCATGGGCGAGATCGCCCGCTCCGTCGGCGCCTATCTCTTTGCCGACATCGCGCACATCGCCGGCCTCGTCGCCGCCGGCGTGCACCCCTCGCCCGTGCCGCACGCCGACTTCGTCACCACCACCACGCACAAGACCCTGCGCGGCCCGCGCGGCGGCCTCATCCTCTGCCGCGCCGCGCACGCCAAGGCCGTCGACTCCGCCGTCTTTCCCGGCACGCAGGGCGGCCCGCTCATGCACGTCATCGCCGCCAAGGCCGTCTGCTTCGGCGAGTGCCTCAAGCCCGCTTTCAAGATCTACAGCCAGCAGGTTGTGCAGAACGCCCGGGCGCTCGCCGCCGCCCTGACCGCCCGCGGCTACAGCCTCGTCTCCGGCGGCACCGACAACCACCTCCTGCTCGTCGATCTCCGCGCCAAACTCCCCAACCTCACGGGCAAGGTCGCGCAGGAGACCCTCGACCGCGCCAATATCACCTGCAACAAGAACACCGTGCCGTTCGAGACCCGCTCGCCCTTCCAGGCTTCCGGCATTCGCCTCGGCTCGCCCGCGATGACGACCCGCGGCTTCGGCCCGGCCGAATTCGGGCAGGTCGCCGAACTCATCGCCGGCGTCCTCGCCGCCATCGGCACGCCCGCCGAGGCTGACACCCTCGCCGCCACCCGCCGGCGCGTTATCGCGCTGACGGAAAAATTTCCCCTGCCGTATAAACTGTAACCAGCCGACTCCCGTGAACCCGGGCGTTGAGACGCACCCCGCTGCCGGTGCATAAGCTCCGCTCCCGCGCCGCGCCAATCGCGCTGCTGGCTGCGCCCCGCCCGCCACTTCCTTTTTGCGCTACGGTCGTTTCACTCTCACGCTGCCGCCTCTGAAATCCGTGACCGCCCCTTCCGCCCCGAGCCCGCTCTCGCTCGGCGTCATCTTCCTGACGCTCTACATCGACCTCATCGGGTTCTCGATCTTCTTCCCGCTCGGGCCGGCGCTGCTCAAGTATTATCTCGCGCACGAGGACGCCCATGGGCTGTTCGCCGCCCTCATTGCGCGCCTCGAATCACTCGCCCACCGGACGCACGCGCCCGAGATGGCCACCGCCGCGCTTTTCGGCGGCGTGCTCGCCTCCGTCTACGCGCTGATGCAGTTCTTCTTCTCGCCCGTCTGGGGCGCCCGCTCCGACCGCCTCGGCCGCCGCCCCGTGCTCCTGCAGACCATCGCCGGCAACGCCCTCAGCTACGCGGTGCTGTTCTTCAGCGGTTCCTTTGCGCTCTTCTTCGCCGGTCGCGTGCTCGGCGGCATCATGGGCGGTAACCTCGCCGTCGCCATCGCCGCGGTGGCCGATGTCACCACTCGCGCCAACCGCGCCAAGGGCATGGGTGTGGTCGGCGCCGCCTTCGGCCTCGGCTTCCTCACCGGCCCGGCCATCGGCGGCCTCACCGCGCACCTCAGCCTGCTCGACCGCTGGCCCGGCCTCGCGGCCTGGGGCGTGCACCCGTTCAGCGTGCCCGCGGCCATCGCGTGCGGGCTCTGCCTTGTCAATCTCGGGTGGATTGCCGCACGATTCCGCGAAACCCTGCCCCCGGAGAATCGCCGCGCCGGTTTACCGCCGCGCGAGCGCCATCCGTTGCGCGCCCTTGTCCGCCTGCCCGACCGCACGCTGCGGCGTGTCAACCTCGTCGGGTTCCTTGTCACCTTTGCCTTCAGTTTCTTCGAGACGACGATCAGCTTCTTCACCGCCGACAAGCTCGGCTACGCGCCACGGCAGCTCACCTACATCTTCGTGCACCTCGGGCTTGTCTCGATCTTCACGCAGGGATTCCTGGTGCGCCGTGCGGTGCCCGCAATCGGCGAGAAAGCCGCCGCGCTGCTCGGCATCGGCGGGCTCGCCGCCGGCTTTGTCTCGCTCGGCTTCGGGGTCGGCGTGGCGCAGTCCGTGCCGCTGATGTTCGCCGCCCTGACGGTGTGCGCTCTCGGCTCGGGTTTCGCCAACGTCGGCCTCTCCTCCCTTGTCTCGCTCTACGCCGCGCCGGAGGAGCAGGGCCGCGTCACCGGCATCTTCCGCTCGCTCGGCTTCCTCGCCCGCGCGGCGAGCCCGGTCGTTGCTGGCACGCTCTTTTTCCAAACCGGCGGCACATTCACTTTTGCCCTCGCCGGTGCCATTCTGCTGGTGCCGCTCAGCCTCGGCCTCGCGCTCCCCCAGCCGCTCAAATGATTTCCGGATCCAGAATCTCAATTTTCGTTAGGCGGCGGATTCATCGCGGCTCCGCCAAGGTTTTCTCTTACCGGTCTGTTGTCGTCTGTCTGTTGTTCCTCGCCGGCTGCACGACGCTGCCGAGCCGGCCCCGGCGCACCGTGGTCGAGACCCAAGTCGCGATCGTTCCCGCCCGCATCGTCGGCAATTTTTTTCTCATCGAATCAAGGCAGGACGATGGCCGCGTGCGGCGTTTCCTCATCGACACCGGCTCCACGGCCACAATCGTCTCGCCCGAGTTGGCCGCCGCGCTCCGCCTCAAGGAGAAGCGTCCCGCCCAGCGCGGCAAGGTTCACGTTCGCGGCGCCGACGGCGCCGACCTCGAGCTCCCCGCCGCCACCCTGCGCCGGCTCTGGATCGGCCAGGCCAAATTCGAAAAGGTCGCCGTGCTCGTCTTCAACTTCGCCGATCTCTCCAGCCATCTCGGTCTGCCGGTCGACGGCATCATCGGCTTCCCCCTGTTTCACGGCGCCCTGCTCACGCTCGATTACCCCGGCTCCAGGCTGGTGGTTGCGCCGTCACCGGCCGCACCGGTCGCGCCCGGACAAGCAGAGCGCACGTCGACCCTCGCCTTCAACGACGAACAGGGCACGCCGCTCATCCCCGTGCAGTTGGGTAACGAGTCGTTCTACGCGCTGATCGACTCCGGCAGCGACGGTCCGCTAACGCTCAACCCTGCCGGCCTCCACCCGCGCTTCCTCAGCGGCCCGCGGGTCGGCTCGCTCGTCGCCTCGCTCGGCGGCAATCGCCCGCAAACCACCGGGCGGCTCGCCCAGGATCTGCTCCTCGGCAGCCACATCATCGAACAGCCCGTGGTGGATCTCACCGACCAGTTGTCGTCGATCGGCGGGGAATTTCTCCGGCATTTTTCCGTCACTTTCGACCAGCGCCGGCGGCTCGTCACTTTCGTGCGCGACGCCGCCGGACCGGTGAAAATGGAGGCCCGGCGCAGCTCGGGCCTGTCCTTCGGCCGCTCCCCCGCCTACTGGCGTGTGCTGCAAGTCGTGCCGGACACGCCCGCGGCCACCCTGCCCGTGCAGGTGGGCGATCTCTGCGTGCGCATCAATGGCGAGCCGGTCGCGAAGTGGGACCAGGAGCGCTTCGGCGCCTTGCTCCGCACCGCCGCGAAAATCACGTTCACCTTCCTGGCCAGCGCCACTGAGCGCGACGTCGAGGTGCCCGTGTGCGAGCTGGTGCCCTGAGGCTGCCAGTCGAACTCGAGGACCGGCGACTCGTTTCCCTCTAGGATTTCCGCAGTAAGAAAGCCCCGACCCCGTCGTGGCCGTCCTTCCACGGGTAGGCCAGCGCGCTGCGCTCCAATTTGAAGGGTCCGCCGGCGCGGCTGTCGAAAAACGCCTTGCTGACCTGTTCGTTCTCCTGCGCGTCGATGCTGCAGGTGCTGTAGACGAGACGGCCGCCCGGCCGCACCATCCGCGCCGCGGCGTGGAGCAACTCAAGTTGCTGCCGGCCATGCTGCGCGAAATCGCCCTCCTGCAGCCGCCACTTCACGTCGACGCGGTGGCGCATCACGCCGGTGTTGGAGCACGGCGCGTCAAGCAGCACGGCGTCGTAGGTCTCGGGCAGATTCAGTTGCCGGTAGAAAGGCGACGCCACCGCGCGCAGGTCGGCCTGCGCCAGCGACACCGTCACGCCCTGCGGCGCCCGCGTGAGGTTTTCCTTCAGCCGGTCGAGGCGCCCGCCGGGTTCGTCGAGCGCGACGAGCCGGCCGGTTTTCATCGTGTCGGCGATGAGCAGGCTCTTGCCGCCGGGCGCGGCGCAGCAATCGAGCACGCACTCGTCCGGCTGCGGCGCGAGCAGCTCGACACTCAACCGCGTGGACGGGTCCTGCACGTAAAGCGCCCCCGCGGCGGCCAGGCGGCGCACTTCGTCCCACCGGCCCGCTTTCACCTCGAAGAAGCCCGGCCAGTTGGTCGGCGCGAGAAAATCCGGCACCGGGGCGGCCGGGTCGCGCCAGCGGGCGTAAACGGGCGCGGCCCGCTGGTTCCATTCGAGCAACTGGCGCGTGACCTCGCGGCCGAACTGCTTTTCCCAACGCGCGACCAGCCAGTCCGGATGGGCAAATTCCTCCGCCAATGACGCCGGTTTCTCCGCCAGCCGGCCGGCGAGCTTGCGGGCGACGGCGTTGACCAGGCCGGCTTCCTTCGGGCTGGCCACGTTTTTGGCTTTCCCCACGGCGTGATGGACGATCTGGGCGGTGGCATCGGCCCCGCCTTCCAGCAATTCGAACCCGGCGACATGCAGCACCGCGCGCACTTTTGTCCGTGGCGGATGTGCCATCAGCCCGACCAGCGCCGTCTCGAGCCGTCCGGCCCAGCGCACGACCCCGTAGAAAAGATGTTGCGCCCGCGCGCGTTCCCGCGGCGCCAGCGCGGGCGTAAGTCCTTCCAGCAGCGCATCCACGCGCTCGCTCCGCGCCAGCCAGCGCTCGGTGAGTTGCACCGCCGCCACCCAGCCGTCGGGAGTGCCGGCGGCGCCCGCCGGGTCTTTTTCCAAACCCTGTTTGACATCCCGCTTCATTGTCCCCTCTACTAATCGGTTCACTCACTCGATACGCAAATATGAATTCCGAAGCCGTCTCCGCGATCATTGCCAAGCACTCCGCCCTCAAGGCGTCCAAGGCCAAGCTGGAGGCCATGGAACCGGGCGCCTTTTGCGTCCATCGCAGCTGGGGCTTCGGCCGGATCAAGGATTACGACGACGCCGAGCAGAAGCTCGTCATCGACTTCAAGGGCAAGAAAAGCCACCGCATGGATCCCGCCTTCTGCGTCGGCAGCATGGAGGTTCTCTCTCCCCGGCACATCCTCGCCCGCTGGGAAACCGAACCCACCAAGGTCAAGGCCCTCATCGAGGACGACCAGGTCCAGCTCGTCATCGACACCCTTTCCGCCTACCCAAACCAGGCCGCCAGCGCCATCGAGCTCGAGCACGTCCTCGCCCAGATCGTCGGCGCGGAAAAATTCAAGCGCTGGTTCGCCGGCGTGAAGAAGCAGCTGGTCAAGGATCCCCGCATCGGCGTCCCCCTCAAGAAGACCGACTGCTATGTCGTCCGCGATGAGCCCGTCTCCGCCGAGGACGAGATCATGGAGGAGTTCGCCAACACCCGCTCTGCCCGCCGCCGCATCACGCTCGCCGAGGACCTCCTCGCCGCCTCCGTCAAGGAAGAAGCCAAGCCGTCCCTCACCCAGGTTCTCCATGGCCTCACCGAGGCCGTGCGCGACAGCAACCAGCTCGACGCCGCCGAGCGCCTTTACGGCGCGTTCGTGCGCGACGAGCTCGCCCGCATCCTTGGCCACGCGCCCGCCAGCCTCGCGCCCCACCAGTCCGACCTCATCCGCGAGGCCCGCGGCCTCTCCGCCATCGCCGAGAAAATCCCCGTCCACTTCCAGTCGCGTTTCCTCGACCTCGTCAAGGAGACGCACCCGCTCGAGTGGCGCGAGATCGTCTTCGCCCTCCTCAAGACCTCGCAGGGCAAGTTCACCACCGAGTGCATCAATTTCCTCCTCGAGCACGGCCAGGCCGACGAGCTCGCCGCCGCCCTCAAGCGCTGGAAGACCGAGCAGAACCTTCGCGCTCCCGTCCTCCTCTGGGTCATCAAGAACCGCCATTCCAAGAAATTCGCCAAGCTCCTCCAAGACCTCATCACCCCACGGCTCCTCGGCGCCATCTTCTTCGCCATCGACTACGAGGCTCTCCAGTCCGCCGGCACCCGCCGCATCCCGCTCGGCGAGGCCCTGAGCGACGATGCCGACCTCATCTCCGACCTCCTCGCCACCGCCGACACCGAGACCGCGCGCGACCTCGCCAACAGCCTCCTCCTCAATCAGGGCTTCGAGGAACTCACCAAGAAATCCCTCCTCGCCCGCTTCATCAAGCTCTTCCCCCCGCTCCAAGCCCTCGTTTCCGGCGAGGCCGAGGCCAAGGACGAGCAGTTCATCGTCACGCGCGAGAGCTACGAGCGCAAGCGCACCGAATACGAGGAGATCGTCTCCCGCCGCATCCCCGACAACTCCAAGGCCATCGCCGCCGCCCGCGAGCACGGCGACCTCCGCGAGAATTCCGAGTTCAAGATGGCCAAGCAGGACCAGTCCGTCCTCATGTCCCAGAAGGCCCAGCTTGAGCGCGACCTCGCCCGCGCCCGCATCAGCGATTTCTCCGACGCCACCACCGAGCAAATCAGCGTCGGCACCGTCGTCGACCTCCGCGATGTCGCCAACGGCAAGGCCGTCCGCTACTCCGTCCTCGGCGCGTGGGACTCCGACCCCGAGAACCACATCATCGCCTACAAGACCCCGCTCGGCCAGGTTCTCCTCGGCAAGAAGGTCGGCGAGCACGTGAAGCTCAAGATCGGCGGCGCCAACCACGAATACCAGGTCGCCGGCATCTCCCGCTACGTCGACACCAAGAAGTGAGGCCGGGCGGGCGGCCGCGACTTCCCGCTCTTTTCCGGCCGCGCGCAGGCGCGGCCTTTTTCTTGCGTCGCCCCCGCCCGCCGCCGATTCTTCCCGCACCGTGAGCCCCGCTTGGGAATCCCTGAAAATCCTCTCCGACTCCACCCGGCTGCGTCTGCTCGCGCTGCTGCTGCGGGAGGAACTCGCCGTCGCCGAGCTGCAGGAAATCCTCGGCATGGGCCAGTCGCGCATTTCCTCCCAGCTCGCCCTCCTCCGGCAGGCCGGGTTCGTCACCGACCGGCGCGACGGCAAGAAGGCATTCTACTCGCTCCGCCCCGCTCTGCCCCCGCGCCAGCGCGCGCTCCTGCAGGCCGCTTGCGACTCCGTCGCCGATCTTCCCGAGTCCGCCGAGGATCGCGAGAACCTCGACCGCATTCTCCAAAAACGCCGCCAGCTCTCCGAGCAGTATTTCAACCTCATCGCCGGCCGCTTCGGCAAGCGCTGCTGCCCCGGCCGCTCCTGGGAGGCCATCGGCCACCTCGCCCTCCGCCTCGTCCCCGCCATCACCATCGCCGACCTCGGCGCCGGCGAGGGCCTCATCTCCCAGCTCCTCGCCCGCCGCGCCGCACGCGTCTGGTGCATCGACAACTCCCCGCGCATGGTCGCGGTTGGCTCCGAGCTGGCGAAGAAAAACCAGCTCGCCAACCTCGCCTACAAGCTCGGCGACATCGAGCAGGTGCCTTTGCCCGACGCCTCCGTCGATCTCGCCATCCTCTCGCAGGCCCTGCACCACGCCAGCCACCCGCAGACGGCCGTCAACGAGGCCTTCCGCATCCTCCGGCCCGGCGGCCAGCTCCTCGTGCTCGATCTCAAGGAGCACCGTTTCGAGAAGGCCCGCGAACTCTACAGCGACCTTTGGCTCGGCTTCAAGGAAAGCACCCTCCACGCCTTCCTCAAGAAAGCCGGCTTCACCCAGGTCGAGGTCACCGTCGTTTCCCGCGAAGCCGACGAACCCCGCTTCGAGACCCTCCTCGCCAGCGGCGTGAAGGCGGCGGCGCGTTAGGCCGGGCCGATCAAACCGCGCGTTTCCGCGAGCGCCCGGATGAGGATGATCAGGTCCTCGTAGATGTCGCGGTTGAACAATTCCTCGCCGTGTTGTCTTTTCAGCTGCGGAACGAATCTCCTCCATACCGCCTCAGTCGCAGCACGCGCTTTTGCACTTCGGCGGGCGGCACCGGCTGCGGCGGGCCCGCGCTCATATAGCTCCCGGAAAAACGGAACGGCAGTCCGGCGAAAAACCGCGCGCCGTCCCGCGGGTAAACCCTCCGGCCCGCCGGCGGCACCGCCACGCCGTTGGCCGCCAGTTCCTCCATGACGTGCTTCCGCGTGCACCTCAGGCCGGTCGCCTCCGACCAGTAGAAGGTGCAGAATGGCGTCCACCCGCCACCGTCTGTCAGCACCCGCACCGTGATGGACTCCACGCCTTTCACGCCAGCTTCCGCGCGAGCTGCTCGTTGAGGATGTCGTCCACGGTGAAAAGCACGATGGACTTGCCCGTGCGCTTGAAGAACGCCCCGGCCTCGAACGCGTCGATGTCGGGCCGGCCGGTCTTGTCCTTTTGCTTCACCTGGATCGGATAATATTTTCCCGCGCCAGCTGCCTTACGGTGCGAAAGCCTCTTCTGCGAGGGCATTGATCGCGGGTTGATTGTCCGACGTAGCAATCGCGGCGAGCCGACCGAGTAAGTCGGCGGACAACTGGATGGCGGCGGGCACGCGAACCTGGCGCAATACTTGGGCTTGATAACGAATGGAGCCTCCGCGCATTTGCACAGAATACGCGCGGATTTGTTCCAACACGAGTTGGCTGCGCAGCAAAGCTTGGAGTGCCCGCAGATTCCAGCCGTCAGATGTAATCCAATAGACATTGTGGTGTGGATAATAATCCCCGGCATCAAAACCAATGAGGCCGCCGGTCTGAATATCGGGAATCACCAGTTTCGGCCGGTAAGTAAGCGTGCGCGTCACGCGGTCGATTGTGCGATACCAACTTTCGGGGCGCTTTTGTGCGACGTGACGCTTCTCAATTCGTCTGCGATGGCAGAGAAAATAGGCGGCAAAGCCGGGGAAATCTTTGAAGTCGCGTAGCGAACCGTCGTCGGCGTCGCTAAACGGGTTCACTAATTGGTGCCCTGACCAAGCGAGAGCCGCATGGCGGACGTCAGCAGCCATCAATAGTGGCAACTGGCACGCGGCTTCGATGCTGGGATCTCGTTGTGGCAGCACAAAGACACTATCGGCGCCCGTGGCTACGCCGATACCAACGTTGGTATTGGTGGCGGATTCTTCGAGGGTCGGACAATGTTGCGCCAAGGAGACGAGACGGTCGTAACCGGCACGTTCGGTGGAGACCCACGGCGCACCATTTGCATACCACGACTGAAAAACAGCCAAAGGCCGCCTATGAGTCTTCGCGTGAATCGCGGGCGAGATCGCTTTCAGTGTGCTAGGAGCGATATCGTGCAATGTGGCCGATAAGGTGGACTCACCGCGGTGTCGATCGAGGACAGTGATGCACGGATAGGCCGACACATCTGAAAGAAACGGCTGGGTGTGTTCAAGATTGAGATAATAACGGACGTGGAACTGATCGGAAATAAGCTGCCGCAGCGCGCGGCCATAGAGGTTTTTGGCAAATCGATTCGCGCAGATGTAGGCTAAGCAACCGCGAGACGAGAGCAACCGGAGGCCATTTTCGAAGAAGGCAACGTAGAGATCGGCACGGTCGGCGCTAGTGCGATAAAGTTCACGGTAGCGGTGCAATACTTTTGGCGGGAGTTCCTCGATGCGGACGTAGGGCGGGTTGCCGACGACGAAATCAAATGGAGTAGGCCACCGCGTGAGCAGGAAGTCCGCATGGACAATCCATAGTTCCGCCAAGGTGCGAGCACGTGGCCCCGGGCAACTTTCTTCGGTAAGCAATGCGGCCACTTGCTGGCGGGCGAGAGCGATGAAGCCGCTGTTAAGATCGCAGGCCGTCAGGGCGCGCTCCAAATCGGTGTCGAACCAGTCGAGCGTCTGCCGATGGTAACGCTCGGAAGCTAGCAGGCGCCGAATAGCCGCGACGAGGAAGGCCCCATCTCCGCAACTGGGTTCAAGAAGTCGGGCCGCGGACAAACGTTCGGTGACGGGAACATATCCGGCAATGTCTAGGATCAGCTCTATGATTTCTGGTTTCGTAAAAATAGCCCCGACGGGCTCGATTGGTTCAGCCCCTTCCCAGACGTCCATCCAGCTTTGTTCAAATAGGAGGAGTTCCATAAGCAGTTACTTAGCTGCAACCGACGAGGTGACCGTGAAGGGATTTCGCCAAGGCGTAAAAACTCAGAGCGGCCTTGGGCTCAAAAAACTCTCCGGTGCGACCGCGGGGCGACATCACCAACGCGGCACAGGTATATTTCCGCTCTAAAACCAGCCGCTCACACAAGATAGCATAGCGCTGAGAATAAGACGTGCCTTGGAAAACAGGAAGAGGAGGAAACGCACCCTGCTTCAATGCAACCGGACGCGTGGATTTCTCCGCCTGCTCCAGTAGGAAGAAAAATCCAAGCCAAGGAGTTTTGGCACCCAAAGCGCCTTCACGATACGCCGTCCAAAAATCAGTGGAACTGCCGATGGCTTCCTCGCTGCGATTGTTGAAATTGTTCCCAAAGCTGCCGACTTGAGATTTGAGTTCGATCGCTGCACAGAGTCGGCCGTTACGAACGATGATCATGTCCCAGCGTTTTTGCGGGCGAAAGTAGCCGGGCAATTCCAGCCTGTTGTTCAGGATAATCTCGACCTTGGTGAATCCCGCTGCGCGCGCTACGGCGCACAGCAAAGAGAGAATCGCGTTGAGGTGTTGTCCACCGGTGACCTCCGCGCGTGTGCCGACATCCTTCGCCCCGCGTTTTCCTTGACGCTTCGACTGCCCGCCTCGATTCGCCCAATACTTAGCGACGGCTTTTCGCAGAGCTTCGCCAAGTTGAGCTTCATTCCACGGGAGAGTTGACAGAGCAGGCATAAAGATACGGTCAATGTCCGCACAATGCTGGTTGAGTCAATAGAACCGATGTCATGCGCCAAGTAAACGTTCGACGCAGCGCGGGCGCATGTAGTCGATGTAGGCCTTGGTGCTCTCGTGCCGGTCGTCGAAGGCGCGCATCTCCTTCGCCTCGCCCCAGAACACCTCGTAGTTGCGGTTGGAGTTGAACGGCGGGTCGATATAGACGAGGTCCACGCAGGCAGCGGGCAGCTTCCTCAGCTGGTCGAGGTTGTCGCCGCAGTAGATGACGCGGGTGTCGAGCAGCGCGGACGGGCGGCCCGCGGTGTAGGGGGCCGGGCTCTTCGCGCACGGCCCGCGCCTTGGGAGTGACGGGGCGAACGGCAGACCGGCCCTTGTCTGCCGCCGCGCCCGCAGAAGCTGACGTTTGCTTGCGAGGCACGGACGGCAGTCAGGCGCAGCGGCGGGCGGGCGTCAACGCGCAAGAAGAGCCGCGGCCCTCACTCCGCCCGCACCCGCGCGCGGTAGAAGGCCTCGATGAGGGCGTAGGTCTGGCGCGGGTCGGTCTGCGCGAGCGCCTCGGCGGCGAGTTTCTTCGCGTCGGAAAACTTGGTGTTGCGGATGAGGAATTTCACGGCGGGCAGCAGCGGGGGCGTCATGCTCAGCTCGTCGACGCCGAGGCCGAGCAGCAGCGGGGCGTAGACGGGGTCGCCCGCCATCTCGCCACAGAGGCCGACCTTGATGCGGTGCCGCTGCGCGGCGTCGATCACCAGCTTGAGCACGCGCAGCACGGCGGGATGCGACGGGTCGTAGAGGTGCGCGATGCGGTGGTTGCCACGGTCGATGGCGAGCAGGTATTGGATGAGGTCGTTGGTGCCGAGGCTGAAGAAGTCGCATTTCGGGGCGAGCAGGTCGGCCACGAGCGCGGCGCTGGGGATCTCGATCATCGCGCCGGTGCGCAGTTTCTCGTCGAACGCCTGGCCGCGCGCCCGCAGCTCGGCGCGGGCCTCGTCGAGCAGCGCGTTGGCGCGGTCGAGCTCCTCGGCGCCGCTGATCATCGGATACATCAGCTCCACCCGGCCGTGCGCGCTGGCGCGGAGGATGGCGCGGAGCTGGTCCTTGAAGAGTTCCGGGTGCTCGAGGCACATGCGGATGGCGCGGAAGCCGAGGAACGGGTTGGCCTCGGGGCCGCCGAGCTGCAGGTCGCCGGGCAGGGGCTTGTCGCCGCCGAGGTCGAGCGTGCGGATCGTCACCGGCGCGGGCGCGAGGCCCTCGACAATCGCGCGGTAGGCGGCGTATTGTTCCTCCTCGGTCGGCACCGTCGGGGAGTTGAGGAACAGGAACTCCGTGCGGTAGAGCCCCACGCCCTCGCCGCGGTAATGGCGCACGAGCGCGACCTCGTCGGGCTTCTCGATGTTGGCGCGCAGCGTCACGCGCACGCCGTCGAGTGTCTCAGCCGGCAGTTCGTTGGCCGCCAGCAGCCGCGACTCGAAGGATTTTTTCTCCGCCTCGATCTTCCCGTAGCGCAGCAGCGTCGCCTCGGTGGGATGGACGATCACGACGCCCTCGTAGCCGTCGACAATCAGCCGGTCGCCGCTCTGCACCTTCGTGGTCAGGTCACGCGCGCCGACGACCGCGGGGATTTTCATCGAGCGGGCGACGATGACAGCGTGGCTGGTGCGGCTGCCGATGTCGGTCACGATGCCGAGCGCCGAGCTGCGGTCGATGCCAGCCGCTTCCGAGGGCGAGATGTCATGGGCCACGATGATCCGCTGCTCGACGAGCCCGGTGAGATTGGCCGCCGTCTGGCCGAGCAGCACGTGCAGCAGGCGCTTCGTGACGTCCTTGATGTCGGCCGCGCGTTCGCGCAAGTATTCGTCGTCGATCTCCGCAAAGGCCGCGATGTAGCGCTGCGCGACGGTATTGAAGCAAGTCTCGATGTTCAGGCCGGTCGCCTCCAGTTCGCGCAGCGTCTCGCCGATGAGCGCCTGGTCCTCGAGCACCATCTGGTGCGCATCGAAGATCAGCGCCTCCTCCTCGCTGAGGTTCTGCTTCACCTGCGCCTGGATGCGCGAGATCTGCTGCCGGGTGGTGACCAGCGCCTGGTCGAAGCGCGCGATTTCCGCCGCGAGTTTGCCGGGCTCGACCGTGTAGCGCGGCACCTCCAGCTCGTTCTGCAGGTAGAGGAACGCCGGCCCGTAGGCGATGCCCGCGGATGCGGCGATGCCCTGGACGACGAATTCGCTTGGGGCGCGTGGTTCCATGCGGTGTTGGCCGGCGCAGCCGGCGCGGGGATTAACCTCCCCCCGTCCGGCGCGGTCAATGCGGAACTAGGCCAGCCGCGCTTCCCGCAGGAACGCCCCCGGCCCCCAGCACTCGCGGATGCAGGCGGCGAGCGGCGCCGCCACGAAATCGTCACGCAGCAGTGCGAAGCAGGCGCTGCCGCTGCCGCTCAGCTGCGTTGCGACGCCAAACTCGCGGCGGATTTTTTCCAACAGCACCGGCAGCGCGATGAATTTGGCGAATGCCACGCCCTCCATGTTGTTGAACAAAAGCTCCTCCGCCGGCGCGTTGCTCTGCCGCCACGCCGTCAGCCGCGCCTCGGCCGCGTCGGTCGCCACGTATTGCCGCGGTGCCTCCGCCGCCATCCTGTCATACGCCCACGCGGTGCTGATCGGAAAGTCCGGCTTGAAGAGCAGCACGCGCCGCCCGCGCAGCCGCGCCGCCGCCGCCGCGGGCAGAAGCTCCACCCGTTCGCCGCGTCCGCGCATCACCACCGGCCCGTCGGGCAGGAACAGCGGACAGTCCGCGCCGAGTGTCGCGGCGATATCCGCCAGTTGCGCCTCGCCGGCCGCGCCGCCAGTGAGCTGGTTGAGCGCGCGCAGCGCCGCCACGGCGTTGCTGCTGCCGCCGCCGAGACCCGCGCCCAGAGGGATGCGTTTCGTCAGCCGGAAGGCCGCCCCGCCCCGCCAGCCCGTCGCCGCGGCGAAGGCCGCCGCCGCCTTCAGCACCAGATTCGTGCCGTCCACCGGCACATCAGCCGAGTCACATTCCAGAGTGAACCTGCTGGATTCTGGATTCTGAATTCTGGATCCTTCAACTTGAAGCTCATCACCGAAATCCAGCAGCGCGGCCACCGACACCAGCTCGTGGTAGCCGTCGGGCCGCCGGCCGGTGACGGCGAGGAAGAAATTGAGCTTGGCGGGGGAAAAGACGGTCACGGCGCGCAAAAAAAGCGTGGCGGTGGGCGGAATTCCCCGCCACGCTAGCCGTCTCCCATCATGGCTTGCGACCTAATTTTGGCCCTCGATGTCCCCACGCGCGAAACCGCCGCGCCCATTCTCCGCCAGGTGCGCGGCAAGGTGCGCTGGGTGAAGATCGGGCTCCAGCTCTTCACCGCCTACGGCCCGAACTACGTGCGCGAGGTCGCCGGCATGGGCTTCAGTGTCTTCCTCGACCTCAAGCTGCACGACATCCCCAACACCGTCGCCAGAGCGGTCGAGTCGCTCTGCCCGCTGCCCATCTCGATGCTCACGCTCCACACCGCCGGCGGAGGCGAGATGCTGCGCGCCGCGCTCGCCGCGCAGCAGCAGCACAACCCGCGGCTCCTCCTTCTCGGCGTCACCGTGCTCACCTCGATGGACGCCGCCGGCCTGCAGGAAACCGGTGTCGCCGCGCCCGCCGCCGAGCAGGTCGTGCGCCTCGGCCAGCTCGCGGCCGACTCCGGGCTGCGCGGGCTCGTCTGCTCGCCGCTGGAGGTTGCCCTGCTCCGCGCGCGGCTGCCCGCGGAGATACAGCTCGTCACCCCCGGCATCCGCCCGCTGGACCACACCGGCGCCGACGACCAGAAGCGCGTCATGACCCCCGCCGACGCCGCGAGCGCTGGTGCCAGCTACATCGTCGTCGGCCGCCCGATCCTCCAGGCCCCCGATCCGGGCCTCGCAGCCAAGTGGATCCTCGAGGAACTCGCGCGCGCATGAGTCGCACCGCCGCCATCCTCCTCGCCGCCGGCAGCGGCACACGCATGAACGGCGCGGTGGACGACAAGATTCTCGCGCTGCTCGCCGGCAAACCCGTCTTCGCCCACTCCGCCAGTGCGTTCTACCGCAGCCTCGTCGCCGATTTCTTCGTCGTCACCTACCGCGACCAGCGCCAGCTCATCGAGCTCTCCGCCTACGCGCCCACGCCCACGGTCTTCGTTCCGGGCGGCCGCGAGCGCCAGGATTCCGTCGCCGCCGCGCTCGCCGAGCTGCCGGACGACGTGCGCTACGTCTTCATCCACGACTGCGCCCGCCCGCTCGTGCGGCCCGATCAGTTGGTCGCGCTCCATAAGATCGTCCGCCGCGAGAACGCCGTCGTGCTCGCCCACCGCGTCACCGACACCATCAAGGACCATCGCGGCGCCGGCCGGCTGCGCACACTCGACCGCCGCCACCTTTGGGCGATGGAGACGCCGCAGGTCTTTTCGCGCCGCCTCATCTGCCGTGCCTACGCCCGTGTCGCGGCGCGGAAACTCCGCATCACCGACGACGCCGCGGCGGTCGAGTTGCTCCACCATCACGTCGCCCTGCTCGAGAATCCCCACCCCAACCCGAAGCTCACCACGCCGGCCGATTTGCCGTGGTTGGAATTCCTCTTATCTTCAACCGCATGACACCTCCCCTCCATTTCCGGGTCGGCCATGGCTATGACATCCACCGGATCGTCGTCGGCCGGCGCCTCGTGCTCGGCGGCGTCTGGTTCGACTGCGGCTTCGGGCTCGAGGGCCATTCCGATGCCGACGCGCTCACCCACGCCGTCTGCGACGCCCTGCTCGGCGCCGCGGGTCTGCCCGATATCGGCCATTATTTTCCCAACACCGACCCCGCCTGGCAGGGCGCTGACTCGCAGGTGTTGCTCAGGAAAGTCGTCCGCGCGCTGCACGACGGCGGCTGGCACCCCGTTAACGTCGATGTGACGCTTATCGCGGAAAAACCCCACATCGGCCCGCGCATCGACGAGATGAAGGTTGCGCTCGCCCGCACCACCGGCCTCTCGGTCGACGCCATCGGCATCAAGGCCACCACCAACGAGGGCATGGACGACATCGGCCGCGGCCACGCCATCGCCGCGCACGCCGTCTGCCTCATCGGCAAGTGATGAGTCGCGGGCTCACCTTTCTTCTCGCGGCGCTGGCGGCGCTGCTGCTTGCTGGCGGCTGCGCCCGGCGCGAGACCGCCGTCGCCAACGGCAACCGCGACGGCGTGCTGCACTTCAGCATCGGGTCCGAGCCCACCGACCTGGACCCGCACGTCGTCACCGGCATTGGCGAGGCCAAGGTCATCCACGCGCTGTTCGAACCGCTGGTCAGCTTCGACCCGGCCACGCTCAAGCCCGTGCCCGCGCTCGCCGAGCGCTGGGACGTCTCGCCCGACGGCCTCGTCTACACCTTTCACCTGCGCGCGACTGCGGTCTGGACCAACGGCGACCCGATCACGGCGCAGGACTGCGTGGACTCGTGGCGGCGGATGCTCACGCCCTCGCTCGCCGCCGACTACGCGTATCTTTTCTACATCATCCGGGGCGCGGAGGATTTCAACAAGGGCCGCACAACCGACTTTGCCACCGTCGGTGTCGCCGCGCCCGGGCCGCACACCCTGGTCGTCACACTCGCGCAGCCTGCGCCGTATTTTCTCCAGATCCTGCTCAATTCCCCCTGGCGGCCGGTGCATTTGCGCAGCATTGCCGCCGTCGGCGACGCCTACCGCCGCGGCATACCGTGGACCCGCCCCGGCCGCATCGTCACGAGCGGGCCGTTCATGATCAAGGAGTGGTCGCCGCACCAGCGCATCGTCGCCGATCGGTCCCCCACCTACTGGGATCGCGCCAACGTGAAGGTGAACACCATCATCTTCTACCCGACGGAGAGCGTCGACGTCGAGGAGCGCGGCTTTCGCGCCGGACAGCTCCACATCACGTGGAGCCTGCCGCTGGGCAAGGTCGCCGCCTACCGCCGCGAACAGTCGCCCTCGCTCCGCGTCGACCCCTACCTCGACACCTATTTCTTCCGCCTCAACACCCGCCGTGCCCCGCTCGACGACGTCCGACTCCGCCGCGCGCTCTCGCTCGCCATTGACCGCCAGCTCATCGCGGAAAAAGTCCTGCAGGGCGGCCAGCGCCCCGCCGCCACGCTCGTGCCACCCGAGATGCCGGATTACACGCAGCCCGTGCGCCCGCTGCACGACCTCGCCGCCGCGCGCCGACTGCTCGCCGAGGCCGGCCATCCCGACGGCCGCGGCCTGCCGCCGCTCGAGATCCTTTACAACAACAGTGAGATCATCCGCCTCGTCGCCGAGGCCATCCAGGAAATGTGGCGCCGCGACCTCGGGCTCGACGTCCGCCTCGTCAACCAGGAATACAAGGTCGTCTTCGCCAACCGCCGCACCGGCAACTACCAGATCCTCCTCTCCGACTGGGTCGGCGACTACCTCGACGCCACCACCTTCCTCGACCTCTGGCGCAGTGACGCCGGCAACAACCACACCGGCTGGGGCAGCGCCGACTACGACGCGCTCATGAATCGTGCCGCCGCCACCGCCGACCTCGCCGCCCGCGCCGCGCTCCTCCAGCAGGCCGAGACGCTCATGCTCGACGCCGCGCCCATCGCCCCGATTTATTTCAACACCCACGTCTATCTGCAGCAGCCCTCCGTCAAGGACTGGCACCCGAGCCCGATGGACCATATTGATTACCGGCATGTCAGACTCGAACCGTAGGCTCCGCGCCGCCATTCTCGCCGGGTTGGCCATCGGCGCATTGCTCGCGGGCTGCCATCGTCGCGAGCCGTCCGTGTCTGCCGCCTCCTTGCAAGTGCTGCGTGTCAGCCAGCGCAACGAGCCCGCCACGCTCGACCCCCAGCTCGCCACGCTGCCCGATGAATTCTTTGTTCTCCGCGCGCTCAGCGAGGGCCTCGTCACGCCTGCGCCCGACGGCCACGGCGTGAAGCCCGGCGCGGCCGAGAAATGGGAATTGTCCGCCGACGGCCTGACGTGGACATTCCACCTCCGCGCCGGCGCGCATTGGTCAAACGGCGACCCGGTCACCGCACGCGATTTTCTCTATTCTTTCCGCCGCGTGCTCACGCCCGCGCTGGCCGCACCCAAGGCCCAGCTCTTCTTTGCCGTCAAAAACGCCCGCGCCTTCTACCGCGGCGAGCTGGCCGACTTCGCCGCCGTCGGTTTCGCCGCGCCCGACGACCGCACGCTTGTCATCACGCTTGGGCACCCCGCGCCGCACCTGCTCGCGCTCGCCGCCAGCGGCCCGTGGCTCCCTGTGCATTCCGCCACCTTGGAAAAACCCCGCGGCACGGCGTGGACGCGCCCCGGCAACTTCGTCGGCAACGGCCCGTTCACCCTCGCGGTGTGGCACCCTAATCAGCAAATTGTCGTGCGGAAAAACCCCGCCTATTGGGATGCCGCCGCCGTGCGGCTCGCGGAAATCCGGTTCGTCGCCATGGACAACGGCGAAAGCGAGGAGCGCGCCTTCCGCGCCCGCCAACTCGATGTGACGCTGTCCGTGCCGGCCACCAAGCTCGCCGCCTACCGGCTGACCAAGCCCGCCGTGCTCCGGCAGATCCCGCTCGCCGAGACACGTTGCCTCGCGCTCAACACCCGCCGCGCCCCGCTCGGCGACCCGCGGGTGCGCCGCGCGCTCGCTCTTGTCATCGACCGGCCGGCCTTGGTCGAGAAGGTGCTGCTCGGCGGCCAGTCGCCTGCGCTCAATTTTATTCCACCGGGTCTGGCCGGTTATGTAGGCGGCGGCGAACAGGTCACCGGTGACCACGCTGAGGCACGCCGGTTGCTCGCCGAGGCCGGCTATCCCGACGGCCGCGGTTTCCCGCGCCTGGAAGTTTCGACCTGGGTCAACTCGCCCGTGCTCGAGGCCATCCAGCAGATGTGGCGGCAGGAACTGGGTCTCGAGGTCGCGTTGGTCCAGCGCGAAGCCAGGGTTCACCTCGCCGCCCTCAACGCCGGTGACTACGCCATCGCCTTCCTGCCGGCGATCCCCGACTACAACGACGCCTCGGACCTCTTCGAAGATCTGGCCACCGGTGCGTCCGCGAATTATCCCGGCTGGTCGAACCCCGACTACGACCGGCTGGTCGCCGAGGCCGGCCGCACCACCGACGCCGCCCGGCGCCAGGAACTTTACCAACGCGCCGAGCACATCCTGCTGACGGAGCTGCCCATCGTGCCGCTCTACTTCAACGTCCAGAATTTCCTCATCCAGTCGAACGTCCGCGAGTGGCGGCAGGACGGTCTCTGGACGCGTTTCTACCAGCCGGTCTATCTCGAATAATTCCCGCGACCGCGGTTTAAGGGTTTTCTTTTGCCCTCCGCGGCCGCGGTCGTTTGCATCCGCCTGTGCTGAACCGACTGCCCCTTGTGTCCGCCCTGGCGCTGCTCACGTTCATCCCCGGCTGCAGCCGCCACGACTCGGCCGTCGGGATCGGCAACCGCACACAGGTGCTGCACCAGAACATCGGCGCCGAGCCGCAGGACCTCGATCCGCAGCTCATGCAGACCAACGCGCATTTCAACGTGCTGATGGCGCTCTACGAGGGCCTGACCGGCTACGACCCGCGCGACCTCCATCCCGTGCCCGGCATCGCCGAGCGCTGGGACATCTCTGCCGACGGCCTCGTCTACACCTTCCACCTCCGCGCCGACGCCCGCTGGTCCAACGGCGATCCGGTGACGGCGCACGACTTTGCATTCAGCGCGCGACGCATGTTGTCGCCGAATTTTCCCACACCCTACAAACACTACTTCGACATCCTCCGCGGCGCGGAGGACTACGGCGCGGGGCGGGTGACGGACTTTTCCACCGTCGGCGTGCACGCGCTCGATGCGCGCACGCTCCGCCTCGAACTGCGCCAGCCCGCCCCCTACCTGCTTTTCCTCGTCGGCGGCTTCATGTGGATGCCGGTGCACCGCGCCACGGTGGAGGCGCACGGGGCCTTCGATGCGCCCTACACCGGCTGGGCCAGTCCGGGCGAGCTGGTGGGCAACGGGCCGTTCACGCTCGCGGCGTGGCGCCACGGCGAGGAGATCGTGGTGAGAAAAAACCCGCGCTACTGGGGCGCACGGAACGTGCGCCTGCAGGAAATCCATTTCCATCTCATCGAGAACGCCGACACCGAGGAACGCGCCTATCGCTCCGGCCAGCTCCATGTCACCGAGTTCGTGCCCGCGAGCAAGCTGGCGACCTACGCCGAAACGGCCCCCGGCGAGCTGCAGGTGGTGCCATTCTTTTCCACTTACCTCTACGAGTTCAATCTCGCGCGGCCGCCGTTCGACGATCCGCGCGTGCGCCGCGCCTTCGCGCTCGCCATCGACCGCGCGTCGCTCGCCGCCAGCCAGTCGCAGCAGCACTTGTTGCCCGCCGCCGGACTCGTGCCGCCGGGCACCGACGGTTACCGCTTCACCGGCGAGCACGCGCTGCGCTTCGACCCCGCCGCGGCGCGGCGTTTGCTGGCCGAGGCGGGCTACCCCGACGGCCGCGGCTTCCCGTCCGCCAACCTGAGTTACGACGTCAGCGCCCGCCACCAGCATGTGGCCGAGGTGTTGCAGCAGATGTGGGAGAAGAATCTCGGCGTGCGCGTCAACCTCGCCAACATCGAGGGCCGCGTCTTCCACGCCGAGCGCGTGCAGCGCAAATACGCGCTGGCCCGCGGCGGCTGGGTGGGCGACTACCTGGACCCGCACGCCTTTCTCAGCGTGCACCTGACCGGCGGCGGCCAGAATGTCGCCGGCTACGCCAATCCGGAATTCGACCGGCTCGTTCGCGCCGCGCTCGATGAGCGCGACCAGGCCGCCCGCCACGAACTCTACCGGCAGGCCGAAGACGCCCTGATGCGCGACCTGCCCGTCCTGCCGCTGTATCACTATACCTCGCAGCACCTCGTCGCCCCGTCCGTCCGCGGCCGTTACCCCAACCTGCTCGACTACCATCCTTATCAGGGCATGTGGCTGGGGCCCTGAGCGGCCGGTGCGGCTTGCCATTGCAGCGGACACTTGTTTTCTCGCTGCCGGTTCCATGCTCCTTCCCGCCGTTCCCCGCCTTATCACGACCACTCTGGCCGCGCTCCTGCTGGTTTCCTGTGCCAAGCAGCCGACCAACGTCGAGCGCGGTTTCCGCGAACAGGTGCTCCATCTCGGCAACCTCTCCGACCCGCGCGACCTCGACCCGCACCACAACTTCGACGACTCCGCCTTCTACACCACGATGGCCCTCTTCGAGGGCCTCGTGAACTTCGACCCCATCGACCTGCACCCGGTGCCGGGCGTGGCGGAACGCTGGGAGGTGTCGCCCGACGGTCTCGTCTGGACGTTTCATCTGCGCGCCAACGCCCGCTGGTCCAACGGCGACCCGGTGACGGCGGAGGATTTCGTCTTCTCCGCCCGCCGCATGTGCTCGGCCGCGCTCGGCGCGGAATATTCCTACCTGTTTCATGTCCTGCGCGGCGCTCGCGACTATTTGCAGGGCCGGCAGACGGACTTCGCGAAAGTTGGCGTCAAGGCCCCCGACGCCGGCACCGTCCGTTACGAGTTGGAGCATCCCTGCCCCTACTTCCTCACGCTGCTGGCGCACATCGCGTGGTTCCCGGTGCACGCCCCCACCGTGCTGAAGGCCGGCCGGATCGACGAACCTTACACCGGCTGGTCCATGCCGGGGAAACTCGTGGGCAACGGCCCCTTCGCCCTCGTTTCCTGGCGGCAGAACCAGGAACTCATCGTCCGGAAAAATCCATATTACTGGGACGCCGCCCGCGTGCAGTTGCAGGAAATCCATTACCATCCCATCGAGAGCTCGGAGGTGGAGGAGCGCGCCTTCCGCACCGGCCAGCTGCAGCTCACCTACGATGTGCCCGCGAACAAAATCGACCTCTACCGCCGCACGCAGCCCACGGTGCTGCTGGAGAGTCCGTGGTATCAGACGCGATTCATCTCCTTTAACCTCGCCGGTCCGCCCTTCAACGATCCGCGCGTGCGCCTCGCCTTCGGACTGGCCGCCGACCGCACGCAGCTGGCCAACTTCCCTGTGCCGCGGCTGGCGTCTGCCGCCCCCAGCGCCTCTCCGCCGGGCTTCGGCTACAACTACCGCGGGCCGGCCGCGATGGGACTCGACGTGGAACGCGCCCGTCACCTCCTCGCCGAGGCCGGCTACCCCGACGGCCGCGGCTTCCCGCGGGTCGAGTTCCGGTTCGACGCCTCCGACCGCTCGCACGATCTCGCGCAGGCATTGCAGGAAATGTGGCGGAAGAACCTCGGCGTCCAGGTCGCGCTCGCCAGCCAGGAGAACCGCCTCTTCTTCACCAGCCTCAACCGCGGCGAATACCAGTTCGCTCTCGACAGCTACTTCGGCGACTACGGCGACCCGAATACTTTTCTCAGCCTCTGGCTCACCGGTGCCGGCAACAACCACCCGCGCTACGCCAACCCCGCCTACGACCGGCTGATCGACGAGGCCAACCACCAACTCGACCCTGCGCACCGCTTCGCCCTGCTGGCCGACGCGGAAACCCTGCTGCTCACTGACGCCCCGGTCGCGCCGCTGCTCCACGAAATACGGTTTCGCCTCCGCCATCCCTCGGTGCGCGGCTGGCACGGCACGCTGCTGGAGATGCACCCGCTGCAGGATGTCCGGCTCGACCCCCCCTGAGCCGACCGCCGCGCGCCGGTGATTTCCGACTGGCTACCGTTAACCGCTTCCTGAATCCTGACCGCGCGCCATGCTTCGCTTCATCGCCCACCGTCTGCTGCAGGCCGTCCCGGTGCTGTTCATCATCATCGCCGTGAGTTTTTTCATGCTGCGGCTCGCGCCGGGCGGCCCGTTCACGGCGGAAAAAGCCATTCCTCCGGAAATCCTCCGCAACCTCGAAGCGCACTACGGCTTGGACAAGCCGCTGCATGTCCAGTTCTTCACCTACCTCGGCAAGGTCGTCCTCCACGGCGACCTCGGCCCGTCCTTCAAATACTCCAACCGCACGGTCAATGAGATCATTGCCGACAAGCTGCCCGTCTCGCTCGAGCTCGGCGGCCTCGCGCTCCTCGTCGCGCTGGTGCTCGGCCTGACCTTCGGCATCCTCGCCGCCCTCAGGCGCAACACCTTCCTCGACTACCTCTACAGCACCGTCGGCATGCTTGGCATCTGCGTGCCGACGTTCGTCTTCGGCCCGCTGCTCGTGCTGTTGTTCGCCATCCAGCTCGGCTGGGTCAACGCCTCCGGCTGGTATACGTGGCAGGACCGCGTGCTGCCGGCGCTCACCCTCGGCTTCGTCTTCTCCGCTTACATCATGCGCCTCACGCGCGCCGGCATGCTCGAGGTGCTGCATCAGGACTACATCCGCACCGCCCGCGCCAAGGGCGCCTCCGAGGTGCGGATTGTCCTCCGGCACGCTTTGCGCGGCGGCCTGCTGCCCGTCGTCGCCTTCCTCGGCCCCGGCACAGCGGACCTCCTGACCGGTTCGTTCGTCATTGAAACCATTTTCCAAGTTCCGGGTCTCGGCCGCGAGTTTGTCAACAGCGCCTTCAACCGCGACTACACCCTCGTGCTCGGCACGGTCATCCTCTTTGCCGTGCTCATCGTCGCCTGCAACCTCGTCGTCGACCTCGTGCAGGTGTGGCTGAACCCGAAGCTGAAATTCGAATGAACCTCGCGCCGGCCGTTCCTCCCCCCTCGCTCTCCGCGTCCGACCCGGCGCAGCTTGAATCCGGCCATTCTCTCTGGGGCGACGCCTGGCACCGGTTGCGCCAGAATCGCCTTGCCGTCGCCGGCGGCGCCGCGCTTTTCGTCCTCACCGTTCTCTGCACCTCCGGCCCGTGGTTCCTGCAGGCCTCCTACCAGGACCAGAACCTCGACCTTGGCGCGACCGCCCCGGGCGCGGCGCACTGGCTCGGCACCGACACCCTCGGGCGCGACCTGCTTGTGCGTCTGCTCTACGGCGGCCGCATCTCGCTCGGCGTCGGGCTCAGCGCCACGTTCGTCGCGCTGACCATCGGCGTCAGTTACGGCGCCATCGCCGGCTATGTCGGTGGCAAAACCGACATCCTGATGATGCGCCTCGTCGACATCCTCTATGCGCTGCCGTTCACCATCTTCGTCATCCTGCTCATGGTGTTCTTCGGCCGGAACATCATCCTGCTTTTCGTCGCCATCGGCGCCGTCGAGTGGCTGACGATGGCGCGTATCGTCCGCGGCCAGATCCTGTCGCTCAAGAAAATGGAATTCATCGAGGCCGCCCGTTCGCTCGGCCTGAGCAACCGCCGCATCATTTTCCGGCACATGATCCCCAACATCCTCGGGCCGATCATCGTCTACACGACGCTCACCATTCCCTCCGTCATGCTCCTCGAGGCTTTCCTCAGCTTCCTCGGCCTCGGCGTCCAGCCGCCGATGAGCTCGTGGGGCACGCTGATCAAGGACGGCGCCGAGAAGATGGAGGAGTTCTGGTGGCTGCTCGTCTTCCCCGGCTCGGTCTTTTCGCTCACGCTCCTCTCGCTCAACTTCCTCGGCGACGGCCTGCGCGACGCCCTCGACGTCCGCGGCTCGAAGGATTAAGTGGAACCCGCCCCGCCCTCTGGTTACGTAGTATTTCCTGCTCGATTCCGGATTCCGAATTCTGGATTCTGACCCCCGCCCATGACCCTGCGCCGCTTTCGACCTTATTTCCGCTACCTCCGGGCGGTGCGCGGTCCCGTCACGGCCGCCGTGGTCTACGGCCTGCTCTTCGGCGCGACCAGCGGCCTCGGCCTGCCCACGCTGATCAAATATGTCTTCCCGCCGATCTTCGACCACAGCGGCCCGCCCATGGCGATGGCCACCGTCGTGCTCGTCGCCGCCAGTGTGCCGATGCTGTTCCTGCTCCGTGCCGTCGCCAGCTACCTCAACAGCTACTATGTGCAGCTGGCCGGCGTGCGCATCCTCGAGGCCATCCGGCTCGACTATTTCGGCAAGCTCCAGCTCCTGCCGCTCTCGTTCCTCCAGCGGCGCTCCGCCGGCGACCTCCTTTCCCGCGGCCTCGCCGACACCGCCCAGCTGCAGTTCACGCTTACGCTCATGGCCAACGACGGCGTCAAGCAGCCCATGGCGCTGCTCGGCGCGCTCGGGTTCCTCGTCTGGCAGGCGTTCACCACCGACGGCGCCCTGCTCGTGCTCGTCTGCCTCGCCGTCGTGCCGCTCGCCGTCCTGCCCGTCCATTACGTAGGCAAGAAGATCGTCAAGCGCGCCGAGCAGATGCAGAGCCAGCTCGGCGACGTCACCACGCATTTCGCCGAGAATCTCTCCGCCGCCCGCGAGGTCCGCGCCTTCGGCCTCGAGCAGCGCGAGACCGACCGCTTCGCCGCCGCCACCCGCGGGCTCGTCCTCGCCCAGATGAAGATCGTCAAGTATGCGCAGGCACTCACCCCGGCCATCGAGATCCTCTCCGCCCTTGGCATCGGGACGACGCTCGTCTTTGCCCACCGCTCCGGTGTGAAATGGGAAACCTTCATCTCCATCATTACCGCACTCTACCTCTGCTACGAACCGATCAAAAAAATCGGCTACCTCAACAGCGAACTCAACCGCGGCGCCGCCTCGCTCGACCGCCTCGAAGTCATCCTGCACGAGCCACTCTCCATCACCGACCCCGCGGCGCCCGTGCCCGTCGGTCGCCTCCGCGGCGAGATCGCATTCGAGGGCGTCTCGTTCTCCTACAACGGCGACCCACCCGCCCTCCGCGGCGTCAGCGCTGTCATCCCCGCCGGCACCGTCTGCGCGCTCGTCGGCCCGAGCGGCGCGGGCAAGTCCACCTTCGCCAACCTCGTCCCGCGTTTTTATGAGGTCGGCACCGGGCGCCTCACCCTCGACGGCATCGACGTCCGCGCCATGCGCCTCGCCGACCTCCGCCGCAACATCGCCCTCGTCTCGCAGGAACCCGTCCTCTTCAACGACACCATCTACAACAATCTCCTGCTCGGCCTCGCCGGCGCCACGCACGACCAGGTCATGGCCGCCGCCGTCGACGCCCACGCCGACGACTTCATCCGCACGCTCCCGCGCGGCTACGACACCATCGTCGGTGAGCGCGGCGCGCTCCTCTCCGGTGGCCAGAAGCAGCGCGTCGCTATCGCCCGCGCCTTCCTGCGGCAGGCCCCCATCCTCATCCTTGACGAGGCCACCAGTTCCCTCGACTCCGAGAGCGAAGCCGCCGTGCAGGACGCGCTCCGCAAGCTCCTCGTCGGCCGCACTGTGCTCATCATCGCGCACCGTTTCAGCACCATCCGCGACGCCTCGCGCATCCTCGTGTTCGACAAGGGCGCCATTGTCGCGCAGGGCAACCACGCCTCGCTCTACGCCGGCAACGCTCTCTACCGCTCCCTCTACGACCGGCAAAGCGCCACCCCTTAGCAAGGACGTAAAAACGGCAAGGACCAAGTATCAGCACGCTGGCTGCATTCATTTCTTGCCACTTGTCAGCTGCTGCTTGTTACTGGCTAGGTCATGATCGAGTCCGTGTTTTGGGTATTGTCGTGCGAGATCGCTGATCTCCACTGGATCCACGACTCCTCTCGTTGGCGGCACACCGGCAGGGCGATCGTTCATTCGAACTGAGGACCCCTCCTGATGATTCCCCTCGTGCCCGGCTTGATCGCGCTTGCCGTCCTGCCTTTGGCGCTGGTGTTGCTGCGAAACCGGCCACGGCTCCTGTGCACTGCGGCGCTTGCAAGCTGTGTGCTGCCCCTGTTGCTGCCGATGTCCGCACCGCATTGGCGCGTCGTTGCCGCCATCGTGACCAGCCTGCTGTTCATCAAGGCGCTGCTCTACGCCGCGGGCCATGCCCGGCCGCAGGGCAAACTCGATTTCCAGTTTTTCATGGTCACGTTGCTGCCGGTCGTGCGTTGGGAAACTCCCCTCCGGCCGGATCCACGGCGAGCCGCGGTCACTCTCCTCCGGGCCGTGGTCCAACTCGGGCTCGTCTGGCTGCTCGTGCTCCTGGTGCCCCGGCTCGACGCGGATAATCCGATCCAGCTGTTCACCACCCAGGCGGGGCTCTACCTGCTCGTGGCCGGCTTGTGCAACCTGACGCTGGTGAAGTTCTGCCTCCAGGGGCTCGACCACGATGACGGTTTCAACAATCCGTTTGGCTCATTGACCCCCGGCGATTTTTGGGCCCGTCGCTGGAATACCGCGGTGAGCCACCTGCTGCACCGCTATGTCTTCCTGCCGGCCGGTGGCCGGCGTCACCCGACACGCGGCGTGATGGCCGCCTTTGCCGTGAGCGGTGTGTTCCACGAGTTGATTTTCGACATCGGCACGCTGAAGTTCAATGGCGGCATGCTGGCCTTCTTCACCTTGCAGGGCGGACTGGTCGCAGCTACTTCCGGCTCCCGCGTAGTCCGCCAGCTGGTCCAGCAGATGCCGGCGCTGGCCTGGTTCCTGACCACCATCCTAATGCTGGCCACGGGCATCCTGTTCGTCCGCGGCATGGACGGCAGTGACCCGTCTGAAGCCTGGCGCCGCGTGTTCGGCCCGACCTGACAACGCATCCACGATGAACGACGATCCGGCCCGTTTGAATCCCTTCACGCTGCATTTCGCCGACGCAGCGCTGGAGCAGGCCTTCCGCGAAGAGCGGGCGCGCAAGATGTTGAGGCCGATCCGTGTGACCGTGCTGTTGGTGGCGGTTCTGGCTGGTTTTTTCTGGCTGCTGCTGCCGCGATTCTTTCCCGAGTTCCGTGATGCCCGGGTGCGGTTTGTCTGGCCGTTGGTGGCGTTCATCGCCGGCATGCTCTGGCTGTATGTGCGCAGCCACTTGCCGTCGTTTCTGCGCCGGCAGCAATTCATCGTGGGGGCGGGCTGTGTGCTCATAACGGTGGGCGGGGTGGGACTTACTTCGATGCTCCCACTGAGCACACTCAGCACGTTCGAGCTGAGTCTGCTGCTGATGCACACGTTGAATATCTACAATATTTTCCGTCTGCGATTTCCCATGGCCTGCCTGGCGGGGTGGAGCTCCGCGATCGTCCATCTCGGTTATTTCAACCACACAGGTGCGCTGGCCTGGCCGGAGCTGGGACAGCAGGCGGGCGCGCTGCTGGCCGCGAACATTTTTGGCATGATCGCCGGCTACCAATTCGACCAAACCGTGCGGCGGGAATTCCTCAACTTGCGCCTGCTCGGCCAGGAGCGCGAGCGTTCCGAACGGCTGCTGCTCAATGTGCTGCCCGCCTCCATTGCCGAGCGGTTGAAGGATTCCCCGGGATCGATCGCCGACCACAGTGCGGAAGTGACCGTGCTTTTTGCCGACATCGTGGGCTTCACGGCCCTGTCTGAAAAGAAGTCGCCGCAGGATCTGGTGCGCTTGCTTGATCTGATCTTCTCCGAGTTCGACGCCCTGGCGGAGAAGCACGGCCTTGAAAAAATCAAGACGATCGGCGACGCCTATATGGCGGCGGCAGGTCTACCCGCGCCGCGCACCCAACACGCGGTCGCCGCCGCGCGCATGGGCAAGGACATGTTGATCGCCGTGGCGCGCATCGCCGCCGAGACCCGCGAAACACTGGCCCTGCGCATCGGGCTGAACTCAGGCCCGGTGGTCGCCGGCGTGATCGGGCGCAAAAAATTCATCTACGACATGTGGGGCGACACGGTGAACACTGCGAGCCGGATGGAGTCGCATGGATTGCCAGGCGAGGTCCAATTGAGCGAGGCGACTGCGGTTCTCTTAAGGTCGACATTTGCGCTCAATGCGCGCG
>JAHFTD010000098.1 GCA_023269565.1 Opitutaceae bacterium | reverse complement strand
AAGCTCTTCTGCGCGAGGTAGTCCTTGTTCACCACGCCGGCCTTGCTCTGCAGCATGCGCCACGCCTTGCGGCGCTCGACGGCGAACAGCACCATCTGGCGCGTCACGGCGTAGCACTGCATCTTCCCGTGCTCCTCGGCCTTGATGTAGCTGCCGAAGTTTTTCACGAAGCTCCGGTGCGCCGGGTCGAACACGCGGCGGTGGACCACGTCATCCTGCGTGATGAAGAGCAGCTGGTCGTCCAGCAGCGTCAGCTTGGCGGCGTCCTCCTCCTTGATGGCCTTCACGTGCTTGCGGAAACGGTTCTCCGTGATCGCCCAGTGGGCGACGCCGAAGCTGTATTCCTCGCCGGTCGTGGAGTATTTCGTGCGCCACCAGTCACGGTCCATCGAGGGATTGCCCTTGAGGTCGAAGGACTCCTGCGCGGTCTCGCCCCGGCGCGGGTTGAAGACGAACTCCGGCATGCCGCGGCAGTCGCGCACCATCTTGGCCTGGTCGGCGCTCATGTTGTCGCCGACGCCGTGCTCGGGCTGGCAGGTGGTGTAGGCCTGGTAGAACGCGGTGCCGCGATACTCGAGCCCCTCGAGCATGGCCTTGTAGAGCTTGGCTGAGTTGGCCATCGAAACCTGCGCGACGAACGGCGAACCATGGCCGCTGGTGAGGATCTCGGAAACGTTCTTCTTTTCCGTCAGCTTGCCCTGCGAGGCGACGCCGAACTGGTTCATGTCGTAGCCGCCGAGCATGGTGGAGGAGTCGGAGTTCTGTCCGCCGGTGTTGGAATAGACCTGCGTGTCGAGCATGAGGATCTTCACGTTCGGGCGATTTTGCAGGACGACCTTGGACACGTTCTGGAAACCAATGTCGCCGAGCGCGCCGTCTCCACCGATGACCCAGACCTTGGGCAGCTCGCGGATTTCCTGTTCGGTCATCAAAGCGTCATCGAGGTGCGTGAGAGTGAAATACTCCGCCTCGCTGGCGATGGCCGCGGTGCGGTCGAGCAGCGCCCCGGCCAGGCGCTCGGGCACGACCGAGTGCTGGGCGTGGTTGACGATGACCGACTCGGCCATCAGCCACGAGATCGTGGCGCCGTCCTGGAAGAGCGAGTTCATCCACGGATAGGGGTGCGGATTGGACGGTGACGTGGAACCGTAGACCGTGTTGCAGCCGGTGCTGGCGCCCATCATCATCACCGACATGCCGTTCGCGCGGCGGCCCTCGACCGGCTGGAGTTCCTTGTGGTTGAAGGCGTCCTGCTCGAGGACCGCGGCGAGCCCGCCGATGAGCTGTGCATCCGTGATGGCCCCTTGCTTCGCCTCGTAACCGGCGATGCGTTTCGCGGTGTCCTCGTCATTCTCGCCGCCGAGGCCGACGATGACGTGCGCGTAGGTTTTCCGGAAAAGCTCATATTCCTTGGCGTCGCGTGTCTTGAGCGCGGCAAGTTTTTGCGCGCCTTCGGCCTGCAGCCGGGCGGCCGTGGCGCGGAGGCGGTCGGCCTTGCGGTGGTAGAGCGGACGCATGTAGGCCTCGGTGACGGACGCCACCGAGCGGAGGATGCTCTTCTCGCCGCAGCCGGCGCAGGCGCCATCGCCCGAGACCAGTGCCTCGTAATTGCGCCGCACCATCAGATGGTTGCGCAGGGCGGCCTCGCGCGACGCGGCGGCATCGCTGTCGTTGTAGAGGCCGAGATATTTCTGCGGGGTGTCGGGGAGCAGACGCGAGAACACCTGCGCGGTGGTCAGCTCGGCGTTCAGCTCCTCCGTCTCGCGCGTCATGCGCAAGGCGTCGTGGTCGCCGCACACCTGCACGCACTCGCCGCAGCCCTTGCAGAGATCGGAGACAAAGATGGAGAATAGGCCGCCGGCGCCGGGGGTCTTGGCCTCGAGCGAACGGAAGATGGCCGGCACGTTCCCGTAGGCGATCGGGAGCTTGGCGATGATGTTGGTGAACTCGGCCTTGGTCTGCGCAGAAATGGAGGTGAGCGCGTTGACCTCGTCGCGGATGATGTCCTTGAACGGCACCTTGGTTTTGGCTTTCACGGACTCGTTCATCTTCACGCGGGCGCGGGCCTCGAGGCCAGTGATCTCGGCGCCAAACTTGAGGCGCTCATCGCGGTTCGTGACGTAGTTGTTCACCGCGGTCTTGAGCACGGTCGATACATCCTGCGCCATGTTGGGCAGGGCGGTGTCGGGGCACGCGGTGATGCACTCCATGCACTGGGTGCAGTTCTCCGCGATGTAGACGGGCGTCTCGCGGCGGGCGACGTATTTGGACTGCGTGGCGCCGGTGCCGGCGAGCATCACGCCCACCGAGGCGAGCGCGCCGGCCGGCTGATGGTAGCCGAGGCCCGCGCGGAACTCGGAGTCAAACTTGGCGAGCGTCTGGAACGGCGCACGGGCGGGCTGGGCCGCGGGCGTGGGGATCGGGCCGCAGCCGGCGGCGCCGCAGCCGGCAGTCGGGATGATCTGGTGGTCGCCAACCGGGGCGAGCAGCGGATTGCGCATCGAGGAGCGGTCGGGGTCGCCGTTCGCGCCGAGCTTGATCTCCGACACGCGCGAGAAGCCTTCCGTCATCACGGTCATGTTTGAGGCGACCACGGCGTCGCCGAAGCGGCCGAATTTTTTCTCGTATTGTTTCTGGACAACCTTGGAGAACTGCTCCTCGGAAATCCCGAAGGTCTTCAGGAACGGCGACACCCGGAAGAACGCGCCGAGGAAGGAATTGCCCTGCATGCGCAGCTGCAGCTCGGTCTGGGTGGTCGCCTTCCGCGCGATGTCGAAGCCGGGGAGGATGAAGATGCGGATGTTGTTTTCGCGGACGAACTGCCGGTATTTCTCCGGGACGCGCTGCCAGGCCACCTCGGGCGACTCGCTGGATTCCCAGACGAGGCAGCCACCCTTTTTCAGGCCCTCGAGCGGGTTGGTGTGCGTGAAGGCCTTCGGGTCGCAGCAGAGCACGACGTCCACGTGGTTCAGCTCGCAGTTCACCTTGATTTGCGACGGCGCGACCGTGAGGTAGTAATTGGTCGGCGCGCCCTTCTTTTCGGAACCGTATTTCGGGTTCGCCATGATGAAGAGCTTGTCGACGAGAAAGCCGTCCGCGTCGTAGGTCGGGGTTTGTTCCGAGATGAACTTGCCGAAGTCGCCGATGATGGAGCCGAGGTTCTTGCCGGTGGTGATCATGCCCCACCCACCGATGGAGTGGAACCGCACCGCGATGGCGCCTTCGGGGAGGAGCGACGGCGTGTCCTTGCTGATGACGGCATACGGATGGTCGACGCCGAGGACGAAGAACGTCTCGCCGTCGGCGGCGCTGCGGCCGTCCTTGCGGCGCGAGGCGCCGGTCGCGAACTCATAGGCGCCGAGCGTGTGTTCGGGGCGGAAATCACGCGAGCCGATGCCATAGGCGCCGCGGAACAGGCGCGGCGTCTCGGCCGGGGTGAGCGCGGGCAGTTCGCAGGCCGTGCCGAATTTCACCACCTCGTTGGCCTTGCCCAAGGCGACGCGGATGTCGCGCGCCAGCGGGTTGTCGCCGGAGAGGCCCTCGTCGGTGCGCTCGAGGATGATGACATTCTTTTTCCCGCGGAGCGCGTTGATGACGGCGGTCTCGGGGAACGGCCGGATGACGTTGACGTGGATCGAACCGACCTTGGCATTGCGCTGCTCGCGCAGGTAGTCGCAGGCGGCCTCGATGTTGTCGGCCGCGCAGCCGAGCGAGACGAACACCGTGTCGGCATCCGCCGTCCTGTATTCGGTGACAAACCCGTAATGCCGGCCGGTCAGCCGGCCGAACTCCGCGTAGCAGTCCGCCAGCATGCCGAGGATGGGTTCGTTGAAATTGTTCCGGCGCGCGACGACGCCGTTCATATGATGCTCCTGGTTCTGCACCGGCCCGAGCAAAATCGGATGCTTCAGGTCCATCATGACCGGCACGCGGCGGCGCTTCGGGCCGAAGAGCTCGCGCTGGGCCGGCGTGGGGCAGTCGATCTGGTCCTCCGGTGCGCCGAGGTATTCGCGGAGCATTTCCGCCTCGGGCGCGAGATACATGCGCTCCGAGTGAGTCGTGAGCATGCCGTCCTGGATGTTCATGCCCGGGTTGAGCGAGAGCTCGTTGGCCTTGCGGAGGATGATGCCCTGGTCGGCCGCCTGCTGGGCGTCTTTCGCCATCAGCATGGTCCAGCCGGTGTCGAGCGCGCCGTAGAAGTCGTCGTGGCCACAATGGACGTTGAGGGCGTGCTTGGTCAGCGCGCGCGCGCCGACCTCGAGGACCATGGTTGAGAGTTTGCCTGGCGCGTGGTAATACTGCTCCATCGCGTAGGCGATGCCCTGCCCCGAGGTGAAGTTGACGGTGCGGCGGCCCTGCACGGCGTAGGCGGTGGCGCCGCCCTGCGCGGCGTGCTCGCCCTCGGTCTCGACGGCGACCTTCTGCTGGCCCCAGACATTGAGCTCACCCGACGCGAAGGACTGCTGGTAGATCTCGCCGCCCTCGGTCGAAGGGGTGATCGGGTAGAATACGCCGCCCTCGGTGATGCGCGTCTCGACGTATTGCGTGACGAGCTGGTTGCCGTTGCAGGTGACCCGGACGCCGGGGTATTTCGGCTTCTGGCGGGTTGGCGCAGGCGAATTTTTCGAGCTTTGCGGGGCGGCAGCGTGGAGGCTCATGTCAGGTTGGGCGGGAGGAAGAGACGGCAGACGGGTGGCCCTGCCGGCTGGTAGTAAGGATAAGGAGGATTCACACTAGAAAACCACCGGTCCCACGCAAGGGAAAGTCTCATCGCCTGCAACTCCTTCGACCGGCATGGTTTCCTTAGTGATGTGCCTGGGCCACTCCGGGGTTGAACCTCACCGCTGTGTGCCTAACATGGGGCTGTTCCGGATCTACGCACCGACTGTTTGTCATGCCCGCCACTCCTGCCACCCCTCCTCTCCGCGGCAACGGGCACGCCCTGCCAGCGGACGTCGAGTCGTTCTACCACCTCGCGCGCGGCAGCCACACGGGCAAGGCCTGCCAGGGCACGGCGTGTTTCGCCGCCCGCCATCTCGACCCCGCCTGCTGGGCCGAGGCGCTGCGGAACAATCCGCGCGTCTACTGCCTCGGCGAATGTTTCGCCTCGCCCGCCAAGGGCCAGACGCATCCCCGTCCGCCAGTGAAAATTTTCTCGCGCCAGGGCATCGTGCTCGGCCGCATCGCTGCGGGCGGCGCGCGCACACTAACGGCCTACCGGAAACTCGGCGGCTACGCCGCGCTGGCCAGGGCGCTGACCCAGCTTCCCGAACAGATTCTCGCGGCCGTCGAGGCCTCCGGCCTCCGCGGCCGCGGCGGTGCGGGTTTCCCCACCGGCCGTAAGTGGCGCGCCGTCGCCACGCAGCCGCCGGGCCAGAAATACGTCGTCGCCAACGCGGACGAGGGCGACGCCGGCGCCTACATCGATCGATACCTCATGGAGGACGACCCGCACGCGCTCATCGAGGGCATGGTCATCGCCGGCTACGCCGTCGGGGCGACGAAGGGTTACATCTATCTCCGCACCGAGTATCCGCTCGCCGGCGTCGTGTTGCGCGCCGCGCTCGCCGAGGCCCGCGCCGCCGGTTGGCTGGGCCCGCGCGTCGGCGGAATCGATTTCACCTTCGACCTCGAAATCTACACCGGCCACGGCAGCTACGTCTGCGGCGAGGAAACCTCGCTGCTCCGCTCCCTCGAGGGCAAGCGCCCCGAGGTCATGGCCCGTCCGCCCTACCCGACCGAGCGCGGGCTCTTTGACCGCCCGACGCTGCTGAACAATGTCGAGACACTCGTCAGCGTGCCGTGGATCGTCGCGCACGGCGGCGAAACCTACGCCGCGCTCGGCTTCTCGAAGAGCCGCGGCACGAAGGCGCTTTCGCTCAATTCGCTCTTCAACCGGCCCGGCCTCTACGAGGTCGAGTTCGGCGTCACCGTGCGGCACATCGTCGAGGAAATCGGCGGCGGCCTGCGCAACGGCGCGAAGTTGAAGGGCGTGCTCATCGGCGGCCCGATCATCGGCATGATCCCGCCGCACCTCATCGACACGCCGCTCGGCTTCGAGGAACTCGCCGCCATCGGCGCGGGCGTCGGCCACGGCGGCGTGGTGGCGTTCGACGAACACACGTCCATTCCCGAGCTGGTCGAGCACGTCTTCTCGTTCGGCGCCTACGAGTCGTGCGGCAAGTGCACCCCGTGCCGCAGCGGCAGCGGGCGCATCGAGGACATCTTCACCAATGCCGTCGCGGGCGACGCGACCCAAGCCGACTTGCAGGAATGCCGCGACCTCGTCACCGCGCTCAAGCTTGCGAGCCTCTGCGGCCACGGCACCGGCCTCGCCCGCTTCGCCGAGTCCATCCTGCGTTACTATCCGGCGGAGATTGAGCCATGCTTCAAGTAACCATCAACGGCCAGCCGCACTCATTTCCCGAGGGCCTCACCATCAATGAGGCGCTGCGGAAAATCAACGTGGAGGTGCCGGCACTTTGCCACGACGACCGGCTCGATCCTTACGGCTCGTGCCGCCTGTGCACCGTCGAGGTCAAGGGCGTGGCCGGGCTCGTCACCGCGTGCAACACGCAGCTCCGCGCCGGCCTGGAGATCCTCACGCACTCGCCCGCGGTGCAGGGCGTGCGCCAGACCTTGCTCGGACTGATCGCGAAGAATTATCCGGCCGAGGCAGTCGCCCAGTTTCCCGACAAGCAGTTCCACCGCTACCTTCGCGAATACGGCGTAAAGGCCGGCGGCTCGCGCTCCGCCCCGCCGCCCGAGGTGCCGTTCATGCAGGATGCGTCTCATCCTTACATCAACGTCGACATGTCGCAATGCGTGACCTGCTACCGCTGCGTGCGCATCTGCGAGGAGGTGCAGGGGCAGTTCGTCTGGAAGGCGTGGAACCGCGGCGACACCACGCGGATCCTTCCGGTGCGCGGCCAGACGCTGCTCGACGGCGGTTGCGTCAGCTGCGGCGCGTGCGTCGACACCTGCCCGTCCGGCGCGCTGGAGGACATCACCGTCCTCGCCCGCGGCGTGCCGACCGACTGGACAAAGACCATCTGCTCCTACTGCGGCACCGGCTGCGAGGTGAACGTCGGCACGCGCGCCGGCCAGATCACGACCATCCGCCCCTCCGACGGCCCGAGCAATCACGGCCACGCCTGCGTGAAGGGCCGTTACGCTTTCGACTACGTCTACGCGAAGGACCGCGTCACCTCGCCGATGATCCGCCGCGACGGCCAGTGGCAGAAAGCCAGTTGGGCCGAAGTGAATCAATTCATCGCCGACCGCCTCACCGAGACGCGCGCGAAGCACGGCCCCGACAGCATCGGGCTGCTCAGCTCGGCGCGCGGCACCAACGAGGAGAACTACGTCGCGCAGAAATTCGCCCGCGTCGCCCTCGGGACGAACAACATCGATTGCTGCGCGCGCGTCTGCCACTCGCCCACCGCCGCCGCGATGAAGATGACGCTCGGCACCGGCGCCGCCACCAACTCGCTCGACGAAGTCGAAATCGCCCGGACGATCCTCGTCTGCGGGGCCAATCCGACCGAGGGCCATCCCGTCACCGGCGCGCGCATCAAGCAGGCCGCGCGGCACGGCGCCAACCTCATCATCGTCGACCCGCGCCACATCGAGCTCTGCGACTACGCCACGCTGCACCTCCAGCTCCACGCGGGCACCAACGTCGTCCTCTTCAACGCCATGGGCGCCGCCATCCTCGACGAGGGTCTCGTCGACGAGGAGTTCATCCGCACGCGCCTGACTGAATACGCGGAGTATCGCGATTTCATCCGCGAGTTCCTGCCGGAGAAGGTCGAGCACGTCTGCGGCGTGCCCGCCACGAAGATTCGCGAGGCCGCGCGGCTCTACGCCACCGCGAAGCCTTCGCTCAGCGTCCACGGCCTCGGGATGACCGAGCACATCCAAGGCACCGAGGGCATCATGGCGCTGGTCAACCTCGCTCTCCTCACGGGCAACATCGGCAAG
>JAHFTD010000017.1:34438-35745 GCA_023269565.1 Opitutaceae bacterium | reverse complement strand
ACCACAATTTCTTCGGCGGCGGCTGGCCCCTGCGCGACGCCGGCCTGACGACCATGGACTACCGCACCGTCAAATGCCCCGTCGCCGAGACGATGCTCACCGAAGGCGTGTCGCTCCCGATTAGTCCCGCTATGACGGACCAGCTGATCGACCAAACCGCCAGCGCCCTCGCGAAAGTTGCGCGGCACTTCGCGGTGTAAGTGTAGGGGGGATCGCTGATTCCGCCTCGTTCGTCGGCGGAGTCAGCGACCCCGCCTTACAATCCCAGCCACCGCTCGAGATTCCGTGAAGCGATTGCCGCGAGCTTCGCCTTCGGCAATCCCGACGGATCCAGTTTGGCCCGGGCGGCGGCGGTGATAAAAAACGGCGTGTGCGAAGCAAAGCAGAGCTGACTCGCGGACACTTTCGCCAGCAGATGACTCATCGTCTCGTGCCACTCGGCGAAGGAGAGATCAGCCATCAGCCGCGGATGCTTCGGCAGCACCGCGAGAACTTCGCTCCGCAGCAGGCCGCTCGCGAGCACACGCAGCCTCGGATGTCTCTGCCCCAGCGCGCCGAGATCGGTCGCACGCACGGGCTTGATGGTCAACGCGTGGTATTCGTGCCGCTCGTCGATGAGCCGCACTTGCACGATGAGCCACAGCTTCCGTCGGACGAGTTCCGTCGCCAGTGCGTCCACGGCGCGATGGCTTAATCTGTAATTGTGATAGGCCGGCAGCAGCCGCACGGCGCGCACCCGTGGGTCGGCTGCCATGGCCGCGAGTTCCTCGCGCCAGTTGGTCAGCGCGGGATTGATGACCGGCACCGGCACCAGTCCGGCCACGCCGCGCGTCAAGCGAAGCAGCTCGCAATTCGCCGATCCGGTCGCGGGGGCAAAGACCGCGTCGAGCGGAGAAACGAGCGCCCGGCGGATGCCGTGTCTGCCCAAATGCGCCGTGAGCGAACGCGATGTGTGTGCGTCGATCAGGGCGAAGGGCCAGCGGCCCGTCCAGGTGCTCGCGTCGAGGTAGTTCATGGCAGCCGCAGCAGCGCGCGGGCGTTGTCGTAAAGAATCTTTCTCTGCGTGGCCGCGTCCAGCCGCGAGCCGGTGATGCGGGCGAGCGCGACGCCGAAGTCGCGGATCGGCACGTCCGAGCCGTAGAGCACGCGCTCCGCCCCGAGTTGCTCGACGGCAAACTCCACGATGCCCGCCTCGGGCGCCGCGCCGGAAGTGTCGACGACCACGTTCTGGCACGGCTTCACGGCCTGCACGCCGCGCACACCGCAACCGGTGAGGTGCGCCATGATAATGCGCACGTTCGGGAAGC
>JAHFTD010000017.1:0-34428 GCA_023269565.1 Opitutaceae bacterium | reverse complement strand
TCCGGGTCGGTGTGAAAGCTGCGCTGCTTGATCTTGGTCATGCTCCACGCGTGTTGCAGGAGCGGCAGCCCGTGCCGCACCGCCAGCTTCATCAACGGCCGCATGCAGGCGTCGCGGGCGTTGTTGGCGATCTCGAGCTTCAAGCCGCGGAAACCGCGCGCGACACAGCGCTCCGTCTCCCGCCGGACCGCGCGCTCGCCGAGCGTCGGGTTCAGGTGACAGAAACCGGTGACAAAATCGGGATAGCGCCGCATCAGCCAGAAAGTGTCGTCGTTGATTTTCCGCAGCTGTTCCTCGGTGGGTGAACGGCCGTAGGCGAGCACGTCCCCGAGCGCCACCAGGTGCCTGAGGCCATGGACCCGGGCCCGGGCGATCAGCTCATCCGCCCCGGCACGTCCACGCTTGTCGTCCCGCAGAATGGGGTGTGTGTGGATATCGATGGCTCGCATGAAATTTCAGGGTGATTGCGCTTGGCTTTACGCACATTGCTTGAGCGGTATAGTGCTGACAAGTATCCTCTCAACCAAAGAAGCTGTCTGCACTGAATAATATGCCTTCCCTGCCCCGGACTGACCGTGAGATCGAGCTGCTGCTATCGACCCCCACTCCGGGAGCCACCAAGGCCGTCGCCAGCCTGCCGGGCGATTTCATGGTGCTGGGCGTCGGCGGCAAGATGGGCACCACGACCGCCGTCATGCTGCGCCGCGCGCTCGATGCCGCCGGCCGCAAGGACGCCACCGTCACCGGCATCTCGCGCTTCAGCCGGACCGAGGCGCGCAGCGAACTGGAAGAGCTCGGGGTCCGCACCTTGTCATGCGATCTCGCCGATGCGGCGCAGGTCGCGGCGCTGCCTGCCGCCACCAATGTGCTCTTCCTTGCCGGCCAGAAATTCGGCACCGACAGCGCGCCCGGGCTGACGTGGATCCAGAACACTGTCGTGCCAATGTTCGTGGCGCAGCGTTTCCGCGACTCCCGCACCGTCATCTTCTCGACCGGTTGCGTCTACCCGTTCGTGCCGGTCACCGGCCCGGGGGCGAACGAGCGCGAACCCGTCACCTTCCTCGGGGAATATGCCAGCACCTGCGTCGGCCGCGAGCGGGTGTTCACGTATTTTTCCCAGCAGTTCGGCACTCCGCAGCTGATCTACCGGCTCAACTACTCGGTGGAACTCCGCTACGGCGTGCTCGTCGACCTCGCACTCAAGGTGCAGCAGGGCGCGCCGGTGGACCTCACGATGGGCTGGCTCAACTGCATCTGGCAGGGTGACGCCTGCGCGCGGGCCATCCAGTGCCTCGCCCATACCGCCAGCCCGCCGCGCATCCTCAACATCACCGGCCCGGAAAAGCTCCGCATCCGCACGCTCGCGGAGGAATTCGGCCGGCGTCTTGGCCGCGCCCCGCACCTCACCGGCACCGAGGCCCCGGACACCTGGCTCGCCGACGCCAGCGAATCCATCCGGCTGTTTGGACCGCCGGAGATGGCTGTGACCGACATGATGGATTTGATCACCGGCTACCTGCAGGAAGGCGGGCGGATGCTCGGCAAGCCCACCCACTTCGAAACCCGCAGCGGGAAGTTCTGACCATGAATCTTCGCTCCCATCTTCTCGCCGGCCAAGTCATCCCGGCGCATCCGCTCGCCCTCGACGCGCAGCGGCGTTTTTCCGAAAAGCACCAGCGCGCCCTCGCCCGCTATTACTTCTCGGCCGGCACTGGCGGCATCGCGGTCGGCGTGCACTCCACGCAGTTCGAAATCCGCGATCCCCGGCACAATCTCTTCAAGCCAGTCCTCGAACTCGCTGCCGCGACCATTGCCGACGAGCTGCGCGCCGCACCGCGCGATTACGCGCTGATCGCGGGCGTCTGCGGCCAGACCGCGCAAGCCGTCGCCGAGGCGGAGCTGGCCTGCTCGCTGGGCTACCACGCGGGGTTGGTCAGCATGGCGGCGTTTCAGACCGAACCGGAGGAGGCCATCCTCGCCCATGTCGCCACCGTCGCACTAACCATCCCCGTCGTGGGCTTTTATCTGCAACCCGCCGTCGGCGGGCGCGTGCTCAGCCATGGCTTTTGGCGGCGCTTCGCCGAGATTCCCGGCATCGTTGCGATCAAGATCGCACCGTTCAACCGCTACCAGACCATCGATGTGGTCCGCGCCGTCACCGCCGCCGGCCGTGACGACATCGCCCTCTACACTGGCAACGACGACACCATCGTCACCGACCTACTTTCGCCTTTTACCTTCGACACCGGCGGCCGGCCAGTGACCCGTCGCATCGTCGGCGGCCTGCTCGGGCACTGGGGCGTGTGGACACACTCCGCCGTAGAACTCTTCCGTGAGCTCCAGGGCGCCGCAGCCCAGCCCCAAATCGACGCCTCGTGGCTGGCGCGCGCCACCGCAGTCACGGACATGAACGCCACTCTCTTTGACGCCGCCAACCATTTCCGCGGCTGCATCCCCGGCATCCTGGAGGTGCTACGCCGCCAGGGTCTTGTCACCTCGGTCCACTGCCTCAATCCCGCCGAAGTGCTCTCTCCCGGGCAGGCGGAGGAACTAACCCGCGTCTGCACCGCCTACCCGGAGCTGACGGACGACTCCTTTGTCGCCGAGCATCGCGACCACTGGCTGCGCTAGCCATGCCCTCCCTGCCGCCACCGTCCTCCTGCGAGGAACTGCTCGCTCAGATGATCTCCTTCGAGACTGTGAACCTCCATTACGGTGGGTCGGCCGGTGGCGAGGCGAGGCTGGCCGCGCACCTTGAGCAACTTGCCGCGCAGTGGGGCCTGTCCAGTCGCCGCGACCCGGTCGACGGTGATGCCTTTAATCTTCTGATCTCCAGCGAGGTCGCACCCAGTGCCGAGTGGCTGCTCTTCGAAAGCCACCTCGACACCGTCGGGGTCGAAGGCATGACCGTGCCACCGTTCCGGCTCACACCCAAAGGCGACCGACTCCATGGCCGGGGCGCTTGTGACACGAAGGGCTCCGGCGCCGCCATGTTCTGGGCCCTCCGCGACTTTTCCTGCGACCCGCGCCGCACACGCAACGCCGGCGTCCTCTTCGCAATCGACGAGGAGGCACGGATGTCCGGCGCACAGGCGTTCGCCGGCGGCGGGCTCCGGGAATTCCTGCCCCGCCTGCGCGGCCTCATCGTCGGCGAGCCCACCGGCCTCCGGCCGGTCGTAGCCCACAACGGCTCTCTGCGCTGGAAAACGATCACGCGCGGTATCTCCGCCCACTCCGCCGATCCGTCCAAGGGCCGCTCGGCGATCGGTGCCATGCTCGCGGTCATCGCGGCGCTTGAGGAAAAATTCATTCCGCTCGCGAACCGTGTGTTTCCGCTCACCGGCAGGGCGGCCGCGAGCATCAACGTCATCCACGGCGGCTCCGCCGTGAACATCATCCCGGACTACTGCGAGATCAGCTGCGACCGCCGGCTCGTTCCGGGCGAGTCGCCCGACACCGTGCTCGCCCAGCGCGATGCGGCCCTCGCCGGCCTTGCGGTCGAGCACGACAGCCTCTACCTCGCGCCTCCGCTGCCGCCGGGCAGCTCCGCCGCCTTGCTCGCGTGGCTGCAGCCCGCCTTCACCGCCGCCAGTCTCGATCCTACCGCCACCGGGGTGCCTTACGCCACCGATGCCAGCCACTACGCCGCCGCCGGCGCCCCGGTGCTCGTGCTGGGGCCCGGCGACATCGCCCAGGCCCACACACACGATGAATGGCTATCCCGCGCCGAGCTGAACCGGGCCGTCGAACTTTACTCTAAAATCCTCCGGCTCACCCCTTGAGCGGCGACCCCCGCCTCATGTTCACCCCCGCGCTCCGCCTCACCAATACGGACTCCGCACCTCGCGCGGCCCGGCTCCGGATTCTTACCGGCGAAGGTGTGATCCGCTCGGTCAACGGTTGGAATGCCACTTATTCCCCGCGGGAAGGCGCCCCGCCCTGGCTCGGCTGCTTCAACCCGCAGGCCGCTCTCATCAACATCCCTCACCACGGCGCACTGTTTGATGTGGATGCCCGCGGGGTGCATCCGGCCTGCGACCCCTGCCACCGATGAACCGGCCCCTCTCCGCCTCGGTTGAGATGCGCGCCAACCGGCCCACCCTGCTCCTCAATGGGGTGCCGCATGCGCCACTCCTCTACGCGCTGTCAGATTGCCCGGGCGCGCGCTGGACTTGGGAGGAAGTGCCCGCGCGCAACATCCGGCTGTTCGCCCGGCAGGGCGTGCGACTATTTCAAGCCGACATCTGGTTCGAGCAAATGCTTGGCGAGGACGACCGCCTCGATCTCACCCTCGCCCGCCGGCAAATCGCCGGCGTCCTCGCCCAGTGCCCCGACGCCGCCGTGATGCTCCGCCTGCATGTGAACGCCCCCGCCGCCTGGTGCGCGCTGCATCCCGGGGAATGCGTGGGCTACGCCGACACCACGCCGGAGGAACCGGCGACCTGGGGCCTGCAACGACCGGTCGCCGCCGATGGCGCCCGGCCCGTCCGCGCCAGCTTCGCCTCGCTGCCGTGGCGGCAATGGGCCGACGCCCGCCTGCGCGAATTCTGCCGCGAACTGGCGGCCACGCCGGAAGGCGGCGCCGTCTTTTCCCTGCAGTTGGCAAACGGTCTCTACGGCGAATGGCACCAGTTCGGCTTCCTGCATCACGACCCCGACACCGGCGGGGCAGCCACGCGCTCTTTCCGTGCGTGGCTGCGCGCACGCTACGGCGATGACCCCGGCCTGGCCCATGCGTGGCAGCAGCCACAGGCACGCCTCGACGCCGTGTCGGCCCCCGGCTCCCCCGCCCGCGAGCACGCGGCTTGCGGTCCTCTGCGGGATCCGCGCACCCAGCAGGACATCATCGACTACTTCACTTGGTTGCATGAAACCATGACCGACGCGCTGCTCGGGCTGGCGGCCACGGTCAAGGCCTCATGGCCGCGTCCCGTGGTCACCGCCGCGTTTCAAGGCTATTTCTACGGCCAGTTCGGCCGGAATGCCGCCGGCAGCCACCTCGCACTCGACCGGGTTTTGGCGTCCCCTCACCTCGATTGCCTCTGCTCACCGCAATCCTACACCGAGCGCGTTCGTGCCATGGGCGGCTCCGGCCATGCGCGCGGAATTCTCGGGAGCGTGCGCCGCGCCGGCAAACTCTGGCTCGATGAGAATGACCACGGCTCCTCCCTCGTCGGCTGTCCGTGGGACCGGAAATTCCAGTCATCTCCGGCGGACGACATCGCCTACCTGCGCCGGAACACCCTCCAGCCCGTCCTGCGGGGCGGCGGCCAGTGGTGGTATGATTTCGGCATGGTCGCCGGCACGCCCAATTTCGCCACTCACGGCAATGTCGGTTGGTGGGACGATCCGCGGCTCGCCTGTGAGATCGCCGCCCTGCAAGCCCTCGCCCGTTCCCGGCACGACCGGCCGTTCGTCCGGCCGGCGGACACACTGGTGGTGCACGATCCCTGGTCGTTCTGCCACACCGTGGCACGACGCTGGTCGCTCGAAGGTTTCAAGTTCGGCGACCAGCCGCCCGTCGGACCCGACCCGTTTTCCGCCCGCGGCATGGACGGACTTCTCGAAGGCCTCTACCACTCTGGCCTCGTATTCGACGAGGCCCTGCTCTCCGAACTGCCCGGGATGGATCTGTCGCCCTACCGGTTCGTCCTGTTCGGCACCACCCCGGTGCTCGACGACACCCATCGTGATTTCATCCGCAACCGGCTCGCACTCGGCGGGCGCCATCTCGTGCTGACCGGCTACGCCGGCTGGGGCAATCGCCGCGAGATCGGTGCCCACCTGGCCGCCGCCCTCAGCGGCATCCCGACGTCGGGATGCAACGCCATGGTTCCGACATCCTCGCTCGTTCTCGACGGCGCGACCGAGGAACAGGTCTTGGAACCGCCAAAGCACGTGCCCGCCTATGAGGCTCCGGCGGACCGGGTGGCCGGCCGCTGGAAGGACGGGAGCATCAGCGCGGCCTGGCGCCACGACGGGCAGGCCACGTGGTGGACATTCGCCGTCGCCCCCGTCGAGCCGCCCGTGCTCCGCGCGCTCGCCCGCCGCGCCGGCTGCCACATCATCAATGATCACGATGACGCGACCCTGCTCGGCGACGGACTGCTGATGATTCACACTTTGACGGGCGGCCCGCGCACCCTCTCCCTGCCGGGTGGCCGGTCCGTCCACCTCGCGTTGCCGGCCCGAAGCACCACCGTGCTTGATGCGGCCACGGGCCTCGTGTTGCTGGATTGATCAGCGTGGATGCCGTCGCCGGCGCCAGTGCGCCGGCGCTTCCCCGTAGCGTCCCTTGAAAGCGGCGGAGAGATGGTAGGCCGACGCAAAGCCGAGCTGCTCCGCGATCACCTTGAGACTCTCGTTGGTGTTGCCGATCAGGCGGCGTGCCTTCTCGAGGCGGAGCTGCTGCACATATTGGTAGGGGGCCAGCCCGGTGTGCCGTTTGAATTCGCGCCGGAAAAGGGAGTAGGCCAGCCCAAGCTCCCGGGCCAGTGCCGGCATGTCCGGCGGCCGGTCGGCCGACTCGGTTAGCCGGCGCTCGGCACGGGCGATCACGGACGCCAGCGGGCGCGCCGCCGCACCCTCCCGCGTAGTGCCCGTCACGATCGCCAACACCTGCAGGCCCACCGCCGCGCGTTCCGGATCGAGACCCGTCGCCGCCTCGTGCAGCAGCCGCGCGTGCACGGTCTCCATCAACCGCTCAACCTCAAGCACGCGCCCCACCGGCACTACCGCGCGGTGCGGAGTCAGCACGCCTTGCCTGACCAGCCGTCCGACGACGGATCCCTGTAGTTCAACCCACTGCTCCGTCCAGCCCGTGGCCGGATCGGGCGCGTAGCGGTGCCAGACCCCGGGCAGAATCACCAACGCCATGCCGGCCGCGACCTCCACCAAGCCCGTTTCATGCGACTCAAACAACCCTCGGCCCGCCGTGATGAACACGATCTGGCAGGCGCCCAGCACGCGGCCCGTTTCCCAACGGAACATGTGATCAGCCGGATGGTGCGGCGGCGGATACGTCTCGCCCGGTGCTATGGCTTGCCGTCCGCCCGCAGCTACCGCCACACCCCAGGCCTCCGCCTCGGGTGTGCTCGCGAGGTAGCGCTGATAGTCCGGCCTACGCTTATCTTGTCTCATTTATTGTATGTAGTAGGTCATTCTATGGATTCCAAGCTCCCGTTTCCCTCTGCTAGGATGACGCCGGGCAGAGCCATATCCAAGGTCACTTTCTGCATTATCCTCCATGCATCACCACTCCTACCAATCCGCCCTCGAGGATTACGCCGCCCTCGGGGTCGACCCCGAGGGTGCGCTCGCCACTCTCGCCGCCACACCCATTTCTCTGCATTGCTGGCAGGGCGATGATGTTGGCGGATTCGAATCGACCGGTGCCACGCTCGACGGTGCCGGCATCCAAGCCACCGGTAATTATCCCGGCAAAGCGCGCTCCATCGATGAGCTCCGCGCCGACCTCGACGTCGCCCTCCGCCTTATTCCCGGCCGGCACCGTGTCAATCTGCACGCCATCTACGGCGACTTCGGCGGCCGCCAGGTTGAGCGCTGCGCCATCGGCCCGGAGCATTTCTCCTCTTGGATCGACTGGGCCCGGGCCCGCGGCCTGGGCCTCGATTTCAACCCGACCTGCTTCGCCCACTCGCTGGCGGCAGATGGCTTCACGCTCTCACATCGCGACCCCGCCGTGCGGCAATACTGGATCGAGCACGTCATCGCCTGTCGCCGCATCGGGGCTGTCATGGGCCGCGCCCTGGGTTCACCGACCGTGACCAACGTCTGGATTCCCGACGGATGCAAGGACCTGCCTGCCGACCGCCATGGCCCGCGCGAGCGCCTGGCGACCGCGCTCGATGCGGCGTTCCGGGAGCTGCTTGATCCCGCGCATCATCTCGACGCCGTCGAAAGCAAGCTCTTCGGCATCGGCTCCGAAAGCTTTGTCGTGGGCTCACACGAGTTCTACCTCGGATACGCCATCACGCGGCAGAAGCTGCTTTGCCTCGACATGGGGCACTTCCATCCGACGGAGTCGGTGGCGGACAAGGTCTCCTCCGTGCTCCAGTTCGTCCCCGGGCTGCTGCTGCATGTCAGCCGTGGTGTCCGCTGGGACAGCGACCATGTGGTCCTGTTCGACGACCCGACCCGCTCGCTCTTCGAGGAGATCGTGCGCGGCGGCCATCTGCCGCGCACGCACATCGGACTCGACTATTTCGACGCCAGCATCAACCGCGTCGCCGCCTGGGTGCTAGGCACCCGCAACACCCAGAAATGCCTGCTGGTCGCCCTGCTTGAACCCACCACGCAACTTCGCGCACTTGAGGCTTCCGGCGACCACACCGGCCGTCTCGCCCTGCTGGAAGAAAGCAAAACCTTGCCGTTCGGCGCCGTTTGGGACGAGCATTGCCAGCGCACCAACACCCCGTCCGACCGTTCTTGGCTCCCCGAAATCCAACGCTACGAACGCGAGGTCCTCTCCCTCCGCCGCTGATCCCTCCATGTCCGCCTACCGTCACGTTAATTATCTATGGGATGACGGCCACGCCGCCGCCCTCGATCCCGTGGCGCGCCTAGTCTATCGCTCTAATCTGCTCGGCAGCGATCAGCGCATCACCAACACTGGCGGTGGCAACACCTCCTCCAAGCTCACCGAAATGGATCCACTCACCGGCCGGCCGGTCGAGGTCCTCTGGGTCAAAGGCTCGGGCGGGGACCTACGCACCAGCACCCGCGAAAACTTCGCCTCCCTCTGCCAACAAAAGCTCCTCGACCTCCGGCAACTCTACGCCGCGCGCCCGGACCAGAATCTCAAGTCCTCCGCCGAGGACGCCATGGTCGCGATGTATGCGCACACCACCTTCAATCTCAACCCCCGGGCCTCGTCGATCGACACGCCGCTGCACGCCTTCCTCCCCGGCCGGCACGTCGACCACATGCACCCGAACGCCATCATCGCCATCGCCGCCTCCGCCGGCTGCGAGCGACTGACACGCGAGATCTTCGGCGGTGATATGGCCTATGTGCCGTGGATGCGCCCGGGCTTCGAACTCGGTCTGGCCATGCAGCGGATCGCTCAGACCCATCCGAGCCTCCGCGCCATCATGATGGGGCAACACGGTTTCATCTCTTGGGCCGACGACGACCGTCAGTGCTACACCCTCACCCTCGACTGCATCGAGCGGGCCGCCGCCTGCATCGAAAAACAATACGCCGCCCGGGGTGGCGACGCCACCGCGTTCGGCGGCCCGAAATACCGGTCGCTCGGTGACGCTGAGCGCCGGGCGATGTTCGCGGCGGTCCTCCCCTGGATTCGCGGCCGGGTCTCGGGCGAAAAGCGCTTCATTGGCACCATCCTTGACGACCCGCCAACCACCCGCTTCGTCAACTCGCAGGATGCCGCTCGTCTAGCCGCGCTCGGCACTTCCTGCCCCGACCACTTCCTCCGCACCAAGATCAAGCCACTTTACGTCGAATGGGACCCGCAGACGCAGGATCTGGCCGCGCTCAAAGCCGCCCTCGCTGCCGGGCTCGAGGCCTACCGCACTGACTACGCCGCCTATTATACTTCCTGCCGTCGGGCCGACTCGCCCGCCATGCGCGACCCCAACCCGACCGTCATGCTCATCCCTGGCCTCGGCCTGATCGCCTGGGGCAAGGACAAATCCGAATCCCGCGTCACCGCCGAGTTCTACGGCTGCGCCATCGAGGTCATGCGCGGCGCCGAGGCCCTCGACCGTTATATCGCACTCCCCCAGCGGGAGGCGTTCGACATCGAATACTGGCTCCTCGAGGAGGCAAAACTGCGGCGCATGCCCGCCGAAAAGGAGCTTGCGCGCCAAGTTGTCATCGTCATCGGCGCCGGCTCGGGCATCGGCCGGGAGACCGCCCACCGCCTCGCCCGTGAAGGCGCGCACGTCGTCTGTGTCGATCTGGACCTCGCGGCCGCGCAGACAACCGCCGCGGAAATCATCGGTAAATACGGCATGGGTATCGGCGTCGCCGGTTCCGGCCTGTCCAACTGCGGCCCGGCCCTCGGCCTCGCCTGCGACATCACAAGCCGCGCGAGCCTGCGCACCATGCTCGACAATGTCGCGCTCGCCTATGGCGGCTTCGACTCCATCTGTGTCACCGCCGGTGTGTTCTGGCCGAGCGACGCCACCGGACGCATCCCCGACGACAAATGGGCGTTCACCTTCAACGTCAACATCACCGGCAGTTATCTCGTGGCCGACGAGGCCTTCAAGACCTGGCAGGAGCAAGGCCTCCCGGGCCAGCTCGTTCTCACAACCTCGGCCAATGCTGTCGTGGCGAAGAGGGGTTCCGTCGCCTACGACACCTCCAAGGCCGCCGCCAGCCATCTGGTGCGCGAGCTTGCTATCGAGCTCGCCCCGCTCGTGCGCGTGAACGGCGTCGCGCCCGCGACCGTCGTGCAGGGCTCCGCGATGTTCCCGCGCGAGCGCGTCCTTGGTTCGCTCGCCAAATATCACATCGCCCATGCCGGTGCCGAGTCCACCGAGTCGCTCGTGCGTAAGCTCGCGCAGTTCTACGCCGACCGCACCCTCACCAAGTCTCCCATCACGCCCGCCGATCAGGCCGAGGCGTATTTCCTGCTCATCTCTCCGCGCCTCCGCAAGACCACCGGCCAGATTCTCGCCGTGGACGGCGGCCTGACGGAAGCGTTCCTGCGCTAGCATGAAGCCCTTCCACTGCGCCGCCGTCGACCTGGGCGCGACCAGCGGTCGCGTGATCCTCGGCACTTGGGCAAGGCGCCGTCTCACGCTACGCGAAGTTCACCGCTTTCCCAACGCCTTCCACTCCCTCGGCGGCCACGATTACTGGGACCTCGCCGGCCTTTGGGCCGAGGTGCGCACCGGTCTCGCCCGCGCCCGGGATGCGGCCGGAGGAAAACTCACCTCGGTCGGCGTCTGCACCTGGGGCGTGGATTATGCGCTGGTCGACCGAACCGGACGGCTGGTCTTCCCCGTCCACGCCTATCGCGACACACGCACCGCCCCGCTGGTCGCGCGCCTGCGCCGCGGTGCCTACCGGCGCATCTACGCGCTGACCGGCCTGCCCGACTATCCCTACAACTCCAGTCTCCAGCTCCAGGAAGTGCTGGGCCGCTTCCCCACTCTCACCCGCCTCGCCGCCCGCTGCCTGTTCCTGCCCGATTATTTCAACTTTCTCCTCTCAGGACGGATGGAAAACGAAATCTCCATCTGCAGCCATTCCCAGTTGCTCGACGTGCACAAAGACAACTGGTCGCGCGCAGCGCTCGCTCATTTCGGCGTGCCGGCCCGCTGGTTCAGCCGGCCCCTCCACTCGCCGGCACGGCTCGGCCCTGTCCGCGGTCTGCCGGGTTTTGAGCAAGTGCAGGTGATTGCGGTCCCCGGCCACGATACTGCCTGCGCGTTCGCCGCCATGCCGGCCGATCCCGCCGGCGGCGACCTCTATCTCAGCACCGGCACCTGGTCGCTGCTCGGCTGCGAAAGCGACCGGCCGGTCCTCGGCGAGGAGGCCCGCGAGCTCAAGATCTCCAACGAGCGCATGGGGGACGGTCGCTACCGCCCCCTCCGCAGTTGCCTCGGCCTGTGGCTGCTCGAGCAGACGCTGCCGGCCTTTCGCACACGACCGCACGACCGCGCTGGCTGGCGGCGGCTCATCGCCGCCGCTACCGCCGCCCCCGCTCCGCGCATGCTGCTCGACGTCTCCGACTCCGCGCTATTCAACCCGCCCGACATGCGCACGGCGATCGACGCGCAACTGCTGCGCCGAGAAAGCCGGCCGCCGCGCACGCTGCCCGGTTATGTCCGGCTCATCTGCGCTTCCCTCGCCCGCAGCCACGCCGAGGGTGCGCGGATCTTCTCGCGGCTCACCGGGCGCCGGTTCCGCCGCATCCTCATGGTCGGCGGCGGGGCAAAGAACGCCCTGCTGTGTCAGGCCACTGCCGAGGCCACGGGCCTGCCGGTCCATGCCTTGCAACTCGAGGGCACGGCTGTCGGCAATCTTGCCAACCAGCTCGTCGGCCTAGGCGCAGTCCCCAGCCTCCGGGCTTTCCGCGCGGATTTCGCCCAACGCCTCACCGCCACCATTTACCGGCCGCACCCCCGGTCATGAACCCCGTCCGCCCGAGTCCGTTCCCATCCGGCGCACCATGGCGGGTGCAATTGTTGGCGACTTGCCTCTGCGACGCATTCTACGACGACCTAGCACGCGCAACGGTCGAAGTGCTCGAACACCTTGGTTGCGTGGTGGAGTTTCCCGAGGGCCAGACCTGCTGTGGCCAGCCGGCGTTCAACAGCGGCGACTGGCCGGCCTCGCGCCGCGTCGTGCGGCACACCGTCCTCACTTTCGACGGCGACCTCCCCGTCGTCGTGCCTTCCGGTTCGTGCGCCGCAATGCTGCGCCATGGCGCGCCCCTGGAATTTGAAAACGAGTCCGACCGGCCGGCTGTGCAGGCGCTCGGCGCCCGCACCTGGGAATTGGCCGAGTTCATCGTCCATGGACTCGGGGTGACGGCCTGGCCCGGCCGCTACGAGGCCACCGTCGCCTTCCATCGAGCCTGCCACACGCGTGGCACCGCCTCCACCGAGGCTGCCACCCGGCTGCTCGGCTCCATCGCCGGCCTCCGGCTCGTTGCCGTGGGCGAGGCCGAGCAATGCTGCGGCTTCGGCGGCACCTTCGCCGTCGGCTTCCCGAACGTTTCAGCCGGCATAGGCACGCTCAAGCTGGAGCACATCCGGGCCGCACAGCCCGACGTGCTCGTCTCGACCGACATGAGCTGCCTCATGCATCTCGGCGGGCTGGCGGAAAAGCAGGGGACGCCGCTCCCGACCCGGCACTTCGCGCAGATTCTCCGCGATGCGCTCAGGCAAGGGGGGCTGCTCTGATGCCCCGCCAGCCCCTCGATGCCTTTTCGGCCGGCCTTCCCGCCGACACGCGCGCCGCGGTTTACCAGAGCACCAAGGCCACGCACGAGAAGCGCACCCGGCTGCTTTACGACCAGTTTGCCGACCCGGACGAGCTGCGACGGATCGCCGGCGGCATCAAGCAGCACGTCATTGAGAATCTCGACCGCATGCTGCCCGCCGCCGAAGCCCGGCTCCAAGCTAATGGCGCGCAGGTGCACTGGGCCGCCACGGCTGACGACGCCTGCACCGCCGTGCTTCGCATCATGCAGGCGCGCGGCGCCACCAAAATGGTCAAGGCCAAGACCATGGTCAGCGAGGAGATCGGCCTTGCCGCCTTCCTGGCCCGCCATGGGATCGAGGCGCTCGAAACCGACCTCGGCGAATTCATCGTGCAGATCGACGGCGACCACCCCAGCCACATCGTCCGCCCGATCATCCACAAGAACCGCCGTGAAATCGCGCGGAGCTTCGAACGTCACGGGCTCGGCCCATACAACGACGACCCGACGATCATCACCCGCCGGGCCCGGCAGTTTCTCCGGCACAAATACCTCCAGGCCGATGTCGGCCTCACTGGCGCGAATTTCCTTTCTGTCGAAAGCGGCCGCCTCGTCGTTGTCACCAACGAGGGTAACTCCCGCTTCTGCCTCGCGGCGCCGCGCTGCCACATCGCTCTCGTCGGCCTCGAGAAGCTCGTGCCGCGCGACCGCGATCTCGGCCTGCTGCTTAATCTGCTGGCCCGCTCGGCCACGGCACAGCAGCTCACCGTCTATACCGAGTTCATCGCAGGACCCAAGGCCGCCGCGCAGCCCGACGGCCCGGAGGAGATGCATGTGATCTTCGTCGACAACGGCCGCACCGCCGCACTGGCCTCCGACTGCCGCGAGATCCTGCGCTGCATCCGCTGCGGCGCGTGCCTGAATGTCTGCCCGGTCTATCGGCAGGTCAGCGGCCACGCCTATCGCAGCGTTTACCCCGGACCGCTCGGAGCCGTGCTCACGCCCCTACTGGCCGGAGACAAGTTCCCCGAGTTCGCCGACCTCCCCAAGGCCTCATCACTCTGCGGCGCTTGCCACGAGGTCTGCCCGGTCGACATCCCGATCCCGGACCTACTGCTGCGCCTCCGCGCGAAGGGCAAGGCCGCGGGCGCGCTGCTCGCCGCCGCTGGCACGCCGTCGATGGGCGCATGGGCACTGCTGGCCTCGCAACCCCTGGCGTGGAAGGCGGCGCTCCTGGGCGGCAAGGCGCTCGACTTTCTGCCGACCAAACTACTGCCCCTCCCCGCGCTCCAGGCCTGGGCGCAGAAACGAACCCTTCCGGGGTGGCGGGGGGGCGAGTTCCGCCGCTGGCTGAAACGTCGCAACAAGGCATGAACTCCGCACGCGACCAGATCCTCGCCCGGGTGCGCTCGGCCCTTGCGCCCCTGCCGCAGCGCGCTCCACTGCCAGAGTGGGAGCAGACGCTCGTCCGCCACCGCTCGCCGCAGCCAGCCACCGATTTGTGGGCCACCTTCGCCGGACAATTGACGGCTGTGAACGGCACCCCGCTGGATTCTGCGGCGGGCCTGGTCGCGCTGCTGGAGCAACACGGCTGGCGCCGCGGCTACTGCGACCCCGCGCTCTGGCCCCGGTTGCAAGCGGCCTTCCCGGTAAATTTTACGGTGGAGACCATCTTCGACCGCGCCCGGGTGGACGACTTTGATTTCGGTATCACGGCCGCCAGCGGAGCCATCGCGGAAACGGGCACCTTGATCCTGACGGACGCCGGCACCTCCTCCCGTCTCGCGGCCCTGGCACCATGGGTGCATGTGGCCGTGCTGGGCCGCAGCCAGATTCACGCGGATATCTCCGCCGCGCTTGCGGTGCTGCCAGCGGATCCCAATGTCATCTGGGTCACGGGGCCATCCAAGACAGCAGATGTCGAAGGCATCCTGATCGAAGGCGTGCATGGGCCCGGCCGGCAGCTGGCGCTGTTGCTCGACGAGTAGCCGGAACCGGCCGGGAGCCGAAATGCTCTGCCATTGAGGTAACCAGTCACATCGCAATAGGCGGGATGAGTGACGGCGGCACGGTGCCGGGCAATCTGCGGCACAGAGGCGCCCGGAAATCGCTGCCCGTATCGACCATCCAATATCTACCTCTGCAGGCGGGCTGAGCCGCCTTTCATCATCTTTTCGCCCTCCGCCCGCATGGCCATGGAGGTGTCTCCGGGCGTGGTCATCGTCGGCTCAAGACAGTTGAGCCCGCCGGTGCTGAGGGCCTGGGCGCAGTCGAGCAGGCTCGCGGAACTGCCGGCATGGAGGAGCGCAACGACCTTCTCCTGTTTGATGCGGGCGAGAACCTCGGCTTTGCTCATGGAATGCGACCGGCGGGATGCTTTATTGATTTTGCTTTGACGGCAATAAAAAAGTTATATTTTATCATCCACGAAAATGGCAAAAACACCGCCCCAGTTCGATTTTTCCGTCATCCGCCGGCTGCGCGAGCAGGGGGAGTTGACCCTGGCGGGCCTGTCAACCGCCTCCGGGGTCTCCCCGGCGGTGATCTCCAAGCTGGAGCGCAACCAGCAGTCGGCGGAACTTGATACGCTCTATCGCCTGGCGCGGGCCTTCGGTCTGAGCACCACTGATCTGATGGCGCTGGCCGAATCCCCTCTGGCCCATCGCACCGGGGAACGGAGCTACCGGTCGGGTGATTTCAAATTCCGCCAGATCAAATACGCCAACATCGTGGGCTTGATCGGCGCTGCGCCCGCGGGGGCAAAAGTCTCGCGTCCCGAAATCCACCACGACGACACCGAGGTCTGCTGGGTCACCGCGGGCAAATTGCGCCTAACTCTCCCGCACGAGGTGTGCGTCCTCAAGGCCGGCGAGAGCATCCAGTTCGATGCCATCCAGCAGCACACCTACGAGGCACTCGCCGACTCTCAGTTTGTGATTCTGCATCTCCGCAAGGACAAACGTTACTGAGCCGCCCCACACCACCTCCATGCGCATCGACGACCAACTGACTCCCGCCGCGCTCGCCCCCGCACTCGAGCAACTCTGGCAGCTTTCCGCGCGGAAGCTCGACCTGCTCTCCGCTGAATACGACCCCGCCCTGGGCTCGCCGGTCTTCACGGTCGGCGGCAGATATACCACCCGTGGTTGGACCGAATGGACCGAGGGCTTTCACTACGGCTCAACTTTCATCCAGTTCGACGCCACGAGCGAGCGTCGTTTCGCCGAGCAGGCGCGGCTTCTCACGGTCGAGCGGATGGCCTCGCATGTTTCACACACCGGTGTGCATGACCACGGCTTCAATAATCTCAGCACCTATGGCAACTGGCTTCGCCTTCAGCGCGAGGGTCGGCTGCCCGCCGACCAGATTGAATTTTGCGAGCTCGCGCTGAAGATTTCCGGTGCCGTCCAGGCTGGACGTTGGTCGAGGATTCATGGCGGCGGCGGCTACATTTATTCCTTCAACGGTCCCCACTCGCTTTTCGTCGACACGATCCGCTCCTGTCGCATCCTCATGGTGGCCCACCGCCTCGGCCACCGACTGATGGGCGAGAACGACGAGTTCCACTCGCTGCTCGGCCGCGCCCTCCAGCACATCGAGGCCACCAGCCGGTATTCGGTGTTCTACGGCGAGGGCCGGGATCGCTACGACGTGCCGGCCGAGCGCGGCCGCACTGCCCACGAGTGCATTTTCAATCCCAACGACGGCCGTTTTCGCTGCCCGAATTCGCAGCAGGGTTTCTCCGGTTTCACCACCTGGACTCGCGGCCTCGCCTGGGCCATGGTGGGTTTCGCCGAACAACTGGAATTTCTCGACCTCCTCTCTGAGGCCGACCTCGCGCCGTTCGGCGGCCGCGCCCGCTGGCGCGAACTCATGCTCAAGGCCGCCTGCGCCACTTGCGACTGGTTCATCGCCCATACCGCCCGCGACGGCATCCCCTACTGGGATGGGGGCGCACCCGACCTCCATCGACTCGGCGACTGGCGCGCCCGGCCGGCGGATCCCTTCAACGACTTTGAACCGGTGGATAGCTCCGCTGCCGCCATCGGCACGCAGGGTCTGCTCCGCCTCGGCCACTACCTCGGTGAATCGACCGCCGGGGGCCGGCGCTACTGGCAAGCCGGGCTCACCACGATGCAAACGCTGCTAGGCCCGCCCTATCTGTCGACCGATCCGCAACACCACGGGCTCCTCCTGCACACCGTCTACCATCGCCCGAACGGCTGGGATTACATCCCGCCGGGCCGCAAGGTGCCGTGCGGCGAATCCTGCATGTGGGGAGATTATCACCTTCGCGAGGCCGCGATCTATCTCCAGCGCATCATTCAAGGTGGCAAATACTATACCTTCTTCGGCTGCCTGCCATGAATCCCGCCGCCGTCCTCCCCGATCTGGCGCGGCTCTGCCTCCACACCATCACCACCAAGCCGTGGTCGATCGAGACTGCCGCTGCCAAATACTCCTCGGCAGGCGTGCGAGGCATCACGGTCTGGCGCGACGCCCTGTCGGGCCGCGACCCGGCAATAACCGGGCAGCTCCTCCGCGATCACGGCCTGACGATCGTCTCGTTGTGTCGCGGCGGATTTTTTCCCGCACCCACGGCCGAGGGACGGGCCAAGGCGCGCGACGACAACCGCCGGGCCATTGCCGAGGCGCACGCGCTCGGCGCGCCCTTGATCGTGCTGGTCTGCGGCGCCGTGCCCGGCGTGCCGCTCCCCGAGTCACGCCGGCAAATTCTCGCCGGCATCGCTGCGCTGCTGCCCGATTGCCAGGCCGCCGGGGTGCGGCTCGCCATCGAGCCGCTCCATCCGATGTATGCCGACAGCCGCTCCGCCGTGAACACCCTCGGACAGGCCAACGACATGGTCGAGCAGCTCCAGTCCCCTCACGTCGGCGTGGCCGTTGACGTCTATCATCTTTGGTGGGATCCGGCGTTGGAGCAGGAGATCGCGCGCTGTGGGCGTCTCAAGGCCCTCCTCGCTTTCCACCTCTGCGACTGGCGCACCCCAACCACCGACCTGCTCAACGATCGTGGCCTCATGGGCGAAGGCTGCATCCCGCTTCGCCAGATCCGCGCCTGGGTTGAGGCGGCCGGCTTCCGCGGTTTCAACGAAGTCGAGGTCTTCTCCACGCGCCATTGGGCCACCGACCAAGATGACTACCTCGGAACTATCATCCAAGCCTACCGCGAGCACGCCTGACACCTCACCCTACAGCGTCAAACCCAACCCCCTTCCGGGCTCCCTATGAAAACCCATCGCATCGGCATCATCATGAACGGCGTCACCGGACGCATGGGCACCAACCAGCATCTTATCCGCTCCATCAAGGCGATCCTCGACCAAGGCGGCGTGAAACTCTCCGATTCCGAGATCATCCTGCCCGACCCCGTGCTCGTCGGTCGCAGTGAGGATAAGCTCCGCGCCCTCGCCACCCGCACCGGTATGCAGCGCATTTCCACCGACCTCGACGCCGAACTGGCCAACCCGGCCAACCAGATATATTTCGACGCCACCCTCACGGGCCAGCGGCCCATCGGAGTCCGCAAGGCCATCGCCGCACGGAAACACATCTACTGTGAAAAACCCACCGCCACCACCGCGGCTGAGGCACTCGCCCTGGCCAGGGAAGTTGCTGCCGCCGGCCTCAGGAATGGCGTCGTGCAGGACAAGCTCTGGCTCCCGGGCCTCGTGAAGCTGAAGTATCTCATCGATACCGGTTTTTTTGGCAAAATCCTCTCCGTCCGCGGTGAATTCGGCTACTGGGTTTTCACCGGTGAGTTCGAAAGACTCCAGCGCCCCTCTTGGAACTACCGCAAGGAAGACGACGGCGGTATCATCGTCGACATGCTCTGCCACTGGCAGTATGTCATCCAGAACCTCTTCGGCGACATCAAGAGCCTTACCTGCCTTGGCGCCACGCACATCCCCGCCCGCTGGAACGAATCCGGTCAACCCTACCGCTGCACCGCCGACGACGCCGCCTACGTCACATTCGAGCTGCACAACGGCATCGTCTGTCACTTCAACTCCTCGTGGACTGTCCGCGTCGACCGCGACGACCTGCTCACGCTCCAAGTCGACGGCACGCACGGCTCCGCCGTTGCCGGCTTGCGCGACTGCAAAGCGCAGGCCCTCGCTGCCACCCCGCGCTGCGTCTGGAATCCCGACGTCGATTCGCCCATCAAATACAGGGATGGCTGGACGCGCGTGCCTGACCAGGGCCCCTACGACAACGCGTTCAAACTCGAGTGGGAGCTTTTCCTCAAGCATGTCGTCACCGGTTCCCCGTTCCCGTGGACTCTCCACGAGGGTGCCAAGGGCGTCCAGCTCGCCGAACTCGGCCTGAAATCATGGACTGAACGCCGGTGGGTCGACGTCCCGCCTCTCGCCTAGCACACTAGGCTATCAATCTAATGCCGTATTGAATATCCACAAGATGAGCCGAACACTCACGCGCACTCCGTCTCTCTTTTTGGATCCCGCGGATTCTGTATTCTGAATTCCCCGGGCACCACCCAAATTCACCAAACACATCACATGTTACACTCCAGAATCGCCCTTGTCACCGGTGGCAGCCGCGGCATCGGCTATGGCATCGCCCAGAAACTCGCCGCTGAAAAATGGGATCTCATCATCAATGGAGTCCGTCCCGAGGACGCCGTCGCTGCGCCCCTCGCCGCGCTGCGCGCGCATGGCGTTCGCGTCGGCTACGCCCGCGGCGATATCGGCTCAGTCGAAGGCCGAGCTGCGATCCTCGCCGCCACCAAGGCTTTTTCTGGTGGCACGATCAACTTGCTCGTCAACAACGCCGGCGTCGCGCCGCAGGTCCGTGCCGACCTGCTCGAGACAACCGAGGAGAGCTATGACCATATCGTTAACACCAACCTCAAGGGCGTGTTCTTTCTCACCCAAGCCTTCGCCCGCGACATGGTCGCCGCGAAGAAAGCCGATCCAGCTTTCCCCGCCGCGATCATCAACCTCACGTCCATTTCCTCCACCGTGGTGAGCATCAGCCGCAGCGAATACTGCATCGCCAAAGCCGGATTGAGCATGCTCACGCAACTTTTCGCCGCCCGTCTCGGTTCCGATGGCATCGCCGTCTACGAAGTCCGCCCAGGGATCATCAAGACCGACATGACCGCGGGCGTCACGGGGAAGTATGATGCCTTGATCGCCGGCGGTCTGTGTGTGCAACCACGGTGGGGTTATCCCGAGGACATTGGAAAGGCGGTAGCCGCACTGGCACGGGGAGACTTCCCCTTCTCCACCGGGCAGGTGGTGATGGTCGACGGCGGTCTGACCATTCCCCGCCTATAGCCGTGGGCGTAGCCGGCCGCTCAGTCGCCAGGCTGATCCCCGGCGGCGTTCTGTCGCCGTGCCAGAGGCTCCGGCTGAAAACTGCTCCTGATATCACCGGCAGGAATCACACCTTTTCTGTGGAACTTGGCCCTCGATTCGGTTGTGATCAGCGCATGAAGCTGCCTTCCCTGCCTCAACCGGCCCGGGGTCAGGGACGAAGTCTCCCACCCGGTCTCGCCAGTGAAGGTCCGGAAGAAATCATCGGCTTCGACATCGGCGGGACCAAGTGCGCGGCCAGCCGCGTGCGGCACGGCGTCCTCGAGGAGATCATCCGCGTGCCCACGGGCGATTTTGCGACGACATTTGCGGCGCTGACCAAGGCCGCCGCCCGCGTGATGCCGGCGAACCCCGTCTTCGGCATCTCGTGCGGCGGGCCGCTCGACGCCACGCGGGGCGTGATCCTTTCGCCGCCCAACCTCGCGCGCAGCTGGCACGGCGTGGAGATCTGCCGGCGCCTGGTGAAAAAATTCGGCGGCCGGGCCTTTCTCATGAACGATGCGAACGCATGTGCGCTCGCCGAGTGGCGATTCGGCGCAGGCCGCGGCTGCCGGCACATGGTTTTCCTCACCTCGGGCACCGGCATGGGCGCCGGGGTTATATTGAACGGCCGTCTCTATGTAGGCGCCAGCGGCGACGCCGGCGAGGTCGGCCACCTGCGCCTCGCCGTCGACGGGCCCATGGGCTTCGGCAAAGCCGGGTCCTTCGAGGGCTTTTGCAGCGGCGGCGGCATCGCCCGGCTCGCCGAATCCTGCGTGCGCCAGCAGGTCAGGTCCCCACCCGTGTGGTATTCCCCCAATGGAAAAACCACGACGCGCCAGATCGCCGATGCGGCCAAGGACGGCGATCCGCTCGCCCGCGCGATCATGGGCGAGGCGGGCCGGCGCCTCGGCGAGGCCCTCGCCTTCATTATCGACCTGTTGAATCCCGAGCGGATCGTGATCGGCGGCTTCTATCCCCATTGCCGCAGGCTGCTCGATCCGGCCATGCGGAAGACGCTGGCCCGTGAAGCCCTGCCCCACTCCCTCGCGGCTTGCCGGATCCTGCCGGCCAAGCTGGGTGAAACCATCGGCAGCTACGGCGCCATCGCGATCGCGCTCCAGGCCGAGAGCAAAACCTGATCAACCTGCCATCTTTTATGTCCACCCCCCATCTGGCAAAACTGATCCGGCGCCTGCCCGAGCTCGCGGCGTGCGAGGCGTCGATTGCGGAGGCCTATGCCGTCCTGCACGCCTGCTTCAAGTCCGGCGGCAAGATCCTCCTCTGCGGCAACGGCGGCAGTGCTGCGGACGCCGACCACTGGGCCGGTGAATTGCTCAAGGGTTTTGGCCAAAAGCGCCCGCTCTCCGCCAAGGACCGCAAAAAACTGCCCTCGTATGTCGCCAAGCACCTGCAGGGCGCCCTGCCCGCCATCCCGCTCACCAGTTTCACTGCACTCACTAGCGCATTCGGCAACGATGTGACCTCCGACCTGGCCTTTGCCCAGCTCACCGCCGCCCTCGGCAGACGCGGCGACGTGCTCGTCGCACTCAGCACCTCCGGCAACGCACGAAATGTCTGCCACGCCGCGGCAACCGCCCGGGCACGTGGCTTGCGGACCATCGGCCTCACCGGCGCCAGCGGCGGCCGCCTGCGCAGCCTTAGCGACATCTGCATCCGTGTCCCGGCCCGCGAGACCTACCGTGCGCAGGAATACCACCTGCCAATCTACCACTGCCTCTCGCTGATGCTCGAGGACGCCTTTTTCGGCTGAATCCTTTGTTAGCCACGGACGAACACGGATGAATTCGGCAATAAGCAGAAGGAATCAGTTTCTATCCGGGAAATCCGTGGTCGACACCGACTGCCTTGATTCTGTTTAAAAAACTTTCCCCCATGAACCCCACCCACCACCTCACCCCTGCCCAGCAGAAATTCTATCACGACAACGGCTACCTTCTCGGCCTGCCCGCGATTTACACCCGCGAGGAAATGGCCGTGATCAACTCAGAGCTACCCCAGCTGCTCGCCCTGCTCCAGCCGGGCGAGACCACCAAGGACATCCGCGAATGGCACGAGACGAGCACCTACCTCTACGAGATCGCGATGAACCCCAAGATCCATAATCTCGTCGAGGACATCCTCGGGCCAAATTTCTACTGCTGGGCGAGCAACTTCTTTATCAAGGACCCGCGCAGCATGGCTACCGTGGGCTGGCACCAGGACTCCTATTACTGGCCGATGGCGCCGCATAATTCTGTCACTGTCTGGCTGGCCTTCGACGACGTCGATGAAGGCAACGGCGGCATGAAGCTGCTGCCGGGTTCGCACAAGGGCGGCGTCATCAAGCACCGCCGATCGAAGGAAACCAGTTCCGTGCTCACCCTCGAGCTGGAGGACGGCAGCGACTTTAACGCCGACCACGCCGTGCAGTTCCGCCTCAAGGCCGGCGAGTGCTCGCTGCATGACGACCGAGCCATCCACGGCTCGCAGGCCAACCCCTCCGACCGCCGCCGCGCGGGACTGACCATCCGCTACTCGGGCACCAACGTGAAGAACGACTTGTCTGTGAACCCGAACTTCAAGATCTACCTCTGCCGCGGCGTGGACACCTTCAAGCACAACCCCTACGGCACGCCCCCGACGCAACGCTACAGCCGCCCGAACTTCAAGCCGGTCAGCAACGAAGAGGCCGGCAAGGGTTGATGTTTGGACGGCACTTCAGCTATCCCCACTGATGCTTTTCCGCTTCCCGCGCCACGCGTTTTTTCTCGTGGCTGCCACGGCCGGCCTCGCTGCACCGGCCGCACCCGAGACTACGCCCACCGAACTGCCCGGCACCGAGACCTTCGTCTACCGCGCCGGCACGCCCGAGCCGCAACGGCTCTTTGTGATCAAGCCGGTGGGCTGGAAGGTCGGCGACCGGCGCGGTGCGCTGATGTTCTTCTTCGGCGGCGGCTGGACCACAGGCACGCCGGCCAGCGCGATCTTCTGGGCGCGCTTTGCAGCGGATCTTGGCCTGGTCGGCATTGCGCCCGACTACCGCACGAAGGGCCGCAACGACACCTCGCCGCTCGCGGCCGTGGCCGACAGCCGCGCCGCCCTGCATTGGGTGCAAGTTCACGCTGCCGAACTCGGTCTTGATCCCGCGCGCATTGCCGTGGGCGGCAACTCCTCCGGCGGCCACGTCGCGTTGTGGACGGCCATCACCCCTGCCCCGCCCGGTTCCGCCGAGGCGGAATCACCGCGCCGCAAGCCCGCCGTGCTCATCCTTTTCAGCACCATCTCGGACACGTCGGCCGACACCGGCTACACACCACAGCGCTTCGGCGCGAACACCACCGCGCTTTCGCCCATCCACCAGCTCGACGCGAAGATGCCGCCTATGTTGGCGTTCCATGGCGACGCCGACAACACCGTGCCGCTGCGGCAGGCCCTTGCCCTGCGCGACAAGCTCGTGGCGACCGGCAACACCTGCGATCTGCACATCGTCCCCGGTGGCGGACACAATTTCGGCAATGACGTGCCCGAGTGGAAGGAGAAGTCACGCCAGCTGATCATCGACTTCCTGGAAGCCCGGGGACTTTTGAGCCGCGCTCAATAGAACGACGCTCCGAGGGCGACGCGTCTCCAGCTGGACAGACTACTCCAAAATAGGATAGAGCCGCGTGTATTTGCTAAGCCTATCGTCACCTCACCACCAGCCGCGTTGCGTCGCAGCCGTGAGGGCATCGTCCACCGGCGCCAGCTCGGGGTGCCACAGCCTCTCCCATTCAAGGCTGACCGGGCCGACATATTCCTCGCGGATCACCTCCCGCAGCGACTGCATCGGAAATTCGCCGTCGCCGGGCAACCGGTAGCTGAAGGGGTGTTTCCCGTTCGGAATGCTGACGCTGTCCTTCACGTGCATGTGCACGACATGCGGCCGGATGGCCTGCCAGGTCACGAGCGGATCCTCGCCGCCGGTCTTCCACGTGTGGTGCGTGTCCCAGAGGATGCCCGTGCCCGGAGCCAGCCGCAAAAACTGGTTGATTGATTCGGCTGTGCGCAGCGCATCGTGCGTCTCGACCATGAGGTCGGCCCGCCAGTTGTTTTTGGCCCGCAGCGTCCTCCACCACGCAACGGTGTCTGCCATCTCGCGGTGCGTGGCTGGGTCGGCATTTTGGCCGCCGTCGAACACCCGCAGCCGCGGCACGCCAAGCGCCTCAGCCCATGGGAGGAATTTCAAGAACTCCCCGCGTTCCGCGGTCGTGCTGCCCGCAAGCTTGAGCGAAGTGTCGAGCGAGAGAATCTTCACCGGCTGCGTGCGCAACCGGGCTGCCAGGACTGCCGGCGTGCCGTAGACGGACGTGAAGTGCCCCGGCAGGTCGATTGTTCCAGCCAAGGCCCGGAGTTCCACTCCCGGAAGACCATGCCGGGCGGTGAGAGCGAGAGTTTGCTCCAAGCTCAGTTCGGGACTGCCGAGAGTGGAATAGGTGCGCGTGTAAGCCATGGGAGGGCGACAGCGTGGGTGCCGAGGGCCTGGTTGACACGAAAAAAGAGCGCGTTCCCTCTGCCTTGCAAACCAACCTCATCTGCCCGGATGAAGGCGCAGAGTTCCTTGCTAGGGAATTTCGTGCCATGGTATATATATAACACAAAAATAGGAACAATCACTCTCGACCCGACCGTCCCAGTAGAGTGCATTCGTCGAATCGCGGCGGATCCGAGCAATCCCAAGCCGCTACTTGAACTCATGACTCCTCCCGAACCAACACGTCGGGTAGCTCAAAAGATTGAATCCGTGCAAATTTGGTCTCCTTATTCCCGTGGTTCCTCCCTCCTTCAATGCCGCGCCCGTCATCCATACTTGTCGCCGTCACCCCCGAGGAACTCCGCGATTTCCTGCCCGAGCCCATACTGAGCGAAGTCCGTCGCCTCACCCCGGCGTTCCAGCATCTCGACACCACGGATCTGGCGGTCGATCGTTTTCATCATGCCCTAGCAGCTGCCAATCCCGAGGTTCTCGTCGGCTGCTGGAAGACCCCAAAGCTGTCTGGGACTCTCCCCCCCGGTCTGCGCTATGTTGGTTATTTATGCGGCTCCGTCCGCCAACTTGTCCCGCGCGGGCATGTCGAGTGTGGCTTGCTGGTGACGAACTGGGGTGGATCCATCAGCCGTGTCGTCGCCGAGTGCGCCCTGTTCCACATCCTCTGCGGCCTGCGCCACGCCACTCATTGGATACACACCATGCACGGTGCCGGCGGCTGGAGGGGTGACGATCCTGTCCCTGCTTCGCTTTTTGGTCGACGCGTCGGCCTGCACGGGTTCGGCCACGTGGCCCGCGAGTTAGTCGGCTTACTGCGCCCGTTTGGCTGTAACGTTTCCATCTTTGCTCCCGATATAGACGCCACCGCCGAGGCCTCCTACCGCGTCAGACGCGCCACCACCCTAGAGTCGCTTTTCTCCGGCAACGACATCATCGTCGAGCTTGCCCCCTTGATCCCCGAGACCACCGGCATCGTGGGTGAAAAATTGCTTCGCCTTATCCGACCTGGCGGCGTTTTCGTCAATGTCGGTCGTGGGTCGGTCGTCGACGAAACCGCCCTCCTGGTTGTGGCCCGAGAGGGACAGATTATGATTGGCCTCGATGTCTTCACAGTCGAACCGCTACCCGCCGATTCGCCTTTCCGTGGCCTGCGCAATGTCACCCTTACGCCGCACATTGCCGGCCCCACGCATGACCGCCTTTGCGATGCGGGAGAATTCCTACTTAGGAACCTCCGCGCTTATCGCGACGGCCTGCCCCTGCAGGCCTTGATTACGTCCGGGAATTACGACCTTACTGCCTGACCCGACTGCGCGCCCCCGGACCCATCGCCGTAGGCCGAATTCCCAGCAGAGGAGAGAGTTCCTTACGAACCTAGCCTCGACCTGCCGGTTGGCCCTGGAAACACCCTACGGGTCGTCTTGGGACTGGCGGTTAAGCGTGGCGGTCCTTGAAGGTGAGCTCAGCCACCCCCGATTTGTCGATACCACCAAGACCGAGAGCGACCATGCGATCAAACTGAAGCTTGGTGGCAGCGGCTAGCGGAAGATGCAACCCGGCTTCGACGCCGAGCCGCCAAGCGATGGTAGAGTCTTTGGCGGCGTGAGCCGCGGAAAAAAAGCAGGCGTGATCGCGGTTCTGCATGTCCTCGCCGTCAGTCTTGAGCACTTGGGAATTTGCTCCGGTTTGCAGGAAAATCTCGCGAAGCAGCGCGAGATCAAGTCCCATCGCGTGACCTAACCCAAGGCCCTCCGCAAGTGCGGCGGTGTTGATATTCATGACCATGTTCACGAGCGCTTTCACTCGGGCGGCCTGCCCGGTGGGACCGATATAGTGCAGGGCGGAACTGAGGCTCTGCAGAATGGGGCGCACGTGCTCGAAGGTTTCTTTTGATCCACCGCACATGAGGTAGAGTGTTCCGTTGCGGGCCTGGGGGATCGAGGAGGCCATGCAACCCTCAAGGGTTGCGGCCCCAACGGCACGAGCCCGCTGTTCAATCTCGATATGTGTGGCGGGCGTGATAGTGGCGCAATTCACGAAGATCTTGTCGCGAGCTCCGGCCAGCAGCGAATCGCCGTTCTCGGTGAAGATGCCAAGTTGGGCCGCATCGTCGGTGACAACGGTGAAGATTACCTCAGCCGCAGCGGTAACTGCAGCGAGCGTGGGGGCGTGCCGTGCGCCGATCTCGGCGGCGAGCGCCCCCGCAGTGCTTGCGTGGGCATCGTGAACTGCGGTTACGGCGTAACCACAGTCCCTAAGACGGCGGGCCATGTTGGCACCCATACGGCCGACCCCAACAAAGGCGATGGTGGGTTTCATTCGGTAGTGTGTGCAAAAGCGGGTGAAAAAAGGGACGGGGATTTACCTTTTTGATCCATCCACCATGTTAGTCTGGTAATAAAGATTCTGGTGGCAAGCCCCGAGGAACTTTACTATGTTCGCCTCAGTCGCCTCCCTTAGAAAAGACTTCATAAAACAGCTCGCCGTCCTTCCCTTCCTCCGGATCACCCTTCACGGCGTTGACGACCAGCAGCACGATCGCCGCCGAGATTTTGTCGGTATTGTCGCGCTGATCCAGCGCGGCGGTCATCTGCGCCTCGATCACCGCTTGATTGGCGCGGGCTGTGAGGCTGGGTTGGAGCTTCGCCTTGAACTGCGCGAGCGTCATCCCGGTGAAGGACTTTGTCTGGCGCAGCGTCTCCCAAGCCTGCATGGCCTGAGTCAGCTGCGCCAAGGCATTCTTTGGTGCGGTTGACATATCTGATTTCTCCTTTTGTTTTGTGGCTTATGGCCATAAATTGACGCGAAAAGCCTGTATTTTACCAAATTTATGCCGGAAATCGCGGCTTTTGACCCAGATAACGCCATACTTGACAGCGGTAGCGCGATACCACGGTCAGGCATCGACCTACCATGCCTTTGTTGAACGATACCACGCGCTGGTAACGCGATACTGCGCCGTAGTAGCGTGATATTTTGCTGCGTCTCCGTGCAGACGCACAGTGGTATCGCGATACTAACCCGGAGTGCCGGGCTATCGCACTGAAGTATCGGCCTACCGCGATGAAAGCCTCCGGACCTTGGAGAATCCGTCTCCCGACGGACCGGTTCCGATGCGGACGGCCAATCGGCCGTCCCTCCATGCCGGAGGACCGAAACGGGCTTCGGGTCGTTCGCTGCGTTGGTGCTAAATAAAAACACGGGCCAGAAAGCTGGCCCATGCGGGCACAATGCTTAGCCGCATATTTTTTGCGGCTGGCCAGCTGATTTTTTCGAAAAAGTCTGCGCGTTTATTGCGCTGGCCTGCTGAATTTCTGGCTGCCCATCGGGCAACGATTCACGTAATCTGTTTACGAACCCGGCACTACCGGCCGGGCGGTGTGCAAAGAGAGCGCGACATGACCAACAACCTTCCGACCCCGTCCCGCGAGCCAACCGCGCCGTCCAGGCTGGGAGATTTCTGGGGCGGGCTGGCCGCCATGCTGGTGGCGATCCCTTCGGCGATTGCATTCGGCGTCGCCACCTTCGCGGCACTCGGCCCGGCGCAGGCGGGCTATGGTGCGACGGCGGGCCTGGTCGGCGCGGTGGTCATCGGGCTCGTCGCCTCCGTGTTCGGCGGCGCGCCGCGCATCATTAGCTCGCCCTGCGCGCCCGCCGCGGCGGTCATGGGTGCGCTGGCCGCCGAGCTGGCGGCCGGCGGCAACGGCAGCGTCGAGCACATCGTGTTGTTGATGACGCTGGCCGCGTTGATTTCCGCCAGCCTGCAGATCGCCTACGGTTTGATTGGTGGCGGCACCTTGATCAAGTTCATCCCCTTCCCTGTCGTCTCGGGTTACCTGAGCGGCGTCGGCCTCCTCATCCTGTATAAACAAATCCCCTCCGTCCTCGGCTTGGCGGCGGGCACCGGCGCATGGCACGGGCTGGTCTCCCCCGCTCTCTGGCAATGGCCTTCGGTCATCATCACGCTGGCCACTATTGCAGCGATGGCTGGCGCCGTCCGCGTTACCAAGGTGATTCCCGCGGCCATCATTGGTTTGATGGCCGGCCTGGCGGTTTATGCTGCACTGGCCGCGACGTTGCGCCCGGACCTCGGCACCCTCGCCGGCAACAAATTCGTCATCGGCCGCCTCGAGGCCGGTCTCGGCCGGATTCTCCACGGCCTCTCCGCCCAATGGCATGCTCTTTCCTCGCTGACTTGGAGCGATGCCCGCGCGATGTTGATGCCGGCCCTGACCCTCTCGGTCCTGCTTTCGATGGACACGCTGAAGACCTGCGTGGTCGTCGACGCGCTCACGCGCACGCGGCACAATTCCAACCGCACGCTGCTCGGGCAGGGCCTCGGCAATCTCGCTTCCGCTCTGGCGGGCGGCGTGCCCGGCGCCGGCATGATGGGTGCAACGCTGGTCAGCGTCACGAGCGGCGGGCAAACCCGGCTCTCGGGGATCCTCGAGGCGGTCTTCGTCTTCGTCGCCTTTGTTTTGCTCGGCAGCTTGATTGGCTGGGTGCCGCTCGCGGCGCTGGGCGGCATTCTGGTAGTCGTTGGGTTCCGGATGATTGACCGGAACACTTTCCAACTGCTGAAGCACAAGGGCACGCTGCTGGATTTCGCCGTGATCGTCGCCGTGGTGGCCACCGCCGTAAGCGTCAGCCTGATCGCCGCCGCCGGCGTCGGCGTGCTGCTGTCCGTGGTGCTGTTTATCCGCGAGCAGATCCGCGGCAGTGTCATCCGGAGCAAGGTTACCGGCTCCGAATCGTTTTCCAAGCAGCGCCGCCTGCCGGAAGAGCGCGCCATCCTCGAGGAGTATGGCGGCCAGACCATCGTCTGTGTGCTGCAAAGCAGCCTCTTCTTCGGCACCACCGACCAGCTCCGCTCCGAACTCGAGACCGACCTCAAGCGCTGCCGTTACCTCATCCTCGACATGCGCCGCGTGCAGACGGTCGATTTTACCGCCGCGCACATCCTCGAGCAGATGGCCGACCAGCTCGCCGAGCGCGGTGGCCGGCTCATCCTCTCCGGCCTGCCGAAGAGCCTCCCGAGCGGCCAGAATCTCCGTAACTACTTTGACGACCTCGGCGTGGTCCGCAAAAACGACGCCGGCGCGCTGCTGGTTGGCAGTCGCGATGAGGCGCTCGAGTGGGCCGAGAACACCATCCTGGCCGAACACAGCCACGGCGCCCGCGCTGAGGAGGCCCCCCTCGACCTCAGTGCGATCGACCTTTTCCGGAGGTTCGACGCCGGCGCGCTCAACGCCCTGGCCGCCTGCATCGCCATCCGCAGCGTGCCCGCCAGCGAAGCGATCTTCCGCGCCGGCGCCAGCGGCGACGAGATGTTCATCATCCGCCGCGGCCGCGTGCGCATCACCCTGCCGCTCCGCCTGACCGAGAAACAGCACCGCCTCGCCTCCTTTGCCCGCGGTGATTTCTTCGGCGACCTCGGCTTCCTCACCGGCCGCAAACGCATCGCCGACGCCCTCGCCGAGATGCCGACCGACCTGTTTGTGCTGGCGCGCCCGCGGTTCGACGAGCTTTCGCGCGGCAATCCCACCGTCGGCGCCATGTTTTTTGCCCGCCTCGCCGAGGCCGTGGCGCTCCGCCTGCGCGACACCGACAAAGAACTGCGCAAATTGAAGGACGAGTGAGCACGCTCACTGCACGCCGAGGCGCAGCACCGCCCAGAGCGACGCGACGCTGACCAGCACCCACAGCGCGATGCCCTGCGCGAATGGCCGCCAGCCCACCGCCTTGAGGTTGGCGAGCGACAGGCTGGCGCCGATGAGGAAGAGCGTGACCGCCAGCCCGGCCCGCGCCGCCCGCGCCAGCCACGGATAGACCGGTCCGCCTGCCGGCACGAATGACGCCAGCGCCGAAGCGCCCACGAAAAGGAAAATGAACCACGGCACCGTCGCCTTGCTGTCCTTCTTGCGCACGAGCAACGCCGCCCCCGCCACCAGCGGCAGGATCCAGAGCGCCCGCGCCAATTTCACCGGCACGGCGATGGCGAGCGACTCCGGTGCGTAGCGCGCCGCCGCGCCCACCACCGAGCTCGTATCGTGGATGGCGATGGCCGCCCAGTAGCCGAACTGCTCCGGCCCCAGGCCGGTCCAGTGGCCGACCACCGGAAACACGAACAGCGCCACGGCGTTGAGCACGAACACACAACCCAGCGCCACCGACATCTCGCGCGCCTGCGCCCCGAGCACCGGCCCCATTGCCGCGATGGCGCTGCCGCCGCAGATGGCCGTGCCGGCCGAGATCAGTTGCCCCGTCGTCTTGTCCACGCGCAGCAGCCGCGCCAGCAGGAGCCCGGCCGCAAGCGTGGCGAGCAGCGTCAGGGCCGTCACCAACACGCCGGTCGAGCCGGCTTTCAGCACCGCGGAAAACTGGATGCCGAAGCCCAGCCCGACTACCGAGCCCTGCAGGAGGTATTTCTGGACCTTCGCCGTGCGGGGGGCATCGACGTTGCCCGCCAACAGCGCGAACACCAGTCCGGCGAAGAGCGCCAGCGGCGGCGTGATCCACGGCAGCGCGCAGCCGGCGGCCAGCAGCCAGAGCAGGGATTTTTTCCACGCAGGTTCGCCCATCGGGCGAAGTTGCCAGTCATTCGGCTTCGACTCCAGCCAGGAAACATTTTTCCTTCGGCTCATTGGAAACCTCCCTGTTCGACTATCCCCTGCCCGCGCACCTCATCGCCCAGGTGCCCGCCGCGCGGCGCGACGAGTCGCGTCTGCTCGTCGTCGACCGCGCCGGGCGGCGGATCGAGCACCGCCGTTTCTCCGACCTCGGCGACTACCTGCGGCCGGGCGACTGCCTCTTTCGCAACAACGCTGCGGTCATCCCCGCGCGCCTGCACGCCGCGCGCCCCACCGGCGGGCACGTCGAGTGCCTGCTGCTGCGGCCGGCGGCGGTCGCGGGCGAGTGGTGGTGCCTGTTGCGCCCGGGCAAAAAGCTGCCCGTCGGGGCGATTTTTAGCGCGGCGGGGCAGTTTACCGCCACAGTGCGCGAAAAAACCGGCGACGGCCTCGCGCGTGTCTCCTTCGCGGTTGACGACGGGAGCGACATCCTTGCCGTCGCCAACCGCCGCGGCGAGATGCCGCTGCCGCCCTACATCGCCGGGCGGCACACCGACGCCGAGCGGCAGCTCGACCGCGAACGCTACCAGACGGTCTATGCCGACCGCGCCCACCAGGTCGCCGCCGCGGCCCCGACCGCCGGTCTGCATTTCACACCGGAACTGCTCGCGCAACTGGCGGCGGCGGGCGTGGGCTTCGCCGACCTCACACTCCATGTCGGGCTCGGCACCTTCCGGCCGATCACGACCGAAAATATTGAGGCCCACGCCATTCACCGCGAGGTTTACAAACTGCCCGTGGCGGCGCAATGCGCGCTTTTCGCACCGGCGCAACGGCGCGTGGCGGTCGGCACGACGGCGGTGCGGGCCATCGAGGATTTTCTGACGGGGCACGCGGCGGCCCTCGAGGCAGATTTCCTCGGCGAGGCGGGTATTTTCATCCATCCGTCCCATGCCTTCCGCGGCATCGACGCGCTCATCACGAATTTCCACCAACCTCGTTCGACACTGCTGTGCCTCGTGGCGGCGTTCCTGGCTCCGGGCAGAGAGGACGGCATCACGTGGCTCAAGGAAATCTACGCCGAGGCGGTGATCCGCGAATACCGCTTCTTCAGCTACGGCGACGCTATGCTCATCCTGTGAATCCGGACCGTCCGCCACTCGGCGGTTGCAGAAGCCGGTATTCTGGTTATGCGTGTGGGCTTCCAAAAAATCCACCAACTATGAAACGCCTACTTGCCCTGTTCGCCACGCTCAGCCTCCTCGTCGCCACCCGTGCGGAAGTCGTAACCTACAAGATCGACCCGGTCCATTCCTCGACCGGCTTCAGCGTCCGCCATCTCTTCTCCAAGTTCACCAGCAGCTTCACCAAGACCACCGGCACGATCACCGTCGACCAGGCCAACATGGAAAACAACACCGTCGAGGCCACCGTCGAGATCGCCTCGCTCGGCACGGCCAACGCCGACCGCGACAAGCACCTTCAGTCGCCCGATTTCTTCGACGGCGCCAAGTTCCCCACCGCGACCTTCAAGAGCAAGTCCTGGAAAAAGGCCGGCTCCGGCACCTTTGATGTGACGGGCGGCCTCACCATCAAGGGGATCACCAAGGAAGTCGTCCTCAAAGTCACTTCGCTCGGCTTCGGTGCCGGCATGCGCCCCGGCACGATGCTCTCTGGCTGGGAGGCCACCACCGTCCTCAACCGCAACGATTTTGGCGTCAGCTACGGCCCGAAAATTCTCGGTGAGGACGTGACCGTGAACATCGCCATCGAAGCCGGCTACAAGAAAGAACAGCCGGCTCCCGCCGCCGCCCCCGCCAAGCAGGGCTGAGCCAGCACAGTTTTTCACCACCGGACGGCCCGCCAAGGCCGTCCTTTCTTTTTCTTCCGACCCTGCTACGTTCCACTCATGACCCCCGGAGAAATCCAGTCCGTCATCGAGGACGCCACTTTCGACTACACCATGGGCGACAGCGAAGCCGCGCTGGCCAAGCTCGGCCGCGCCGCGGCCGCCGCGCCGGAGTCCTTCGAGGTCTGGCACGCACTGGCCGAGATCAATTTCTCGCTGCGCCGACTCGACCCCGCCCTCGCCGCCGCGGAAAAAGCCTACGCCCTCCGCCTCGACGACCTCTTCATCAACACCACGCTCTCCCGCGTCTGGATGGAAAAGGGCGACAAGGCCATGGCCGAGAAATTCGGCGCGCAGGCCAAAATCCTCGGCTGGAAGGACCAGTTGCGCAACCCAACTGCATCTGACGGCGGCATTTGAGGCTGGCCCGTTGACACCCGCCCGCGCGCCCGCCTACCCTCGCGGCCGCATGGAGCGACCCGTCTACCTCCTCGAGTTCGAAAAACCCCTCCGCGAACTCGAAAAACAGCTCGAGGCCCTGCATCAGCAGTCTCTTGAGAACAACATCGATATGTTTGCCGAGCTCGCCACCATCGAGGCAAAGATCGAGACGACCCGGCGCGAGATCTACTCCAGCCTCACCCCCTGGCAGCGCGTGCTCGTCGCCCGCCACCCCCGGCGTCCCTACGCCCTCGACTACATCGGCGCGCTCTGCACCGACTTCCAGGAACTCCACGGCGACCGCCAGTTCAAGGACGACCAAGCCCTGATCGGCGGCACCGCCTTCTTCGGCGACCGCGCCGTCATGCTTATCGCCCAGCAGAAGGGCCGCGACACCAAGGAAAACATCTTCCGCAACTTCGGCATGCCCCAGCCCGAGGGCTACCGCAAGGCCCTGCGCCTGATGAAACTCGCCGAGAAGTTCTCCCTGCCCGTCCTCTCCTTCATCGACACCCCCGGCGCCTACCCCGGCGTCGAGTCCGAGGCCCGGCATGTCTCCGAGGCCATCGCCGTCAACCTCCGCGAAATGACCCTCCTGCGCGTCCCGTCCATCGCCGTCATCGTCGGCGAGGGCGGCTCCGGCGGCGCGCTTGGCATCGGCGTCACCGACCGCGTGCTTATCTTCGAGAACGCCTACTACTCCGTCATCTCGCCCGAGGGCTGCGCCGCCATCCTCTGGAAGGACCGCGCCAATGCTCCGCAGGCCGCCGAGGCCCTCAAGC
>JAHFTD010000097.1 GCA_023269565.1 Opitutaceae bacterium | reverse complement strand
CGCCACACCGGCGGAAGGATCGCCTCGGTGCCGAGGATGTAGTTGCGGTAGTAGAGCCAGAAGATCAGCCCGCCGAGCGCGCAGAGAAACGCCACCTCCCCGGCCCCGCCCGCGTGCGTGCGGCTGGTGCGCCGCAGCGACTGGACGATCCAGATGACGCCGGGCGCGATCGCAAACGCCACCAGCGACGACCCGAAGAGCACGAAGCCCATGATGCTCAGCGTGCGCAGGAATCCGTCGTGGATGAGCCGCGCCTTGTAGCCGATGATCTCGTTGCCGAGATTGAGCAGCAGCAGGCAGCACGGGAGGACGTAGAAGCGTTCGAGGGTGGCGGTGTTTCTCATCGCCGGCAGGCATGGCGCAAAGTTCCCGGCTTGCCAAAATCGAAAATCTGCATTCCCAAGGAGCCACCCGCATGGCCACCTACGTTTACGAGACTGTCCCGTCCGGCCCGCGCGGGCCGGAGCGGCGCTTCGAGGTCGTGCAAAGCATGCGGGAACAGCCGCTGACCCGCCATCCCGACACCGGCGAGCCCGTGCGCCGCGTGATCACCGGCGGCTACGGTTTCATCCGCACCGGTGAAAAAACCGCGCCGCCGTCCGCGCCATGTGCTCCTGGCTGCGCCTGCCACAGTGGGCCAAAATTTCCGCAACCCTAATCCCACACCCGCTCCGTTATGTTCAAGTTCAACGCACCCGACCTGACCCAGTATCCTCCGCGCAGCCCGCGGACCCGCCTCGGCGGTATCGCCCACCTCCCCCGTCTCATTGACAAGGCCCGTGCCCATGTGGCCGGCAAGAACGGCGAATACCACTACGACTGCGGCATGGACCAGCACTTTTGGGCGTTCACCGGCATCAAGGCCAAGGATTTCCTCAAGCCCGTGCGCGCCGGCAAGTCCGACAGCGAGCTGCTCGCCTACCTGCTCAAGCACATGAAACCGCGGCGCACGCAGGCCGAGATCGTGCAATGGTCGGGGTGGTTTGAGGGTCGGGCGCCGACGGCGACTGAGGGCCGCGAGTTCTTCAACAGCGTCCACGCCAAGACCGCGCCCAAGCGCGAGGACATCTCCACCTGGTTCGAGTTGCTGGAACTGGATGATTTCGTCAGCTTCGGCGGCCGGCCCTGATCCCGCCCGCGCGCGGGCCTACAGCTCCGTATATTTGTCGGCCCGGCCGCGGGACTTCTCCACGGGATACTTCTTCGCGTTCGCGGCCAGCTTCGCCTCAACGGCGGCGGCGAGGTCGATCCCGCAGATGTTGGCGAACTCCAGCGCGTAGATGACCACGTCGGCGATCTCCGCTTCGATGGCGGGGCGCCGCTGCGGGTCGCGCGCCACGCCGAGCGACGCCTGCGAGCCGCTCCAGAGGAAGTGTTCCATCAGCTCGCCCGCCTCGGCGGCGAGCGCCATGCTGAGGTTCTTGGGCGAGTGGAACTGCTCCCAGTCGCGCGCGTGGACGAAGGCCATCACGCGCTCGCGCAGCTCCCCCACCGTGGTCGTGGCATCATGCATCGGCTTCATGGAGGCGAGGCTAGCCGGCCCGGCGCGGGTCATACAGTAAAATTCTCCTTGGCGTTGGAGGCACATTGTGCATTTTCGCAGATCTTCCCCCGAATGGCACCCGCACTGACAGTCCAGCACCGCCGGCATCGCGCTTCGTTTACGAAGGCCCTGCAGCATGCCGACTGCGCCCCGATGTGCCCGGTCGTGTCCATTTGGGCCAAGAATCTTACCACCGCGGGCTGCCTGGCCTGACGACACCGAACCAACGGTAATCGTCCCCTCCAGGAGACCCGCCGGTAACAACCGACGAGGAAGGAACGTCCATGCCTGCCATCATCCATCCCCCACATCCCAGTCCAGCACCAGCAGAACCCGTCCGGTCCTTCCGCCAACCGCACTATGAGTGCACTGACCTGGCGCGGGCGCTGTTGCTTGTTGTCCGCGTGCCCGGCGTCGAGGCCGCCGGCATCGAGCTCACCACGCGCGGGCCCGACCTTGTCATCACCGCGCGCAGGGCGCGCCTCATGCTGGTCAACTGCGCGCCGCTGCGCCCCGAATCCGCGCAGCGCGACTACCAGCTCAAGCTCCGTCTCGGGCTGGGCTTCGACTTCCGTTCCCTGCAGGCGAACCTCGACGACGGCGCGCTGGCCATCCTCCTGCCGAAACGGCCCGCGGTGGCTCTCCGTCGCCTCGCTACACAGCGGCAACGGGTAGCGTAACCCGGCTCAGCCGGATTGCAGAGCGTTAGTGCGAGGTAATTTTTCCCGGAATATTTCCGGAACATTTGCGCTATTGCCGGGTTCTAGCATTAGTGTGCGGCGACCTAACCGCACCAGACCTGACACCAGCATGACCTTTTTCCCGCATAAAGCCAGCCACCGCCCGGCACCGACCCCGCCGGGTTCGCTCGTGCCGATGCGGCCGGCAATGATGCGCGACATACTGTGGGACCGCCCGGTTTTCCGGGCCCCCACCCTGCCCAACCCGCGCGTCGCGTTCGACCCGCTGCCCTTCACGGCCGCGCGCGTCACGCACCGGCCGCTGTCCGCCAGCTGAGCTGCTCACTTCTCCGGCACCAGCCAGTCGCACTGCGCCTGCGCACCGGCATCGACGCCGAGGTGCTCCACGAACGCCGGCAGCAGCGCCCGGATTTCACCGTCAATTTGCCACGGCGGATTCAGCACCAGCAGCCCACAGCCCTTCATCCGCACCGGTGCGTCCACCGCGCCCATGTCCAATTCGGTCACGAGGCAAGGCGTCCGCAAACCGGCCAGCTCCCGTAGAAAATCCTCCGCCCTCGCCCGTTCCGTGATCGGATACCAGACGGCATAGACCCCACTCGGGAGCCGCGCCAGAGCCGCACGCAACGCCGCGAGGATGGCGGTGAACTCACCCTTGCCCTCGAACGGTGGGTCAATGAGCATCAGCGTGCGTTTCTCCGGCGGCGGCAGCAGGGCCTTGGGCGCCGCATAGCCATCCATCCGCTGCACCGTTACCCGCGCCTCGCGCCGGAATTCGTGCGCCAGCGCCGCGGCGTCGTCCTCTCCCAGTTCACACAGCGCGAGCCGGTCCTGCGGCCGGAGGAGCAGCTTCGCCAGCCAGGGCGAGCCGGGATAAAAATGCAGTGCACCCGAGGTCTCGCCGTTGCGTTCGTTGAAACGTCGGACGAGCGCGACATAGTCGGCCAGGGCGGGCGGCAGCGCAGCCGCCTGCCACAGCCGGCCGATGCCGCCGGGATGCTCGGGCTCGCGCGTCCGGCCATCGGGCAGGAGCGCGGTCTCGGTCAGGTCATAGCCGCCCCGGCCCGCGTGGGTGTCGAGGAACAGGAAGCCCTTCTCCTTGCGCTGCAGTGCGCGGATCAGCACGAGCAGCAGCGTGTGCTTGAAGACATCGGCGTAGTTGCCCGCGTGGAAATGATGACGGTAGTTCATCGCGGCGCTCAACCGACGGGCACCTTGACGACGGTCTTGCGCACGAGCACCGGGCCGCGCCATTGCAACGAGGGCATGTGGCCGTCGGCCGGATGGAAAATCGCCCCATCGCCTGCGCGCATCCGCAGGACCGAGGCCGCGGGCGTAGCGGCGTATTTTATGAAATCGCGCTCCGCGTCGTAGGCTTCGGCAACCACAAGTTGCGCGATGTCTTCGACCTCCATCAATTCCTCGCCCTCGACGATCACCTGCACGTCGATATATTTCCGGTGTGACTCAAAAAATCCCTCCGCCCGCGGCTTGCTCAGGTAGACTTGCTCGATGGCGAAAACCCCGTCGGCCAGCTCGATCTTTTCCGAGGAACCCGCCCCGAGGGCCTCGATCCGGCGCCGCGCGGCCGAACCTGCCTGCAGCATCTCGTCAACGTAGGCAAAGGCGCGCCGGAAGCGCGCGTGGTCGGGGCACTGGGCTTTGACTACGGCGAGCGGACCGAAGATGGCCATGCCCGCAGGATTGCGCCCCTTGCGCCGCCGGCAAGGCGGAAGCTGGTTCCATCGCGCAAAATCGGCGATGAGCGCGGGTTTCTCCGAGTTTGGTCGCAAGGTTTTTGACGGCAGCCCGGCGCCCTCCTAGGCATCCGTCCTCATCCCCATCCACCCATGCCCCGCCCCATCCACTTCGAAATCCAGGCCGACGATCCGGCCCGCGCTTGCAAGTTCTACGAAACCGTCCTCGGCTGGTCCTTCCACAAATGGGACGGTCCGATGCCTTACTGGCTGGTCACGACCGGCCCCGACGGGCAGCGCGGCATCAACGGCGGGATGCACCCGCGCATGGGCGCCAAGCCCGTGCCCGAGCAGGCGGTCATCGCCTTCGTCTGCACCGTGGACATCGACTCGGTCGACACCTATGCGGGAAAAGTCATCCAGGCCGGCGGGCAGATTGTTGTCCCGAAGATGCCCATCCCCGGTATCGGCTGGCTGGCCTACGCCAAGGACACCGAGGGCAACCTCTTCGGCATGATGCAGGCGGACTCAGCGGCGGTGTGAACCCGTGATTGCTGTCGTGCATGGGCCGGCATGCTTTCTGATCTTCGTCGTTCCGTGGAATTCGAAATGATTTCACAATTCCCGGCGGGCCGCCATGCTGCCGGGCATGAACTGGGAACCCTACGTTTGGCTCGGCTGGGCGGTGGTGTATGTCGTGGTCGGCGGAATCGCGGGCGGCAGCCTCGTGCTCCTCGCGGCCTCCTTTCTTCCGCGGTTGATTGACCGGCTGACGCCCCATCTGGATGAGGGCAAGGAAATCGCCCGCGGCAACCAAGCCGTGGCGATCTACTTCGGCCTCGTGGTTGGGGCATGCATCCTCGGCGTGAGTCTGGTGATCGCCGCGGCCGTCCTCGGCGGCGTTATTGCCGCGCTGCATTGAACGGGCCCGCTGCCATGTGGCGCCGCCTCCTTCTGCTTGGCCTGATGCTGGGCCTGGTGTTCGTGCGCCTCTCCGCACGCGGCGGCGGCGGCTGTGTCGCGGCCGGCACTTTGATTGACACCCCAGCCGGGCCCCGGGCCGTGGAGTCCTTGCATGCCGGGGATGCCGTCTGGAGCCTCCAAGCCGGCCATCGGGTGCGGGCGTCGGTGGAGGCGATTTACGAAGTCGCCCCGACTGAGTTCATCGAACTGACCGCAGGCAGGCGGACACTGCAACTCACGCCCGAACACCCCGTGCAGATTGCGCCGGGCGCGTTTGTGCGCGCAGACCGGCTGGTTGAGCAAACCGGCTTGTTCACGCCCGCGGAGCGCGTGCCCTTGACACGGCTTCGCCGCCTGCGGGCGGATGTCCCCGCCTACAACCTCGTGGTCAGCCCCGGTGGCGTGTTCTATGCCAACGGCCTGCTCGTGCACAACAAGGGCTGCTTCCTGCCCGACACGCCTATCGCGTTGGCCGATGGCGGCCAGCGCGCAATCCGTCAACTGCGGGCCGGCGACCGCGTGCTCGCGCTTTCCCCCGCCGGTCTCCCGGCCGTCGCCACGGTTCGTCGGGTGCTGACCCATGAGGTGGAAAGCTACCTGATCGTCCGCACCGGCACGACGGAACTTCATGTCACCGAGGAACACCCTTTCTATGTCGGTGACGGCGAGTTCCGGACCATCGAGTCATTGCGGGTCGGCGACTCCATCCACGCCTACGACGGCAGCGCGCATTTCGGACCCCAGCGCATCCTCGCGATGGAACGCCGGTCTGAGCACGTCACCGTCTATAACCTCGAGGTGGACGCACCGCACACTTACGTCGCCAGCGGCATCGCCGTGCACAACAAGGGTGGCGGCGGGTGCTTTGCACCGGGCACGCGCATCGCCACGCCCGCCGGCCCGCGGGCCATCGAAACGCTCGCACTTGGCGACACCGTGCTGGCCCCGCGGACGGACGGACGGCTCGCGCCGGCAGCTGTCACCGGCGTTTATCTCAATTTTTCGCCGCTGCTCGTGTTGCGCACCACCCTGGGGGAACTGCGGACCACCGAGGAGCATCCGCTCCTGACCACGGCCGGGACTTTTCTGCCGGCCCGGGAACTCGGGGTCGGCGCCAGCCTGATGCGGGCCGATGGCCAGCCCGCCGCCATTGAAGCCATCTCCCGCGGCACGGATGCCGGTCCGGTCTATACGCTGCAGGTCGCGGGACCACACACCTTTGTCGCCGGTGGCTTTGTGGTGCACAACAAGGGCGGTGGCGGCGGCGGATATCACCGCAGCAGTGGCGGCGGAGATGGAAATGCCGACCCGGTTGTCTCCCTCGTCATCATCGGCCTCATGATTGCTTTCATCGCCTATAAAATCAGGCACCCGGGCGAGTCCTCGGCCGACGAGGACCTCGACTACTGCTTTTCCCGGAGCGAAATCGAACCGAAGGCCGCGAAGACCCGCAAGCTGCTCGAGTTCATCGCCAGGACCGACGCCAGCGTGACCCCGGATGTCCTGATGCAGACGGCCACCGGCACCTTCACCAAGCTGCAGGAGTGCTGGTCCGCCCGCGAATACGCCCCCATGCAGCCGCTGCTCATGGCTGACCTCTACGCGCAGCATTGCGACCAGCTCCGCGGCCTGCGGCAGAACCACGAGCTCAACAAGCTGGAGGATCTGCGCATCGAACAGATCGATCTCATCCACCTCGATTACACCGACCGCAAGGACACCCGCTCCTTCACGGCCCTTTTCACCGCCTGGCTGCGGGATTACTACGTGGATGACCGCACCGGCGAGGTGTTGCGAGGCGACGCTCAGGCGGCGCGCTTCCAGGAATTCTGGACCTTCCAGTATTGGGATGGCTCATGGCGGTTGCGCGAGATCGAGCAGTCCCGCGAGACCGACTATCTCCGGGTCGAGAATTTCTTCGAGTCCTTCACCGAAACCGGCCGGGACCAGGTTTACGGGGAGACTGCCGGCCGAGCCGGCCCGCTGGGACCCGACCTGCCGCCCCTCATTCAGGAGAAGGACGCCCACATCGACCGCCTGCTCAATTTCCTCTACGTCACCGACAAGATCTGGGACCGCGAGGCGATGCTTGCCACCGCCCGGCGTGGCTTTGCCGGCGTGCTGCTGGCGTGGCAGGATGGACGGCCCGAAGCCTTCAGCGGTCTGGGCGCCACTCCGGGACTGCTGGCCCATTTCCGCTCGGTCAACGAGGCCAACCAACGCAACCACTGGCGCATCGAATACCGCAATCTCTGCGTCCGGAAGATCGAGATCGTCCACGTGAACAACCGCAATGACCGCGCCTCCGATGAGTTCACGGCCCGCCTCAGCGCCCACGCCCAGGTGATCGCCACGCAGAATGGAGCCGTGCAGTATAAGGACGAGTTTGTGAAACCCTGGGTGGAGTTCTGGACCTTTGGCCGGAGCGACAAGCAGTGGGTGCTGAAGGAAATTCTCCCGGGCGAGAAGGGCGCGGCGTTGGTGGCCTTGGAAAACACCGACGAGGGTTCGTCGGCCCAGATGCTTCAGTGGTATTATTCCAAGGAGCGCGCCACTTGACGCGCTCCGTTCCCGCCGTCCTGGCGTCCCGGGTGCTTACTGCGGCAGGGCCTGCGCACGTTCGACCAGCCCCAGGAACTCGGCGCGGTGGCCGCCCTCGTCGGAGCCGGTGCCGGCCTGCGCCCAGGCCAGCACGTCGCCGAGGGTGGCGGCGCCCTTGTGCGGCGAGTCGCGCAGGAGCATGCCGAAGGACGCCACCGCCGCGGCGAATTTGAAGTCCTGGCTGGCGTCGGCGAACCGCGCGCCGCCGTCGCGGAGCGGGAACGCGAGCAGCTGGCTCACGTCGGCCGACGGCTCCTTGTAACGGATCTTGAGCGTGAGCAGCTCGCCGTTGTCCGCCCCCGCCGGACGCGCCGCCACCGCCTGGTATTTGAGCGGATCGACGCCCGGCTGCGCCGGCAACTCGACGCCCACCGGCACGACCTCGTAGAGCGCGGTCACGGTGTGTCCGGAGCCAATCTCGCCCGCGTCCACCTGGTCGTTGTTGAAGTCCTCCTTGCGTAGCAGCCGGTTCTCGTAGCCGATGAGCCGGTAGGCTTGGACTTGGGCGGGATTGAACTCGATCTGCAACTTCACATCCTTGGCGATGGTCACCAGTGTGCCGCCGGCCTGCTCGACCAGCGTTTTCTTCGCCTCGGCGAGAGTGTCGATGTAGGCATAGTTGCCGTTGCCCTTGTCGGCCAGCAGCTCGAGCGT
>JAHFTD010000016.1 GCA_023269565.1 Opitutaceae bacterium | reverse complement strand
GCCAGCCCGTGCTCCTCCGGCTCACGCCCCGGACCATCCGCGCCCTCCGCTCCAGCGCCCGCAAGGAAGGCTTGACGGTCTCCGATTTCGCCGAACAACGTCTCGCCTCGGTCTGAGCCCGATGGCCGTCACCCGCGCCAAGGACGAGCTCTACCTCTGCTCCAACCCCACGAACCCACATGAATGTCCGGATATTTCTCACCCTCACCGCCGTGATGAACCTCTTTTACGGTGCCTGGTATTTTCTGGCTCCCGACAATGTGGCCTCGGTCTATGGTTTTGCCGCGGTCGCCACCGAGCTGAGCCAATGGATGCTCCGCTTCCTCGGCGTCTTCTCTCTCGCGGCGGGCGTGATGTGCGCCGTCGGTCGGAACGCAGAAAAGTCGCCCGGCCGGACCGCCATCCTCACCTTCCAAGCTGTGGCGGGGCTCCTCTGCTTCTACCTCGACGTCAAGACGCTCATGGGCACGCCCGGCACCATGGATTGGGTGGACACGGTGGTTAACGGCGCCTTCGGTCTCGGCGCGGCATTCTACATCCTACGCGACCGCAAGCCAGCGAATGAGACCAAGCAAACGGGTGAGGCTTAGGGATTCGGGTCGTTCAATCAGTGCTCTCATCTCATCTCGTAGGCCACCCAGAGGCCGGCGACCACGGACCCGTAAAACCCGATGAGGACCGATATAAGGAGTGGCGCCGGGCAGGCCCGAAATCTGCTCCACATGCTCTCATGAATATTGTCATCACCGCCGAACGTCCCGACACGCCCGATGCCCTGCTCCTGATCAACGCACTGCAGGCGCACCTGGAGTCGTTCTATCCGCCGGAGAGCCGCCATGGCTTCAGCGTTGAGCGACTGCTCCAGGAGAATGTCCCGTTCTTCGTCCTGCGCGCCGACGGCCAGCCCGCCGGCTGCGGCGCCATCAAGCTGTTCGGCCGCGAGTATGGCGAGCTGAAGCGCATGTTCGTCCGCCCGCAGTTCCGCGGCGCCGGTTTTGGAAAACTCATCATCGACCACCTCGCCGCCCACGCCCGGGCGAACGGCATCACGCTGCTCCGGCTCGAGACCGGCATCCACCAGCACGCCGCCATCCGGCTGTATGAGCGCGAGGGCTTTTGCCGCATCCCGCCCTTTCCGCCCTACTTCGTCGACCCCCTCAGCCGCTGTTACGAGAAAAAATCCTTGCCGGCTGAGACCGATCCCCCCGGCCGACCAACCTCAAACCGCCTTCGGTCTCCCCCATCTAATCCATTGTCACCTATTAAGTGACAATCTCTGGAGGAGAAAACCGCATTGTCACTTAATAGGTGACAATGCCCTGCGCCTCCACTCCGCGGAGTGGAGGCGAACAAGACCGAATGGGGTCAGCAACGGTCTTTCAGTCGCGGATAATTCCCGCCGGCTCAAACCGCGAGCTGGATCGCCGCGATCAGCACCACGTGCACGGACATGTGGGCGATGATCGCCGCCTCGAGGCCGCGCCGCCAGTAGAGGAAGCCGGCGACAATCCCGAAGATCGAGTTGCCCGTGATGACGTAGAGCGTGAGCGGCAGCGTCAGGCCGCCGGCCAGCATCGCCGCGATCGGCAGGTGGCCCGCGCCGAACAACAGGGCCGAACCGACGATCGCCGCGCCAGGCGGCTCATCCGGGAGAACGTCCCGTTCTTCGTCCTGCGTGCCGGCCGCCAGCCCGGGCTCCTTCGGCTCACGCCTCGGACCATCCGCGCCCTCCGCTCCAGCGCCCGCAAGGAAGGCTTGACGGTCTCCGATTTCGCCGAACAACGTCTCGCCTCGGTCTGAGCCCGATGGCCGTCACCCGCGCCAAGGACGAGCTCTACCTCTGCTCCAACCCCACGAACCCACATGAATGTCCGGATATTTCTCACCCTCACCGCCGTGATGAACCTCTTTTACGGTGCCTGGTATTTTCTGGCTCCCGACAATGTGGCCTCGGTCTATGGTTTTGCCGCGGTCGCCACCGAGCTGAGCCAATGGATGCTCCGCTTCCTCGGCGTCTTCTCTCTCGCGGCGGGCGTGATGTGCGCCGTCGGTCGGAACGCAGAAAAGTCGCCCGGCCGGACCGCCATCCTCACCTTCCAAGCTGTGGCGGGGCTCCTCTGCTTCTACCTCGACGTCAAGACGCTCATGGGCACGCCCGGCACCATGGATTGGGTGGACACGGTGGTTAACGGCGCCTTCGGTCTCGGCGCGGCATTCTACATCCTACGCGACCGCAAGCCAGCGAATGAGACCAAGCAAACGGGTGAGGCTTAGGGATTCGGGTCGTTCAATCAGTGCTCTCATCTCATCTCGTAGGCCACCCAGAGGCCGGCGACCACGGACCCGTAAAACCCGATGAGGACCGATATAAGGAGTGGCGCCGGGCAGGCCCGAAATCTGCTCCACATGCTCTCATGAATATTGTCATCACCGCCGAACGTCCCGACACGCCCGATGCCCTGCTCCTGATCAACGCACTGCAGGCGCACCTGGAGTCGTTCTATCCGCCGGAGAGCCGCCATGGCTTCAGCGTTGAGCGACTGCTCCAGGAGAATGTCCCGTTCTTCGTCCTGCGCGCCGACGGCCAGCCCGCCGGCTGCGGCGCCATCAAGCTGTTCGGCCGCGAGTATGGCGAGCTGAAGCGCATGTTCGTCCGCCCGCAGTTCCGCGGCGCCGGTTTTGGAAAACTCATCATCGACCACCTCGCCGCCCACGCCCGGGCGAACGGCATCACGCTGCTCCGGCTCGAGACCGGCATCCACCAGCACGCCGCCATCCGGCTGTATGAGCGCGAGGGCTTTTGCCGCATCCCGCCCTTTCCGCCCTACTTCGTCGACCCCCTCAGCCGCTGTTACGAGAAAAAATCCTTGCCGGCTGAGACCGATCCCCCCGGCCGACCAACCTCAAACCGCCTTCGGTCTCCCCCATCTAATCCATTGTCACCTATTAAGTGACAATCTCTGGAGGAGAAAACCGCATTGTCACTTAATAGGTGACAATGCCCTGCGCCTCCACTCCGCGGAGTGGAGGCGAACAAGACCGAATGGGGTCAGCAACGGTCTTTCAGTCGCGGATAATTCCCGCCGGCTCAAACCGCGAGCTGGATCGCCGCGATCAGCACCACGTGCACGGACATGTGGGCGATGATCGCCGCCTCGAGGCCGCGCCGCCAGTAGAGGAAGCCGGCGACAATCCCGAAGATCGAGTTGCCCGTGATGACGTAGAGCGTGAGCGGCAGCGTCAGGCCGCCGGCCAGCATCGCCGCGATCGGCAGGTGGCCCGCGCCGAACAACAGGGCCGAACCGACGATCGCCGCGACGACGTAAAGCGCCTTGGGCCGGCCCTCCCCCTTCTGCCCCAGCCGCCACGGCACCCAGACCAGGAAGGTCATCACGCCCCAGCGCAGCAAAATCTCCTCGGTAAAGCCGCCGTAGAGAAACCGCATGATGTGCGGCAGGAACCGGTTGAAATCCTGCGCGCGGGCGATGAATCCGGCCGTCAGGAACGGCTTCGCCACGACCCAGCAGGCGACGATCGCGACGCCGGAAGCAAGACCGGCCAGAACGCCGGGCAGGATCTGCGGTTTCAACGCGGCGAAGAAATTCTCGCGCCGTGCCCAGGCCTCGGCCGCCGGGGCGTGGAGTCCCACCCGCCCGGCCAGCCAGACACCAACGAATACGGCGAGCGACACCAGGACCGTCGGCTGGATGAGGCTGAGCACCTTGAGCAGCGCCGGCGAAGGCAGTTCGACCGGCGGTGCATCCGCCGGCCGCGGGATCGCGGCGATCAAGGCCTGGAGGTCGAGCAGCAGGAACGATACGACACCTGCCATACCGCCCAACCAGAGGATCCAGAACAGCCTCTTCTTCGTGCTCATTACGCGAACCTATTGCAGCTGTTGTCTGCAGTGGCGAGTCAATCAGAGGTTTAATCAGCCGCATCCAGCTTCTCATCCCGCGGCTGCCGCTCGTAAAGGTTGGCGTATTGCTGAGCGCGCAGCCAGATGGAGTCAGGTTGCGGGAGAGATGGATGCCCGCCGGCACTCCCGCCGCTCCGCGGAATAATTTGTCGCGTTTTCACGGTGCCTTCATCAACCCTTCGCATGCCCTGGGCACGCTGAACCATGACGAAAATCCGCAGCCTCCTTCCCTGGTTCCTCGTGCCCGCGCTCCCCCTGCTCGCGCCCCTGGTCGCGATGCAGTTCACGGCCGAAGTTGCCTGGACCGGGTCCGACTTCCTCGTGGCCTACGTGCTCCTCGCCGGAGCGGGCTTCGCGTATCGCCTCGCCACGAGCAACGCCAGCAGCCTCGCCTACCGTGCCGCCGCCGGCCTCGCCGTCGCCACGGGTCTGCTCCTCGTCTGGATCAACCTCGCGGTCGGCTTCATCGGCAGCGAGGACAACCCCGCCAACCTGCTGTATGGCGGCGTGCTCGCCGTCGGCGTCATCGGCGCAGTCCTCGCCAACCTCGATCCGCACGGGATGGCCCGCGCGCTCTTCGCGACGGCCACCGCCCAATTCCTCGTCCCGATCCTCGCGCTGGTCATCTGGCGCCCCGGGTTCGATGCCGGCGTGGTGAAGATTTTATTCCTGAACGGATTCTTTGTTTTCCTGTTCGTCGTGTCCGCGCTGCTGTTCCGCAATGCCGCGCGCCGGACGGGTGGCGCCAGCGCGACGCAGGCCTGAGGCGCCGGCAGTGTCCGCCGCGGGCTTGCCTCGCCAGCGCCGCCTGCTCCACTGGCGCGATGCCGGTGCTGGAAACCACCCGTCTCATCCTGCGCGAGCTCACGCTGGCCGACGCCGCGCTGGTCTTTGAGCTGGTGAACGAGCCGCTGTGGCTGCAGTTCATCGGCGACCGGGGCGTCCGCACGCTCGCCGACGCCGAGGGCTACATCCGGAAGGCCTGCCTCGCCAGCTACGCTTTGCACGGCTTCGGCCTGTGGCTGGTGCGGCGCCGGGCCGACGGCGTCTCACTGGGCATCTGCGGCCTCCTCAAGCGCGATACCCATCCCGACATCGAGATCGGCTTCGCCCTGCTTCAGCGCTTCCACGGCCAAGGCTACGCCGCCGAGTGCGCCGCCGCGACCTTGAACTACGCCCGGCAGGCCCTCGGTCTGAAACGCATCGCCGCCATCGCCTCGCCCGACAACGCCGTCTCGATCCGCCTGCTCGAAAAGCTCGGTCTGCACTTCGAAAAAATGTTCCAGCTCACCCCCGCAGCACCCGAGTTGAATCTCTTCGCCATCGATTTCTGAGCCGCGCCGCCGGATTCAGCGGCGCACTGTCCCGTTTCCGTGCGGCCCTGCCTCTGGCTGCACGCCCTTCGTCTCAGGGGGCTTGAACCAGCCGGAGAACCTCATGCGCTCGGACGCTGCAACCGTCACTCCGCATGAACAACCCGCCCTTTCTCCGCCTCACATTCGCCGCCGTGCTGGCGTTCACCGCCGCCGCGCTGCTCTACGCCGATTCCTCGAAAACCACCGCGCGCTCCGTAAGTCAACTCGCCGAGGGCATCTACGTCATCCGCCATCCCGACGCCCCCGACGGCTTCCCGCAGGGCAACACCACCGTCGTCATCGGCGACGAGTCGGTGCTCGTGGTGGATTCCTGCTATTTGCCTTCCAGCGCGCGCGAGGACATCGCGCAGATTCGACAGTGGACCACGAAGCCCGTGCGCTATCTCGTCAACACGCACTGGCACTACGACCACCAGCTCGGCAACGGCGAATACGCCGCCGCCTTCCCCGGCCTCGACCTCATCGCGCACACCGAGACCCGCAACCAGATCCGCGGCTACAATCCCGGCTGGTTTGAGCGCTACCCCAAGCTCGGCACGCGTTACCAGCAGATCCTCGAAGCCGGCAAGCTCTCCAACGGCACGCCGCTCACCGACGGACTGCGCGAGCAAATCAAACAGATCATGGCCAACCGCGGCCCCGTGGTTGAGGAGTTCAAGTCCAGTCCCGGCCGTGTGCCCAACGTCACCTTCGAACACGAATTCGTAGCCGACCTCGGCCACCGCGAGGTGCGAGTGCTCCACCTCGGCCGCGGCAATACCGCTGGCGACGCCGTGGTCTTCGTCCCAACGGAGCACATCCTCGCCACCGGTGATCTCTTCGACTCACCCGTGCCTTACATCGGCAGCGGCTATCCTTTCGACCAGGTCGTCACCCTCGAAAAACTGCTCCAGCTCGATGCCGCCGCGTTCATCCCCGGACATGGCGACGTGCTGCGCGGCGACGCCGGGCGGGCGCACATCGCACTGCTCCGCGATTTCCTGCAGGACGTGACCACGCAGGTCAGCGCAATCGTTCACCGCATGGGCAACAATCCTGCCGACTACGATAAGGTCCGCGCCGAGGTGGAGAAGGCCGTCAACTTCGACGCCTGGCGCCAGAAGTTCGCCGGCGACGACAAAGTGGACCGGGATTTCTTCGACAGCTTCCCGCATCCCGGCGTCGTCCAGGCCGCCTTCGCCCAGACCTGGGTGCGCTAAGCCGCAAGGCCTCGCCCTGCCGCTTACTGACCGCTGTCCATCCCGGGTGCGCGGAGTTTGCTCCCGTCAAATCCGCCTTTCGTCGACGGCGCCTTGCCCCCGTCCGGAGATCTGGCTCAATACCGCCATGTCCACCTACACCTCTGAAATCCGCTGGAGCCGCGGCGAGCAGAAGTTCACCGACAACCGTTACAGCCGCGCCCACACTTGGCGGTTCGACGGCGGCACCGTGGTGCCCGCGTCGTCCTCGCCGCACATCGTGCCGCTGCCGATGTCCGACGCCGCGGCCGTCGACCCCGAGGAGGCCTTCGTTGCCACGCTGTCCAGTTGCCACATGCTCTGGTTCCTCTCCATCGCCGCCAAGCGCGGCTACACGGTCGACTCCTACGCCGACGACGCCCGCGGCGTCATGGAGAAAAACTCCGCGGGCCGGCTCGCGATGACGAAGGTCACGCTCCGCCCGTTCGTGGTCTTCAGCGGCGCGAAGCTGCCCGACCGCGCCGCGCTCGACGCCCTGCACCACGCTGCGCACGACGAATGCTTCATCGCCAACTCCATCCGCAGCGAAGTCGTCTGCGCGCCACGTCTGTCTTGAATCGGCGGCCGACTCCGGGTCATTGTCACCCATTAAGTGACAATGGCTCCATCGCCCTCCTGTTGGAAAGGCGCGGCCGTTGTGTAGCCGCCGCGCGCTTGTGTTCGGTGCGGATTCGGGTAATCAGTGGCGTTGCCATGAACAAAGTCATCCTCGGCAGTTTCGTGCTGTTCGTCATCATTGTGGCGCTCGCAAGCGTCAGCTCCTACAACGGCCTCGTCAACCAGCAGCAGGCGGTCGACGCGCAGTGGGCGCAGGTGCAGAACGTCTACCAGCGCCGCGCCGACCTCATCCCCAACCTCGTCGCCACCGTCGCCGGCGCCGCCAACTTCGAAAAATCCACGCTGACCGACATCACCAACGCCCGCGCGTCCGTCGGCCGCGTGTCGCTTAGCCCCAACGCCGCGCCGACCGACCCCGCCCAGCTCGCCGCCTTCGAGAGCGCACAGGGTGCGCTCTCGTCCGCGCTGTCGCGGTTGCTCGTCGTCGCGGAAAATTACCCAAGTCTGAAGGCCACGGCCAATTTCCAAGAACTGCAGGCGCAGCTCGAGGGCACGGAGAACCGCATCAGCGTCGAGCGCGGCCGGTTCAACGAACTCGCCCGCGACTACAACTCCGCCATCAATCGCGTGCCCGCCGTCTTCCTCGCCGGCATGTTCGGCTTCAAGGAAAAGGCTTACTTTGTCGCCGTCACCGGCGCCGACCGGCCGCCGCCGGTGATGTTCGCTCCCCCCCAGATGCCCCTCCCGCCCAAGCCCTAGGCGGTGTCCGTGAAATTCCTGCCCCGGCTTCTGTTGGTCGCCGCCGCGTTGGCGGCCGGAGTCTGGCTGTCCGCCGCCGAGCGCATCCCGCCGAAGCCCGCGCACTATTTCAACGACTACGCCGGCGCGGTCTCTCGCCCGGCGGCCGACGAACTCAACCGCCGGCTCGAGCAATACGAGCGCGAGTCCTCGAACCAGCTGGTCGTCGCCATTTTCCCCCGCATGGAGTCGGGTTCCTCGGTTGAGGACTACACCGTGCGCGTGGCGCAGGTCTGGGGCGTGGGCCAAAAGGGCCGGAACAACGGCGCCGTGCTCTTCGCGTTCATGCAGGAGCACCAACTCTATCTCCAGGTCGGCTACGGCCTCGAGAGCGTGCTGCCCGACGCCACTGCGCGCCGGATCATCGAGGACGAACTCAAGCCGCGCTTCCGCGCCGGTGATTTCGACGACGGTATGCGCGCCGCCGTCGCCGCCATGATCGCCGCCACCAAGGGCGAATACCGCGGCACCGGCCGGACGCAGGCGGAAGGACAATCAGGCGGCGGCATCCCCATGTTCTGGGTGCTGGCCATTGTCGTGTATCTCGTGCTGGCCATCATCCGCTCCCGTCGGCGCGGCGTGATCTTCGCCGGCGGCCGGACCCGTCGCTTGGGCGGGGTTATCTGGTCCGGTGGCGGCGGCGGCTGGTCCGGAGGTGGTGGCAGCAGTGGCGGATTTTCCGGCGGCGGTGGCAGTTTTGGCGGTGGCGGCGCGGGAGGGAGCTGGTGACCATGCAAACCCGCCATTTCCTAAAAAAGCTCGCCCATGACCGCATCCACGCGGCCATTCTTGTGGCAGAGCGCCGGACCTCGGGCGAGATCCGCGTGATCGTGCATCACCAGCATGCGGGCGACGCCGTGGCCTTCGCCCGGAGGGAATTTCTGCGGCTCGGCATGCAGAAAACCAGGCACCGGAACGCCGTGCTTATCCTCGTCGCGCCAACCTCGCAGACCTTCGCCCTCATCGGCGACGAGGCCGTGCACGCGAAATGCGACGATGCCTTCTGGCGCGAGCTGGCCGCCGCGATGCAGAAAAGTTTCGCGGCCGGCGACTACACCGCGGCTCTCGTCGAGGGCGTTGAGCGCGCCGGCGAGCTGCTGGCCCGGGAATTTCCCCGCCAGCCCGGCGATGCGAACGAATTGTCCGACAAGCTCATCGAGAAATAGCCACCGGGCGCGCGGGGAGGTTTGCCCCGCTTTTGCGGTCGAAGCGCGCGCGGCGGATTGACCGCTGGCGGCCTCGTTGGTGTGATTGCGCCGTGGACTTGAGGCAGACACTCACCGCCGAACTCGGCCAGCGCCGCCTGCGCAACGCACGCTACTCGCTCCGCGCTTTCGCCCGCGATCTCGGCACCGATCACGCGACGCTCTCGCAGCTCCTCCGCGGCCGGCGCGTGCTCTCGCCGCGGCTGGTCCGGCAGTTCGGTCGCAAGCTCCACCTCAGCACCGCCGACATCGCCGACGCCAGCGAACAGCACCACGCCGACGCCATCCTGCGCCTCTCGCGCCTCGCCTCCTTCCGCCCCAACTCCCGCTGGATCGCTACGCGCACCGGCCTGTCGCTCGACTCCGTGAACGCCGCGCTCGCCCGCCTTCTGCACCAGCGCCAGCTCGTCATGGAGTCCGCCACGCAGTGGAAATTTCCCCACCCCCACCATGCCTAATCCCGTCGTCCGCTGGCAAATTCTCTCGCCCGAGCCCAACCAGGCCGCGGCGTTCTACCAAAAGCTCTTCGCTTGGAAACTCGATCAGGCCAACGCGCTCGGCTATCGCGAGCTGCGCAGCGGCAGCGACGCCGGCATCGATGGTGGCGTGTGGCCCGCGCCGCCCGGCGTGAAAAGTTTCGTGCAGCTCTTCATCGAAGTGCCCGATGTCGCCGCGTGCATCACCCGGGCCACGGAGCTCGGCGCGCAGGTGCTCATCCCGAAATCCGTGCTGCCCGACGGCGACGCGATGGCCGTGCTGCTCGACCCGACCGGAATTTCGTTCGCCGTCTGCCAGACCAACCCGCAACTCTGAATTTCCGCCCCAGTCCTTCGTTTTGACGAAATAATTTCTCCCCGCTAATCTCCCGCTCCCCGCCCATGAAAATCGCCCTCATCATTCTCGGTATCCTCGTCGGCCTGCTCGTGCTCGCCGGTCTCCTCCTCTACCTGCTCGGCCGCGCCCAACCGGAGCGCCACACCTCGCGCGTTTCGTTCGCCGTGCCCAAGCCGCGCGCCGCCGTCTGGGCCGCGCTCACCGACTACGCGTCCATGCCGCAATGGTGGCCCGCGGTGAAATCCATCCGCTTCGAGACGCGCTCCGACGGAACGCAGCTCACCATTAACACCGACAAGCACGGCCAGCAAATCGCCTTTCGCACCAAGGAGGAACAGGCGCCGGCCCGCCTCGTGCGCGAGATCGTCGGCGACGAGCTGCCCTTCGGCGGCACCTGGACCTATGAACTCGCTAATGAAAACGGCGACACGCGCCTCACCGTGACCGAGGACGGTTTCATCAAGCCGCCGCTCTTCCGCGCTATCGCCCGCTACTTTTTGGGTCTCGACACCACGCTGAAGGATTTCGCGCAACACTTCACGGCGCACCTCGCCGCGAAATAATGCCCCGCTCCAGTCACCTTTCCGTGCCCTTCAGTCGGCAAAAATCACCGTTCAGACCGCGTGGCATTGCCGGCCGGGGCGCGGGCGGAAAAAGTCGCCCGATGAAACTTCACCCCACCGTATCCTCCCCTTCGCGTCTGCGCGGCCTCTACCTGCTCGGCCTCGCGTTCGTGTTGCATGCCAACGCGGCGCCGCGCGAAGATTTTCTCGCGGCCAAGCACACCGCCACCGAGGCGAACTTTCACAACGACAAGATCGGGCTCCACGCCGCCATCACCGCATTCGACGCCCACGCCGCCGACGCGGCGCTGGGTCCGCGCGCGCTTTACCACGCCGCGTGGACCGAGTGGATGCTCGCCGCCTCGCAATTGCAGGACGGCGACAGCGCCGATGCCATTGCTTCGCTCGAGTCCGGCGCCGCCCGTCTGCGCCGCGTCCTGGAGAAAACCCCCGACGACGGCGAAGCCCACTCCCTGCTCGCGTGGATGCTGATGTCGATCGGCGGGGCCGACACGGCGCGGTTTCCGCAACTCTTTCCCGCGATTCGCGAACACCGGCAGCGAGCCCTTGCCCTCGCGCCGCACAGTCCGCGCGTCGTGATGTTCGATGGGACGCTGCTGTTTTATTCGCCGCAGCCCGGCACGCAGGAAAAGGGCCTCGCCCGTTGGCAGGAAGCATTGCAGCTCCTCGCGGCGGAGAAAATCGCCGATCCCACCCAGCCCGACTGGGGCCGCACCCTCGCCGAGGGCTGGCTGGCCAATCTCCTTCTGCAGACGAAACCGCCACACGCGGCCGAGGCTCGCGTGCTCGCCGAAAAAGCCCTGAAGGACCGGCCCGACTTCTGGTGGGTGGCTACGCTAGTCCTACCGAAGACGGTTACGCCCTGAAAACGCGCGAGGTGGGGCAATTTTGCTCGTTGGCCCGCGGCGGCCCGGACATACATCTTGGCACCCCAACATGAGCGAACTCCGCACGATTCTCTGTCTCGCCAGTTTCCACAAGGGCCACGAATTCATCCGTGAAGCCAAGCGCGAGGGCTGGCGCGTCTACCTCCTCACCTCCGAGTCGCTCCGCGGCGCGGAATGGCCAAGCGAGGCGCTCGACGACATTTTCTTCATGCCTGATATCGACAAGGTGTGGAATCGCGCCGACACCATCCGCGCCGTCAGCTACATGGCGCGCTCGCGCAAGATCGACCGCATCGCCGCGCTTGACGACTTCGACGTCGAGACCGCCGCCGCCCTGCGCGAACACTTGCGCGTGCCCGGCATGGGCGAGACGACCGCGCGTTATTTCCGCGACAAACTCGCCATGCGCTTGAAAGCGCGCGCGGCCGGCATCGCCATGCCGGAATTCACCGCCGTCATCAATCACGACGATCTGCGCGAGTTCATGCGCACGGTCCCCGGCCCTTGGCTGCTCAAGCCGCGACTGCAGGCCTCCGCCCTCGGGATTTTCAAGATCAACCACCCCGACGAACTCTGGCCGCGGCTCGAACAGCTCGGCGACGACGCCTCGTTCCACGTCCTCGAGCGTTTCATTCCCGGTCAGGTCTTCCACGTCGACTCCATCATCTCGGAGAAAAAACCCGTCTTCGCCATCGCCGCGCGCTACGGTGCCCCGCCGCTCGACGTCATGCACGGCGGAGGCATCTTCACCTCCGCCATCTGCGAGCACGGCTCGGACGACGAGCGCGCGCTCATCGTGGCGAACGCCGCCGTGCTCCGCGCGATGGGCCATGTTCGCGGAGCCTCGCACACGGAGTTCATCAAGGCGGTCGACGGCACGTTCCATTTTCTCGAAACCTCCGCGCGCGTCGGCGGCGCCAATATCATGGACCTCGTGCAGGCCGCGACCGGACTCAACCTCTGGGCCGAATGGGCCAAGGTCGAACTGCAGGAAGCTGCCTACAAGGTTCATCCCACTTGCAAGGAATACGCCGGCCTGCTCATTTCACTCGCTCGACAGGAGTGGCCCGACCTCTCCGTCTTCTCCGACAAGGAAGTCGTGCTGCGCATCGCCAAGCGCCATCACGTCGGGCTTGTGTGGCATTCAAGGAGTTTCGCCCGCGTCGAGGAATTGGAGCGCCGCTACGTTGCGCAGGTGCGCCGCGATTTCCACGCCAGCCAGCCGGCGCCCGCCAAGGCGACGGACTGAGTGTGCTCGGCTTGGTTGTTGGAACGGCTTTACGCTGCGAGCAGAATTGAAAATCGCAGCCTATAGCCGCTCCTACAGTTCAGCCTCACCGCAAACTCACTTAATTCGCGCCGCGATCCACCGCGAAATCCGCCGCAGCCCGGTAAAGGCGCAGCGTATTGCCGCCCCAAATTTTCGCGATGTCCGCGTGGCTGAAACCGCGCTCGACCATCCGCCGTGTGATCGCGGGAAAGTCCGTCACGTCGCGCAGGCCGGGCATCCCGCCGCCGCCGTCGAAGTCGCAACCGATGCCAACATGGTCGACGCCCGCCACCTCGACCGCGTGGAAGAGATGCTCCATGAAATGATCGAGCGTCGTGGGCGGGTTGGGATATTTCTCATCGATGCGGCGCCACTCCTTGGCCAGTTCTACGCGGCTCTCGGGCGTGAGCTCCGTGTCCTTAAGTTGCATGAGAAACGTCGCGAGCGCGGCGGTGCGCCCATCTTCCTTCGTCGGGAGCAGAGCGATCGGCAGCGCATTCATCTGCAGGACGCCGCCCTGCGCCGCGAGCGCACGGATGAGTTCGTCGCCGATGTTACGGGGATGATCGCAGACGGCGCGGCAATCGCTGTGCGACAGGATGACTGGCGTGCGCGAGTGCTGGAGCAAGTCCCACAGCGCGCCGTCGCTCGCGTGCGAGGCGTCGAGGATGACGCCGAGGCGATTGCACTCGGTGACGATCTCGCGGCCGAACGGACTCAGCCCGCCCCACTCCGCGCCGCGCGGATCGGTGGAGGAGTCGGCGACGTCGTTGTTCAGCATGTGATTCAGCCCGAGCATGCGCATGCCAAGACCGTGGAACTTGGCGACATTGGCGAGATCGAGCCCGAGCGGGTAGCTGTTCTCTATGCTCAGGTAGATGGCGCGGCGATTCTCCGCCTTGAGGCGCAACCCGTCCTCCGCCGTGAGAGCGAGCGTGCATAGCTTGGAATTGGCTGCGAGCACCGCGTGCGTGCGCTCGAAAACCTTGACGGCTGACTCGTGCGCGCGGGCGAAACCGCCGGGCGTGCGCGCGGCCTGCGTCGTGTAGATGGCGAAGACCATCGCGTCGGCGTTGCCGGCCATGCGGAGCAGATCGCATTGAGTGCCATCGGCGGCGTAGTCGTGGCGCACGCCGAAGTCCCAGCCCTCGCGCATCAGACAGGCGGTAGGCGTGTCGATATGGGTGTCAATCGTGAAGAAGCTGGCGTGCAGCGCGGCGAGTTCAGCGTCGGTCATGAAGGGCCGAAGCTACGCGGCGACAATGGCACGCGGCAACCAGTTCTTTCGGCCCAAACATCATCTCCGGGGTTGCGCTGGCTGGAATGTTGGGCTCTTTTCGCGCTCGCATTCCTATGTCCACCAAAATCGAAAATGTCGTCATCGTCGGCACCGGCTGCGCGGGGCTCACCGCCGCGATCTACGCCGGCCGGGCCAATCTCTCGCCGCTCGTGCTCGAGGGCACGCTGCCCGGCGGGCAGTTGACCACCACCTCGGAGGTGGAAAATTTTCCCGGTTTCCCCAACGGCGTGGACGGTTTTGAATTGATGCAAAACCTGCGCAAGCAGGCGGAGCGTTTCGGCACGCGCTATGAGAGTGGCACCGTGAACGGACTCGAGACCGCCGCGTGGCCTTTCGCGCTCAAGCTCACCGACCGCGAGATCAGGGCGAAGACCGTCATCATCGCCACCGGCGCGTCACCGCGCCTGACCGGCATCCCTGGGGAGAAAGAGCTTTACGGTGGCAAGGGCGTGACGACCTGCGCGACCTGCGACGGCGCGTTTTATCGCAACATGGACGTCGCCGTGCTCGGCGGCGGCGACAGCGCGGCCGAGGAGGCGCTTTTTCTCACGCGTTTCGCCAGCAAGGTCTACCTCGTGCACCGCCGTGACACGTTGCGCGCTTCGAAGATCATGGCCGGGCGTGTGCTCGCCCACCCGAAGATCCAGCCGGTGTGGGACAGCGTGCCGGTGGCCGTCGAGGGGGTCGCACAGGGCGCGGTCAGCGGCTTGAAGGTGCGGAACGTCAAGACAAACGCCGAGACGGTCATCGCCTTGAAGGGCGTCTTCGTCGCCATCGGCCACGAACCAAACACCGGACCCTTCAAGGACGCGGTCGATACGGATGCGCAGGGTTATTTTGTTCCAGCCAGCCACAGTCAGGTGAAGACCCGCACGCCCGGCGTCTTCGTCGCCGGCGATTGTGCCGATCACCACTACCGGCAGGCAATCACCGCAGCAGGTATGGGCTGCCAGGCTGCCATCGAGGCCGAGCGCTGGCTCGCCGAGCAAGGCCTCTGATTGGCGCGGGGCGCACCCACCTTGCCTCGTATTCCTGCGGTTCACCTGCTGTGACCTTTACATGGGAGGTATCGTCGGCAGGCTGCCCACACACACCCTACCCCATGGATAAAAATAAAACTGTCGTCATCGTTGGCTGGATTATTCGCGTGCTCGTCGCCCTGCAAATGGGGCTCGCTGGTCTCGGCAAATTCACCGGACCGAAAATGTGGACCACCAAATTCGTGCACTACGGGTATCCCGAGTGGTTCGTCACCGTCATCGCGACGCTCGAACTCGGCGGTGCGGTCCTGCTGCTTGTGCCGAAATTATCCAAGTATGGCATGATGATCCTTGGCGTCGTCTTGCTTGGAGCCGGCTACACCCATCTCGCCAACGGCGAGGCCGGGCAAATCGTCCGCCCACTGGTTCCTCTCGCGCTGCTCGCCGTCGCCTACTGGCTGAACCGTCCGGCCACTCCCGCCGCGAAATAACATCGCACTCGACAAGCCAGTGGCCGGCCTGTCGTCTTTTCCGATGCCCCGGATCGGAAAGCACCGCCCTCACGCGTTCGCAGCACTCTGGCGCCAGCTGGGCATTCCCGCCGATTACGCGAAGGTGCGGCGGATGCCGATGCAACACGAAGCACGGCGGCTCGGGGTCATAGGGCGTGCACCCGACGACCACCGACCCGTGCGGCTCTCGCCGCGCGCGGCGACCGCGTGGCGGCGGATGCGTGATGCGGCACAACAGGACGGCGTCGAGTTGCTGCCCATGTCCGGATTCCGCAGCGTGTCTCGGCAGACTCGAATCATCCGGCAGAAATTGACCGAAGGTCAGAATATCGCCGACATACTCCAACTCGCCGCCGCTCCGGGCTGCAGCGAACATCACACTGGCCGCGCCGTTGATGTCGGTTCTCTCGACGACCCGAATCTCGACGAGAATTTTGCCCGCACGGCTGAGTTCCGCTGGCTGAAGAAACACGCGGCGCGCTTCGGGTTTCATCTCTCCTATCCGCGGAAAAATCCGCACGGGATCGCCTACGAACCGTGGCATTGGTGCTGGCGGGCCTGATTTGCCCGCGCGAAAGTGGAATAGATTTGCCTCGGGCCACCAAAATTAGTCTAGGCTAACTTCATTATGGTCGTGAAACTTTGCCGCTCGCTCGTTTTGACCGCCCTGCTCGCGCTGCCCGCGGTCGCCGCGGTAAAGTCCGGCTGCAGCCTGCTCAACCGCGCGCCGGAATCGCAGCTCCGCGACCTCGCGACCGACCGGCCGGATCTCACCGAAAGCCCTTACACCGTGGACGCCGGTTGGTGGCAGATGGAGATGGATTTCTTCAGCTACACGCGGGACCACGACACGGCTGGAGGCGCAAATGTGAAGAGCACCAGACTTTCCGTTGGCACCATCAACCTGAAGGTCGGCCTTACTCATAAGATCGACTTGCAGACGGTGATCGAGACCTATACCCGGGCGCACAACGACGACTACACCGTTGGCACCCGGGAGCGCGTCGCCGGGTTCGGCGACGTCACCTCGCGCCTGAAGATAAATTTCTGGGGCAACGACCGCGGCGACAGTGCGTTCGGCCTCATGCCCTTCGTCAAGTGGCCCACCAACCAGCACGGGCTCGGCAACAAGTCCGTCGAGGGTGGCGTGATCGTTCCCTACGCCCGCTCGCTGCCCGGCGGCTGGGATATGGGCGCGATGACCGAGCTCGATCTGGTGCGCAACGACGGCTACACCACCGAATGGATCAACACGCTCACCTTCGGGCACGCGCTCACGGCAAAACTCGGCGGATACTTGGAACTGGCCACGGTGTTGCGGGGTGGTGCCGACATCGCGGCGTTCGACTGCGGCCTGACTTACAAGATTGGCCGCCACACCCAGCTGGATTGCGGAGTAAACCTTGGGCTCACGCCGCGGGCGGACGATTTGAATTTGTTCACGGGGCTGAGCGTGCGTTTCTAGGTCGACTTATTCCAAGGCGCACATCAGACCTCGTCTGATACTGGTAACTCACTGTCCAGCAGAGCACTGGCCAATCGTTTAGAATAATTCTAATTCTCACTTGAAACTGAGTCACAATCGGTTTCTTTTGCCCAACTCCCCCCACGCCATGCCCACCCACGCCGAATCACAGGAAGCACTTGTCCAGCGCCTGACCAACAGCGGTCTCCGCCCGACCCCGCAGCGCGAAGTCGTTTTCAAGGTCATCCTCGAAAAGCGCGACCACCCGACCGCCGACGAAATTTTCGCCCGCGTGAAGGCCGAGATGCCCACCATCTCGCTCGCCACCGTCTACAACTGCCTCGAAACGCTCGTGCAGTGCGGCTTGGTCCGCCAGGTCAACCTCGAGCGCGCCCCCACCCGCTACTGCCCGAACCTGCACCAGCACGCGCATTTTCACGACGAAACCACCGGTGAGATCCACGACATCGACCTGCCCAACGACACAATGCGGCTACTCCACGAGCTGCTCCCCGCGGGCTTCGACGCGAGCACGGTGGAACTCACCTTCCGCGGCCGGGCCGCGGACAATCCGCACGGCATCAACTGAGCCGGCCAGTGATCTACCCGACTATTTCCATGAGCCTCCTTGAAATCAAAGATCTGCATATCAGCATCGGCGACAAGCCCATCGTCAAGGGTGTCACCCTCACCATCAAACAAGGTGAAGTGCACGCCATTATGGGCCCCAACGGCACCGGCAAATCCACACTCGCCAAGGCCATCGCCGGTCACCCGGATTACATCATCACCGACGGTGAAGTCCTGCTCGACAGCCGCTCCGTCCTGGCGATGCAGGCCGACGAACGCGCCCGCGCCGGGATGTTCCTCGCTTTTCAATACCCGAGCGAAATCCCCGGCGTCTCTATCGCCAACTTCCTCCGCGCCGCCGTCCAGTCCCGCATGACCGAGGGCGAGGAACTCGACGCCGCCGGCTATTACAAGCGGCTCTACGCCAAAATGGACATGCTGAAGATTGACCGGAAGTTCACTGCCCGCTCGGTCAACGAGGGCTTTTCCGGCGGTGAGAAGAAGCGCTGCGAAATCCTCCAGATGGCGATTCTTGAGCCGAAGTTCGCCCTTATGGACGAGACCGACTCCGGCCTCGACATCGACGCCCTCCGCATCGTCGCCGACGGCGTCAACACCATGCGCGGCCCCGGCCTCGGCGTGCTGCTCATCACCCATTACCAGCGCCTGCTCGATTACATCGTGCCCGACTACGTCCACGTCATGTGGGACGGCCGCCTCGTGAAGAGCGGGGACAAGTCCCTCGCCCTCGAACTCGAGGCCAAGGGCTACGACTGGGTGAAGAAGGAACTCGCCGCGGCCACGGTCTGACGCCCCACGCAACACCAGCCCACACCATGAAGCCACCCACCGAACTCTCCGGCACCACAGTCGATAATCCAGTCATCGGTATTGACCAGTCGAAGGGTGACTTCCAATACGACGTCAAATACGAGTTCGACGCCGGCACTGGCCTGTCGGAGCGCACAATCGACTATATCAGTGCCGCCAAGAAGGAGGCGGCCTGGATCAAGGAATTCCGCCTCAATGCCCTGAAGGTCTTCCAGTCGAAACCCATGCCCACCCACTGGGCGACGAAGGACCTCGAGAATATCAATTTCGACAAGATCCGCTATTATCTCGCCTCCGGCCAGAAACCCAAGCGCAGCTGGGACGAGGTGCCCGAGGATATCAAGCGCACCTTCGAGCGCCTCGGCATTCCCGAGCAGGAGCGCAAGTTCCTCGCCGGCGTCGAGGCCCAGTTCGACTCCGAGGCCGCCTACTCCAACATCAAGGACCTCGTCGCCAAGCAGGGCGTCATCTTCTGCAATTCCACCGAGGCACTCCGCGAGCATCCCGAGATTTTCCGCAAGTGGTTCGGCAAGGTCATTCCGACCGGCGACAACAAATTCTCCGCGCTCAACAGCGCGGTGTTTTCCGGCGGCTCCTTCATCTACGTGCCGCCGGGCGTGAAGGTTGCCCACCCGCTGCAGGCCTACTTCCGCATCAACGCCGAGAACTTCGGCCAGTTCGAGCGCACGCTCATCATCGTCGATGAAGGCGCCGAGGTCACTTACATGGAGGGCTGCACGGCGCCGAAGTTCTCCACCGCCACGCTGCACAGCGCGGTCGTCGAACTCGTCGCCCTGAAGGGCGCCAAGATCCAATACATCACCGTCCAGAACTGGGCGAACAACGTCTTCAACCTCGTCACCAAGCGCGGCCTCGCGCACGAGGAGGCCGAGATCAAATGGATCGACTGCAACATCGGCAGCCGCCTCACGATGAAATATCCCGGCGTTATCCTCAAGGGCCGCAAGGCCCGCGGCGAGGTTCTCTCCATCGCCCTCGCCAACGACGGCCAGCACCAGGACACCGGCGCCAAGATGGTCCACGCTGCGGACGAGACGACCTCCAACATCATCGCCAAGTCCATTTCCGTCGGCCAAGGCCGCAGCACCTACCGCGGCCTCGTCCACATCCCGCGCCACCTTAAGGGCTGCAAGAACAACACCGAGTGCGACGCTCTGCTCATCAACACCAACTCCCGCACCGACACCTACCCGGCCATCACCGTGCGCGGTGACCTCAACGCCACGCAACACGAGGCCAGCGTGTCGAAGATCAATGAGGAGATGATATTCTACATGCAGCAGCGTGGCCTCACCGAGGCGCAGGCCATGAGCCTTGCCGTGAACGGCTTCATCAACGACCTCGCCCGCCAGTTCCCGATGGAATATTCCGTCGAACTCAAGCGCCTCATCGACCTCGAGATGGAAGGGAGCGTCGGCTGACCATGCCCACCGTCGCAACCAAGTCCCCCGCCACGCTCACCGGCTCCTTCACCCCCGAGGCCTTCGCCGCGCACCTCGCGCGCGTGGCGCATCTGCCCGCGTGGTGGCTCGACCGCAAACGCGCCGCCTATGCCCGCTTCGCCGCCCTGCCCTTCCCCAAGCGCACCGACGAGGGCTGGCGCTTCGCCTCGCTCGGCGGCCTCACGCTCGACGGCTTCGCGCCGCCCGCCACCGTTGATTTCAAGCAAACCGCCCATCGCGAGATTGGAGTCACCGGCGCCGGCACACTCCTCCTCGCCAATCATAAGCTTGTCTTCCATGAGCCCATCTCGCCCGGACTGGCGGCGCGCGGCCTGATCTTCGACACACTGCAGAACGCCCTGCTCCAGCACAGCGAACTCGTCCGCGCCCACCTGCTCACCCAGCCGTCCAAGCTTGGCTCCGAGAAATTTGCCGCCCTGCACGAGGCTTTCCTCGAGGACGGCGCGTTCATCTACGTCCCGAAGAACCTCGAGGTCGAGCTGCCGCTCGGCGTGTTCCACTACGCCGCCGGCGCCGGCGCCGCGGTCTTCCCGCACACGCTCATCGTTGCCGACGACCACGCGAAGGTCACCATTGCCGACTTCTTCCGCTCCTCGCACGAGGCCGAGGTCCAGTTCGCCTGCGGCGGCAACGACATCCATGTCGGCCATGGCGCCAATGTCACCTATGTCGCCATGCAGGACTGGAGCCGCGAATCGCTCTCTTTCCAGTTCAACGCCACCGTCGTCCGCCGCGATGCCCGCGTCCTCTCCGTCAACCTCCACTCCGGTGCGCGGCAAGCGCGGCATGAGTCGTTCTCGCAGCTGCAGGCCCCCGGCGCGCACTCCGAGATGCTCGCGCTCACCATCGCGCACGGCACGCAGGAGTTCGACCAGCGCACGCTCCAAATCCATCAGGCGCCCAACACCAGCTCAAACCTGCTCTACAAGAACGCACTCCTTGATCAGACCCGCACCATCTTCTCCGGCCTCATCGTCGTCGACCCCGACGCGCAGAAGACCGACGCCTACCAGAGCAACCGCAACCTCATGCTCTCCTCCGACGCCGAGGCGAATTCGCTCCCCGGCCTCGAGATCCAGGCCAACGACGTCCGCTGCTCGCACGGCGCTACCTCCGCCCGCATCGACGCCGAGCAGGAATTCTACCTCCAATCGCGCGGCATCGCCAAGCCGCAGGCCGACGAGCTCCTCGTGTTCGGTTTCTTCGAGGAAGTCCTTTCCCAGATCCAGAACCAGGAGCTGCACGACCAGCTCGCCGCCATCATCCGCCGCAAATTCAAGGACAACTGATCCCATGAGCGCCAGCAAGGAACGCATCCTCTCCCGCGACGTCGAGGCGTCGCAGATCCCCTCGGGCGACAAGCTCACGCTCAGCGCCGGCTCGAAGGTCTTCATCACACAGACCCTCGGCGGCAGCTTCACCGTCATGACCGACATCGGCCTCCTCCGCATCGCCAGCCAGAACGCCGACGCCCTCGGCGAGAGGGTCGCCGCCGCCAGTTTCGCGCCCGCCGCCACCGGCCAGGCACCCGACCCGGAAGCCGTGTGGTCCCAGCTCCGCCAAGTTTTCGATCCCGAGATTCCCGTCAACATCGTCGACCTCGGCCTCGTCTACTCGATGGACATCGCCACGCAGGACGACGGCGCGCACAAGGTCGACGTCGCCATGACGCTCACCGCGCCCGGCTGTGGCATGGGCCCCGTCATCGCCGAGGACGCCAAGAGCAAGATTCTCCTCGTTCCTGGCGTGGCCGACGCCGAAGTCCGCATCACCTGGGACCCAGCCTGGAACCAGTCGATGATCTCCGAGGAAGGGAAGATGAAGCTCGGTCTGATCTAGAATGGAGGGACGGTCTCCTGCCCGTCCGTATAGTCCGTCTGCCCTCCAGCCCGAATCGACTCGCGGCTGCCGGCAGTCGCCGGACGCTAAATTAGCTTGGAATCACAATCGCGCACGCGGTTCCATCCCGGCCTGGAAGAGCTGCATCCGAGGCAACCCGAATTCTGGAACACCCGCTACGAGAGCGGCCAGACTCAGTGGGGCCTCGGCGGCGTGCCGGGCCGCCTGCAGGAATACCTGAAACCCCACCCGCGCGGCGGCAGTGTGCTCATCCCCGGCTGCGGTTCCGGCCACGAGATCGCCGCCTTCGCCGCCGCCGGCTACGAGGTCACGGCCCTCGACTTCGCCCCGGCCACTGTTGCCCAAACCCGCACCCGGCTTGGTCCGCCGCTCGCCGACCGCGTGCTGCTGGGCGACTTCTTCACCTACGACATCCCCACCGCGCCGTTCGATGTGATCTACGAGCGCACCTTTTTCTGTGCTATCCCGCCCGCACAACGAGCCGCCTACGTGCAGCGCATGGCGCAGCTGCTCAAGCCGGACGGCGAGCTCGGCGGCCTGTTCTATTTCGGCACCGAGCCGTCCGTCCGCCCTACGCCCTGTTCCCCGACGACGAATCGAAGCTATTCCACCGGGACTTCGTCCTCATCCACGATGAATCCGTGGCCGATTCCCCGCCGCTGTTCACCGGCAAGGAACGCTGGCAGGAACGCCGGCGCTCCTGCTAAGCCGCGCTTGCCCCACCGGGGGCGATGAGCGAGAGTCCGCTCCACCCTCCCCCGCACCATGGCCGCCCCGTCCGCCTTCTACAATCAACTTGCCGCGCTCGAGCGCGAGGGCGCCGGCTTCGTGCTCGTCGTGCTGGTCGAGGCGCTCGGCAGCACGCCGCAGGACACCGGGGCCAAGATGCTCGTCACCCCCGCCGGTCTGCACCTTGGCACCGTGGGCGGCGGACGCGTCGAGGCCAAGGCCATCGCAGTCGCGCAGGAGATGCTTGCCGGCGGCGGCGCACAGCCGCGTTTTGTCAACTGGAGCCTCAAGGGCGATGTCGGCATGACCTGCGGCGGCTCGGTGAAACTTTACTTCGAGCCGCATCCGGCTGGTGGCGCGGGCGCGGCGTGGCCGATCTGGATCTTCGGCGCCGGCCATGTCGTGCAAGCACTCGTGCCCGTGCTGGCTCCGCTCGACTGCGCGCTCACCGTCGTCGACCCACGCCGCGAGTGGCTCGATCGCCTCCCGCGCGCCGCCAACGCCCGCTACCTCCAATCTGACGCACCCGAGAGCCTCGTGCCGGAGATGCCGGATCACGCCTTCCTGCTCTGCCTGACACGCGGCCACGCCTCCGACAGACCCGTGCTCCAGCGTGCGCTGGCCGAGCGCAGCTTTCCCTACATCGGCGTCATCGGCAGCGCAGCGAAGGCGAAAATCCTCCGGCGCGAGATGATCGCGAGCGGGCTGCCGGCGAGTCGGGCGAGAAAATTTCACTGCCCCGTCGGACTCGACCTCGGCACCAACCACCCGCACGAGATCGCCCTCAGCATCGCCGCGCAGTTGCTCGCCGAGCGGGATCGCCTCAAGTCGGGATAGCGACTGCTCGCTTGGCTATCCACCCTGATGCTCAGTGGACGAGAGCCGGCAGAACCAGTAACTCAGCGCGCCGGTGATGAGCGCGGCCGGTGCGCTCAGCCACATCGGCAAATGCCGGCCCGCAATGACAATCTCGGTTGCGAAGAGCAGCCGCAGCACATGGAGCACACACACGAGGGCGAAGAACGCGCTCGCGACCCGCAACCCGGCAATTCGTGAGTTCATGCGGTAGCTCCTAGTCAATTTTCTCGCACCGCACAAGGCGTAACACCTCCCGTGGCGACGGCCGCCCGTCACTTGTCAACCGCACTTCCGCCGGTGCTGAATCGCCGCGAAGATCGCCTCGCCGGTCGCGGGGGCGGCCAGCGGCACCTGCCCGCCGGGTTGGCCGAAGGCCGCGACCGCATCGCGGAGTGCCTCGCGCACACTGATGGCCAGCATCAACGGCGGCTCGCCCACCGCCTTGCTCCCGTGAATGGTGTTCGGCTGCGCCGCCATCGGCAGCAGGGTGACGTTGAACACCTCCGGCGCGTCGCTGAACGCGGGAATCTGGTAGGTGCTCGCACTGTGCGTGAGCAGCCGACCGTCCTTGTCCCATTTCAATTCCTCGCGCGTCAGCCAGCCCATGCCCTGCACGAAACCGCCCTCGATCTGCCCGCGGTCCACACCGGGATTTAGCGAGTCGCCGACATCGTGCACAATGTCGACGCGCCGCACGAGATGCATGCCGGTGAAACCGTCGACCTCGACCTCCGCCACCGCCGCACCGCAGGCAAAATAATGGAACGGCCGCCCTGCCGACTTCGCCCAGTCCCACTGGATACCCGGCGTGCGGTAAAAGCCGGTAGCCGAAAGGCTGATGCGTTCCGTATAGGCCTTGGCCGCGACTTTTGCGAACGGCACACGCCGGTTCGTATCATGCACGGTCGCGTGGCCGTCGGCAAATTCAATCTCCCCCGCCGTGGCGCCCAGCAGCGCGGCCGCCACTGGGGCCAGCCGCTCGCGCAGCGCGGTGCACGCCGCGGCCACCGCCGCGCCATTGAGGTCGGCACCACTCGACGCCGCCGTCGCTGACGTGTTGGGCACCTTGTCGGTGCTTGTCGTCATCATGCGGATGTCCGCCGCGGGCAGCCCGAGCTCGCGCATGGCGACGCCGAGAATCTTCGTCTGCAGCCCCTGCCCCATCTCCGTGCCGCCGTGGTTCACCTGCACCGAGCCGTCCTGATAGATGTGCACCAGCGCGCCGGCCTGGTTGTAGTGCGACAACGTGAAGGAAATGCCGAACTTCACCGGCGTGACCGCCAGCCCGCGCTTGGTGTGCGGGTGCGCCGCGTTCCAAGCTTCAATCTCGCGTCGTCGCTCCGCAAAGCGCGACGACTCCAGCACCCGCCGCCAGATTTCCTGCACGCGGTTGTCGCCGATCTCCTCGCGGTAATGCGTCGTGTTGGTCTCGCCACTGCCGTGGTAGAGATTGCGTTCGCGCACAACCTCGGGCGGCAGGCCGAGTGAGCGAGCCACGCGATCCATGATTTCCTCGATGACCAGCATGCCCTGCGGTCCGCCGAAGCCGCGGAACGCGGTGTTCGAGGCCAGGTTGGTTTTCGCCACGCGCCCGGTGAAATGCGCCGCCGGGATGTAGTAGGCGTTGTCGAGGTGGAACAGCGCCCGGTCGAGGATCGGCTGCGACAGGTCGAGCGACCAGCCGCCGTCGGATACCAGCTCGACGTGCGCGGCGAGCAGCCGGCCGGCACGGTCGTGGCCGACGCGAAACCGGGCGTGGAACGGATGACGCTTGCCCGTGAGCTGCATGTCGAGGTCGCGGTCAAGCTGCACGCGGACGGGCCGGCCGGTCCGAACTGCCGCCAGCGCCACTAGCGCCGCGAAGGCGTTGCCCTGTGTCTCCTTGCCCCCGAAACCGCCGCCCATGCGCGGAGCCTGCACGACGACCTTGTGCCGCGCCAAGTGCAGCACCTCGGCCACGATGGCCTGGATCTCCGACGGGTGCTGTGTCGAGGAGTTGATGAGCACCGCGCCCTCCTCGCCGGCCTCGGCCCAAGCCGCGTGTGTCTCGAGATAGAAATGCTCCTGCCCCCCAAATTCAATCTCGCCCTCGAGTCGGCACGGTGCCGCCGCCAGCGCCGCGACGGCGTCGCCACGTTGCAATGTGTGCGGCGCCGTGTGATAGCTGTTTTGCGCCACGGCCCCGGCAATGGTCGTGATAGGCGGCAACGGCTCATACTCCACTTCCACCTGCGCCGCGGCGGCGCGGCAGGCTTGGAGCGATTCACCCACCACCAGCGCAACCATCTGGCCGTGGTAGGAAATCTCGTCCTTGGCCAGCAGCGGCTCGTCGTGCCGCGACACGCCCACGTTGTTCTCGCCAGGGATGTCCTCCGCCAGCAGCACCGCGGCGATGCCAAGTGCTTGACGGGCTTTCGTCGCATCACGCCGCGTGATCTTTGCCCGGGCGTGCGGCGCTAGCACCGGCCAGACATCCAGCATCGGCCGCCGCTGCGCGGTATCGTCGACGTAGAGCGCGTGGCCGGTCACATGCCCCGCCGCGCTCTCGTGCTGTAGTGCGCGTGACGCATCGGTCGCCAGTAGCGCCGCGCCGACAGAAAAATCAAAATTGCCCGCAGCCGTCTGCCCCGGGTCGCCGGAGGCGAACTGCGCCCAGAGGCTGATCACGAGACTACGGCGATAGGCGGCGCTGCCGCGAACATCGTCGATGGGTTGGAACTCGTCGTGCAACACCGGTGCGACCGCGACAGCCGCCTCGGTGAAATCTTTGCCGACCAGCAGCGCCTCGGCTTTGGACGCGCGCCGCGGCATTGCCGCCACGCCGCCGTAGGCAAGGCGCGCCTCGCGCACAATGCCCTGCGCATCCACATCCACTCGGAAGGCGCCGGCGACAATGCTGATGTCGAGCTCGCGCCGCTTGGAGACTTTCAGAAAATCGACGCGCCGCGTGAGTCCCGCCGCCGGCCCGCCCCGCGGCAGGATGATCTCGCGCAGGATTTCGTCCGACCGCATCACGGTCCGGCGGTAGGCGGTGAAGAAGCCGGCCAGCGGCACCGTCCGTTCGCCCTGCGCGGCGGCCAGCACCACGGCGGCATCGAGCGTCAGCAGCACCGGCGCGCTGTCACCGATGGGTGAGGCGGTGGCGAGGTTGCCGCCGAGCGTGGCGCGGTTGCGGATCTGGCGCGAGGCGAAGACGCGCAGCATCTTGGTTAGCGAAGGATATTCGTCCGCCAGCGCCTCCTCGATGCTCGTGAGCGTGGCCGCGGCGCCGATACGCCAGGCGGCGTCGGTCCGGGAAATCCGCGTAAGTTCGGGCACACCCTCGGTGGAGATCAGCTGCGGGAAAGGCTGGGATTTCTTGTTCACCTCCACGCCGATCTCGGTCGCGCCCGCGACCAGCTTGGCCTCGGGAAATGTTTCCTTCAGGGTGAACAGCCCCGGCAGCGACGTCGGCCGGAAAAACTTTCCCCCACCCGCGCCGTAATGCAGTGCGCCTGGTGGCCGCACCGGCAGCGCAAGGCGTTCGTGAAAAATATCCCCCGCCGCAGGTGGGCGCTCCGCCAGCGCCGCGAGGGCGGCGTCGCGGATCGGCCGGTAGCCGGTGCACCGGCAGAGATTGCCGCAGAGCTGGTCGCTGATCTGCGCGGGCGAGCGGCAGCCCTCGCGATAGTAGGCCTCGAACATCGAGACCACAAAGCCCGGCGTGCAGTAGCCGCATTGCGAGCCGTAGTGCCCGACCATCGCCGCCTGCACCGGATGCAGCGGGCCGTCGGGCCGCGCCAGTCCCTCGACAGTCACAATCTCACGGCCGGCAAACATCGGCAGGAGCGCGATGCAGCTGTTGAAGGCGCGGTAGGCCGGCCGACCCGCGGCGTCGCGGTCGACCAGCGCGACGGTGCACGCCCCGCAGTCACCCTCGGCGCAGCCCTGCTTGCTGCCGGTCAATCCGGTCGCGCGCAGCCAGTCGAGCAGCGTGGTGGTCGGCGCCGCGCCCCGCACACGGACGACACGGCCGTTGACCGTGATCTCAAAGCCGGTGGCCGGCTCAAAATCAGAGGGCCGGACGGTTGACATCCTTGTAATAAAGGTAACTCGCATTCGTCTTGCCCATCGCCACGAACCACTGCGGGCAGAACGGCGCCATCCAGATGACATCGCCGGCGGCGACCGGATACCACGAGTCCTCCAGTCGGTAGACGCCCTGGCCGGCGAGCATGCTGAGCCCGTGCTCCATGACGTGGGTCTCGACGAACGGCAGCGTGGCGCCGGGCCGGTAGGTGAAGATGTTCATCGCCAGGTCGAACGCCGGTTCGTCGGGCAGCAGCACCTGCAGCCGGGCGTCGGGATCGCCAAGAAACGGCTGGCCCTTCACGCGGCCTGAGTCGCCGATGAGCGCGCGCGGGGCGGGCGCGCCGGCGAGCGGAACGAATTTTTTCTGGAACAGCGTGACCTGCGTGCCGCGCCGCGGCGCGGTGATCGACCACGCCGACCCAGCGGGAGCGAAGAAGAACGCGCCGGCCGCAACCTTCTTCCGCAGGCGGCCGATGGTCACGGTGCCGCCGCCGCCCATGAAGTAGCCGCAGGTCTCGATGCCGTTCGCAGGCAACGCGGCCCGGCCGCCAGACTCGAAGGCGACGAGCAGTTGGGCGAAGCCCGCGCCCATGGCCTCGTTGATGAGGATGACCGCCGCGGCGCCGGTGATGCCGGGCACATTGCTCTTCACGTGGCCGTCGGGGGTGATCAGGGCGTGCCGGGCGGCGACGCGCGTGCGGGTGTGTCCGTAGGGAATGCTCATGGGTCAGCGTTGGGGTTTGATAAACTGACCGGATGCAGGCCGGTTCGTCAACCTGCCATCGGCGAAGACCGCCGCGCCGCGGACATACGTGTGGGTCACCCGGACGCAGCTCGAACGCCCGACATACGGGCTGATCCGGTGCCTGGTCCACAATTCGTCCGCGGCAATGGCGTGCGGGGGGCCGAACTCGATCAGGGAAAAATCCGCGTCCCGTCCCTCGGCAAGGAGGCCCTTGTGTTCGTCGAGCTGGAAGCGCCGGGCCACGTTGCGCGCCAGCACCGCCGCAAGCACGGGCAGATCCTTCTCCCGTGTCGCCGCACATTCGCCCAGCAACAACTGGAAGCCATGCTGCACGCCGGCGATGCCGCCCCAGATCGCGAAGAAGTCATCCGCGGTTTTCATCTCCGGCGGCGCCGGCGAGTGGTCGGAGCCGACCGTGTGGATGCGGCCCGCGCGCAATTCCGCCCAAAGCGCGAGACGGCGTTTCTGATCGCGGATCGGCGGGGCGCATTTGGCCGGCGCGCCGATTCTGGCGACATCCTTGTCATTGAATAACAGGTAATGCGGGCAGGTCTCCGCCGTCACATCGACCCGCCGGTCCCGCGCCCCGGCGACGAGCGCGAGGCCCTCGGGGCTGCTCACATGCACGATGTGCAACGCGCAGCCCGTTTCGCCTGCCAGTTCCAGCGCCACGCGGATCGCCTCCAACTCGACCTCGACCGGGCGTGAGGCGAGCCACGCGCGCGCGCCGGCGCGGCCAGTAGCCTTTTGCGTGGCGGTGAATTTCGCGGCGAGCGCCTCGTCCTCCGCATGCACCGCCACCAGCAGGCCCAGTTGCGCGGCGCGCTTCATGCCCGCGCGCAGCGCGGCGGCATCCACGCGCGGGAAACTGGCGATGCCGCTGTCGCACATGAAGGCCTTCAGGCCGATCGCGCCGGCATCGCGCAGCCCGGCCAGCTGGTCGAGGTTGCCGGGCACGAGTCCGCCCCAGAGCGCAAAGTCCGTGCAGGAGAGCCGCTCGGCCAGCAGACGTTTCTCCCGGAAGCGCGCGGCCTCGAGGACCGGCGGCTCGGAGTTGAGCGGCATGTCGAAAAAGCAGGTGCCACCGCCCGCCGCCAGCGCGGCGGACCCGGAGCCGAGCCCTTCCCAGTCGGCGCGGCCGGGCTCGTTGAAATGCACGTGCGCGTCGAGGATGCCGGGAAAAACGATCCGCCCGGTTGCGTCGATTTCCTCCATCGCCGGCTCGGCGATCGCCGGGGCGATCCGCACAATTCGTCCCTCCGCGACGCCCATGTCCGCCTGACTCACGCCTTCGGGCGTGACGACACTGCCGCTCCGGATGATGAGATCAATGCGATCGCTCATAGGCAAAGACTGGCGGAGGGCTCGTCTTCTGACGAGCCGCGGCCCGCCGGGAGACGGGCCCTCCAAAAATATCATCCGTGCAATTCGTGGTCAAAATTTCATTACTCCGCCGCCTGTCGCTCCAAGAAATGAACCGCCACCCGCAGCGCGACCTTTAGATCAGCCGGTGAGGCGTATTCGTCGGGATGGTGGCTGAGCCCGCCGCGGCAGCGGACAAAGAGCATCGCCACCGGCGCGAGCGCCGACATGACCACGGCGTCATGCCCCGCGCCGCTGACGAGCGCAATGCTCCTGCCTTGAACGGCCCGCACGCTCCGGACGAGCTGCGCCGTAAGTTCCGGCGAGCAAACGACCGCACCGTTGTCCTGCGTGCGCTGCCAGGTGCGCTGGAGTCCGCGCTGGCGGGCAATGCGGGTGGCGAGGCGCCCGAAATGCATCAGGGCGGAGCGACGGCCGGCGTCGCGCGGATGCCGCACATCGAGCGTGTGGACAACCTCACCGGGGATGACGTTGCCCGCGCCGGGCGAGACGGTGAGTGCGCCGATCGTCGCCACCAGTCCAGGGAGGGCGCGCGCATATTTCTCCACGCCGACAGCGAACTCCGCCGCGCCTGCGAGCGCATCGCGGCGCAGCATCATTGGCGTTGTGCCGGCATGGCCCGCCTGACCCGTCCAAGTCAATTTGAAGCGGCTCTGGCCGGCAATGGCCGAGACAACGCCGACGGCCAATTTCTCTTTCTCGAGCACCGGGCCCTGCTCGATGTGGACTTCCAAGTAACCTATTAGTTTACCAAGCAGGTGGGCCGGCTTGAGGAGCGCGTTGACCCCAACGCGCTTTGAAAGTCCTGGGGTCGGGCCGTTCCACCGAGCCAAGGCTTCCCCGACGCTGATGCCGTCCGCGTCGCGCCGTGCCAGATCCCGTGCGCCCAGTTTCCCGCAATAACCCTTACTCCCAAGGTAGGCGCTGGCAAAGCGCACGCCCTCCTCCTCTGAGAAGCCAAGCACTTCGACGTGGAATGGTAGTTTCACGCCGCGCCGCCTGAGTTCACCGAGTGCGACGATCGGCAGCAGCACGCCCAGCGCGCCGTCGAACTTTCCGGCGTCGCGCACGGTATCGAGGTGCGAGCCGAGCAGCAAAATCTTCGCCTTCGGGTTCGCAGCCTCCAGCCGGCCGACGAGATTGCCGACGGAATCCACCCGCACCTTCAGTCCCGCCTCCCTCATCCAGCCTCCGACAAGCGCGTTCGCGCGCTTCATTGCCGGTGAGAGAAACGTCCGCTTCAGCCGGCCCGGCTCATCGGTCACGCGGCCGAGTTCGCCAATCATGCGGACGAGCCGATGCGCGCAATTCGCCATGAGTCGAGATCAGCTCCCGCGGTAGGTGCTGTAGGACCAGGGGGTGACGAGGAGCGGGACGTGATAAGAGGCGTCGACGTCGTCGATGGCGAATCGCACCGGCACGAGGTCGAGGAAGGGCGAGGCCACGCCGCGTGCGGTATAATAGGCCGAGACCTTGAAAATCAACTCGTAGGTGCTGACAACCATGTCGCGCGGCCCGAGCAGGGGTTGGTCGGTGCGGCCGTCGGCGTTAGTGACGACGGTCTTTAACAGCGCGGGCAGGCGGTCAATCTGCCAGAATTCGATGGTCATGCCGGCGGCGGGCCGGCCAGTGGTGAGGTCAAGGACGTGGGTGGTGAGTTTACCGGTCATGGTCATCCTTTTAACAAGTCCTGCAGCCGAAGCCATGCGATTTTTTCAATCTCGGCGAGGGCGGCGGCAAGCTCGTCCCCGGGTGCATGGCCGATTCTCTCCTGCATCGCAGCGAAGATGGCGTCCTTGGCATTGAGCCGCGCACAGATGATGAAGGGAAATCCGAACCGCACCTGGTAAGCCTCGTTGAGCCGGGTGAATTCGGCCAGCTCGGCAGCGGTCAGCCGGTCGAGCCCGGCGCTGGCCTGCTCGCGCGTCGACTCGGCGGTGAGCTTCCCCTGCTGCACCATGCGCCCGGCGAGGTCGGGATGCGCGCGGATGAGCGCCAGCTGCCGGTCGCGCGGCGCAGCGCACATCGTGGCGCAAAGCGCAGCGTGCAGGTGGGCTGGGTCGCGGAAGGGGTGTTGCGGCCAGGTTTCGGCCGCGACCCACGGCGAATGCTCGAACAGGTGGCCGAGCTCAGCCGTGAAGGTCGGCCGGCCGCAGGCATTGAGCGAGGCAAGGCTGGTCGGCATTCAGGACAGGAGTTCGTAGGCCGGCAGTGACAGGAACTCGTCGAAGTCGGGGCTCTTCGACATCCGCATGAAAAGTTCGACTGCCTCCTTGAAGTGGCCGGAGTCGTAGCGCTCGGCGCCGTATTCCGCGCGGATGGCGGCAAGTTCCTCCTGCAGCAGCCGGTCGTAGAGCTCCGCGCTGACGGGGCGGCCGTCGTCGAGTTTCGCGCCGAACTTCAGCCATTGCCAGAGCTGCGAGCGCGAGATCTCCGAGGTGGCGAGATCCTCCATCAGATTGTGGATCGGCTCCGCGCCCGAACCGCCGAGCCAAGCCTCGAGGTAGCGGACGCCGACATGCAGGTTCCAACGCACGCCCTTTTCCGTGATGGGACCGTGGAGCGGCGCGAGCAGGTCGGTGGCGGTGATATTTCCTGCGGGGATGACGTGGAGCTGGTTGGGGCCCGGCATGTGCCGGGCGAAGGCCTCGAGCGCGGTCGCCACGAGGCCCGGGTGCGCGACCCAGGTTCCGTCGTGGCCGGCGCGGGCCTCGCGCTCCTTGTCGGCGCGGACCTTGACGAGGGCGGCCTCATTGGCGGCGGGGTCGCCCTTGATCGGAATCTGCGCCGCCATGCCACCCATCGCATAGGCGCCGTGGCGGTGGCAGACTTGGATGACATGGGTCACGTAGGCGCGCAGGAACCGCACCTCCATCGTAATGAGCGTGCGGTCGGGGAAAAGATAGTCCGGGCGGTTCCGGAATTTTTTGACGAAACTGAACATATAGTCCCAGCGGCCGCAGTTGAGCCCCGAGGCGTGCTCGCGCAGCTCGTAGAGGATCTCCTCCGCCTCGAACGCCGCGAGGATGGTCTCGATGAGCACGGTGGCGCGGACGGTGCCGCGCGGGAGGCCGACGGCGGCCTGCGCGTGGAGGAAGACGTCGTTCCACAGCCGAGCCTCGAGATGGCTTTCCATCTTCGGCAGATAAAAATACGGGCCGGAGCCGCGCGCGACGAGTTCGCGGGCGTTGTGGAAAAAATAGAGCCCCCAGTCGAAGAGCGAGGCGGAAACCCGTGCGCCCCGGTAACGGACGTGCTTTTCCTCCATATGCCAGCCGCGTGGGCGGGCGATGATGACGGCATTTTTGTCCCGCAGCGCGTATTTTTTCCCCTCGGGCGAGGTGTAGGTGATGGTGCGGCGGATGGCGTCCCGCAGGTTGAGCTGGCCGGCCATGACGTTCTCCCATGTGGGCGAATTGGCGTCCTCGAAGTCGGCCATCCAGCACTGCGCGCCGGAGTTGAGGGCGTTGATGGCCATCTTGCGTTCGACCGGGCCGGTGATCTCGGTGCGGCGGTCGAGCAAGTCGGGCGGGATGGGCGCGATCCGCCAGTCGCCGCCGCGGATGGGCGCGGTTTCGGGGAGGAAGTCTGGCATGCGACCCGCGTCGATCTCGTGCTGGCGGTCGACGCGGCGGGCCAGCAGGTCGCGGCGGCGGGCGTCGAACAGGTCGAACAGGCCCGCGAGAAACGCCCCGGCCTCGGGCGTGAGGATTTCAGCGTAACCGGAAAGCATCGGCCCGCGGATCTCCAGGCCGGCGATGTCGGGGTGACTCATCCCGACAGCGTGGTTATGGCATTGTCAGCTGTCAGCACGATATTCACGCTTCCCTTGCAGATGAACCCAGACCAATTCATGCGCGCGGCTATCCGGCTGGCCGAGGACGGCGTGCGCGCCGGCCGCGGCGGGCCGTTCGGATGCGTCGTCGTGCGCCGCGGCGAGATTGTCGGCCGGGGGATCAACCGCGTGACCTCCACCAACGACCCGACCGCGCACGCCGAGGTGACGGCGATCCGCGAAGCCTGCGCGAAGCTGAAGACCTTCCAGCTCGCCGACTGCGAGCTCTACACCAGCTGCGAACCGTGCCCGATGTGCCTCGCGGCGATCTACTGGGCGCGAATCCCGGTCGTCTTCTACGGCAACACGCGACGCGACGCCGCCGCGATCGGCTTCGACGACGACTTCATCTACCAGCAGATGCCGCTGCCGCCAGAGCAGCGCGCGATCCGGATGCAGCCACTGTTGCGCACCGAGGCGCAAACGGCGTTCCGCGAGTGGGCGGCCAAACCCGACAAGGTCCGCTACTGAGGCGCCCGCGGCGGTCCGCGCCGACCGGTTCGACGGAGAAAAACTACTCGCAAAACCGCGCAACCGGTGCACGTTTCGTCGCGTATGCCACCCGCTAATTTCCAGCATGACTACCAGAACCCGGTCCAGCCCCGCTTCGACGACGAAGACGAGGACGAGCGCGAAGAAATGGTCCGCCCGACGCCCACTCCCGTCGGGGCGATGATCCAGAAGAAATTTCTCGAGCAGCGCCGGATTTTCCTCTGGGGCGCGGTGACCGACGAGACCGCCAAGGACATCACGGAGAAGCTCCTTTACCTTGAGACCACCGCGCCGGGGAAGGAAATCACCTTCTACATGAACACCCCCGGCGGCTCCATCACGGCCGGCATGGCAATCTACGACACGATGAAGTTGTTGAGCTCGCCCGTGACCATCGTCGTGACCGGCATGGCCGCGTCGATGGGTTCGATCCTGCTCTGCGCCGCCGCCAAGGGCCACCGCCTCATCTACCCGCACGCGCGCGTGCTCATCCACCAACCAATCATCACCGGCCGCATGGTCGGCCCGGCCACCGACATCAACATCCAGGCGAAGGAAATGGAAAAACTCCGCGAGGAACTGAACCACATCCTCGCCACGGCCTCGGGCCAGTCCATCGAAAAAGTCGCCCGCGATTCCGACCGCGATTTCTACCTCAATGCGCAGGAGGCCATCGCCTACGGGCTGGCCGACCGGATCGTCGAGAAAATCTAGGGCCGGCCGCCCGACAAGCCGGTGAGCTGCCGCGCGAACTCGAGCGAAAGTGACAGATCGCCCGCGGCGTCAGCGAGCTGGCGCGCTGCTTCCAGCATTTCCCGCAGCGCCTCGCGCGAGGGTGCCGGGGAGCGAGCCAGCGCAGCGTAGACCAGAAGCGCGGAGTTCCGGGCGCCATGCGCGGCAAGCAGGGCGGCGATCTCGCGCGCCAGCGGCCAATCCTCCGGCCGGTGCTGCTTCATGACCCGGGCGAACTCCAGCGCGCTGACCGCCGCCGTCGGTTCGCCCGAGGCGAGCGCCTCGTGCGCAAGGGCGAGGGCCAGAGCGAGGTGCGGCGTGGTTGCCATGCCTGCCTGCAGGGCGGCGCGCGCCCCGGCCGCGTCGCCTTGTTTTTTCAGCAGCCTAGCCTGCCGAATGATCGCATAGGGCGCGAGGTTGGCCGGCAGCCGGGTGTAATTCCGGAGCTGCTCGTCGAGAGTCACCCGGAACGGCCGGTAGAGCGGATCGCCGAGCGCCATGCCCTGCCAGCTGAGCACCGGCAGCGCGTAATAGATGGCATCGCCGAATGTCCGCCCCAAGGCGAGGGCGCGGAGCAGCAGGTCCGGATGGTGGGTGAGCCCGAGATAGGGCTCGAAGACGTTGCCGGCCGTGGCTGTGACGCCGCGCGCCACGAGCGGCCCGCACCAAGCCTGCGTGGCGGAGCGCACCGTGTTGGCGGAAAAACTGTGAATGTGCAGCGCAATGGCGCCGGACGGAAAGCGGAAACCCTCGCGCCGGAAAGGCCCGTTAAGCTCGCCCGCATACCAACCGAAGTAGAACACCGGCGCGTCGAACCTCGCCGCGGCGCCGAAGGTTGCGCCCGAGTCCTCCGTCTCGCCGTCGAAGCCGAGTTCATCGAGCAGCCACCGGTCGGCTTCCAGCCAGCGGTCGCCGTCGGCATGCGGCCCCTTGAGATCGACATAGTAACGGCCGAGCAATCCGTGCTGTTCCGCCGCGAGAGCGGACAGCACCAGCTGGCGCGCGTCGGCCAAGGTGGGACCGTCGAGCCGGGCGACCTTGACGACGAGCGCCATGTCGGGATCGACCGCACCATCACGGCCGAAGAGCGGATTCTGGATCGAGGCGGTGATTTCGTAGCCGCTTTTCGCCAGCAGGCTGAGTTCGGAGTCGACCGCACCCTGGTTGGTCCGGAAGTTCTCCGGGAATCTCGCCGCCAGCTCGGGTGGGAGCAGCGTCGGATCGTGGTAGATACGCAAGGGCACGCCGCGGCAGACCACCAGATAGGAAATGCGGTGAGTGGTAATTTCCAGCCGGCGGCGGCCGTAGCGATCGAGCAGCTTGGTGGTCAGGCCCTCAAGCCAGCCGCGGCGCAGCAGCTCGTCCTGCAGCGGCTGGTAGATCTGGTCGATGAACTCGCGCCAGGTGACCGACTCGCCGTCGGGCATCGGCAGCGCGACGATGTTGCCGGCCGGCACACCACGCTGCCCCGCATAGAATTCGGCCAGCTGCACGGACTCGGGCTCACGGCTGTTGGCGAGGATAACGACGCGCGCGGCGGGGTCCTCCGCCACGGGCAGCACGGCAGAGACGGAGCCGGCCGCGAGCAAACCGGATAGCATGAAGACCGGAGCGAACGCGTTCACGAGGCGGAAAGTTGGCGCACCTAGCGGGATATATC